>NZ_FNWP01000008.1:0-279350 GCF_900108435.1 Methylobacterium sp. 275MFSha3.1 | reverse complement strand
GTCAACGAGACCTTCGTGCGGCTCTCGCGCGGGCCGGTGACCGCGACCGTGCCGCTGACCACGGTGGTGTCGAACCCGCGTGAGAACATCTACCTGCGGCCCAACGACGTGCTGACGCTCGTGCGCGACCCGCAGACCTTCATCGCGGTGGGCGCGCTGGGCAACAGCACCGAGCTGCCGTTCCAGGCCGACGGCATCACGCTGGCGCAGGCGCTGGCCAAGGCGCGCGGCCTGTCGGACTTCGCCGCCGACCCGGCCGGGACGTTCATCTTCCGGTTCGAGCCGGCCAGCGTCGTGCGCCGGCTCAGCCCCGGCTCGAAGCTTCTGGGCACGCCTCTGGTGCCGGTGGTCTACCGGATCGACATGCGCGACCCCAACAGCCTGTTCGTGTCCCAGGCGTTCCGGATGCGCAACCGCGATCTGATCTACGTGTCGAACGCCCCCTTCACCGAGGTCCAGAAGGTCCTCACCGCCTTCAACGGCGTCACCGGACCGGTCGCCTCCGCCGCGACGGCCTACGCCTACGCCAAGTAGGGACCGGGTCGTCGACAGGACCGCCGCGGAAAAAAATCGCGTTTCGCCGCGTCCTCGCGTATGGGCACTGGGTGCGGGGCGGGATCGAGGCTACGGAGCCGCATCCGCCGTCGCGCCGACGTGTCGCGCAAGGATGCCCAGAAGAGCCCGATGAAGATCGGACGTTTCGTCCCCGCCCACGGGCCGCTCCGGCCCGCGCTGATCACCCTGAGCCTGTGTCTCGCGCTCCTGCCCGCCACCCAAGCGGTGGCCGACGTGGTGGTCGGCGTCGCGGTTCCGCGGTCTGGTCCCTACGTGGCGGTCGGCGAGCAGGTTCTGCGCGGCGTCGAGGCCGCCGCCCGGGACGCCAACGCCATGGGTGGCCTCGACGGCCAGCCCGTGACCCTCGACGTGCAGGACGATGCCTGCGACTCGAACACCGCCATGGCGGTGGCCAACCACTTCGTCCGGTCGAACGTCCGTCTCGTCGTCGGCCATGTCTGCTCCAACGCCTCCATCGCGGCCTCCGACATCTACGCCCAGAACGGGGTGGTGATGATCACCGCGGCCTCGGTGGCGGCCCGGCTCACCGACCGGGGGCTGCCGAACATCTTCCGGGTCTGCGGCCGCGACGACGATCAGGCCCGCCTGTCCGCCGCCGTGCTGGCCGAGCGGTTCCGCGACCGGAAGATCGCGCTGATCCAGGACCAGACGCCGGCGGCCCGCAGCCTCGCCGCCGCCACCAAGGACAACCTCAACCGCATCGGCGTGAACGAGGCGCTGTTCCTGTCGTTCTCGCCGAGCGACGCCGACGACGCCGCCCTGGCCGACCGCCTGAAGGGCGCGGGGATCGAGGTCGTCTACTACGGCGGCGACGCCGCCGAGATGGGTCGCCTCGTGAAGATCGCGGCGGACCGGGGCTTCCGGCCGCAATGGTTCGGTACCTCGGCCATCGCCACGCCGGACTTCGCCAAGATCGCCGGATCGGCCAGCAACGGCGTGCTGATGACCTTCTACCTCGACCCGAGCCGGCAGCCCGCCGCCGCGGCCGTCGTGAAGGCCTTCAAGGCCGAGGGCGTCGATCCCACGGGCTCGACGATCTACGGGTACGCGGCCATGCAGGCGCTGGTGGCGGCCGGCAACTTCGCCCACTCCACCGAGCCGAGGCCGATCGCGCAGGCGCTGCACACCGAGCGCTTCGATCTCGTGCTCGGCACCGTTGGCTTCGATGCCAAGGGCGACGTCACCGCCCAGGGCTACGTGCTCTACGTGTGGAAGGACGGGAGCTTCACGCCGGCCGGCAAGTGAGGGGCGGACCCCGCACAGGCAACCTCACAAGGTCTCTGCGGCCTCGACCTCCGCGCCGCGGCCGAGGCCGCGCAGCAGCTCTGCCAGATGCGGGCGGACCCGCAATTGCAGGGCGTGCAGCCGCCGCACCGCCGCGCTGAGTTCCCCGTCCCGCCCGAGCATCGCGTCGGCGTAGCCGATCATGCGCGCGTTCGGCCAAGCCGGCTCGCGCAGGGCGTGGAGCCGCTCCACCAGGGCGGCGGCGGACGCGTCCGGCTCGGCCTGCGCGAACAGGGTCAGCAGCGCCGCCGTGGAGCGCGACAGGCCGTAATGGCAGTGGACCAGGAGATGGCCGGCCCCGTCGAGCGCCCGCCCGAAATCCAGGATCGCCGCGACGTGCTCCGGCTCGGGCGGGACGAGACCGTCGCCCGGGCCGAGGCAGTCGTGGAACCGGAGGGTCGTGCGGGCGTGGGCGCCGTAGGCGGTGAAGGCCGCGGGCTCCGGCGTGCCGGGATCGAGCAGCGACAGGACGTGGCTCACGCCGCGCGCGCCGTGGCCGGCCAGTTCCTCCAGGCCGCAGACGGTGTGCAGGGTGACGGCTGGCTCGGTTCGCATCCCGGGCGCCTAGCACGGGCACGGTCCGGTTTCGAGGCGCCACGGAACTGCCCGGGCCGCCCGCGGCTTTCGAGAACCGGCACGCACGTGCTACCTGCGACCCCCGCTCCGGCCCGGACGGGTCGGACCTGCTCGGACGAGATGCCGTTGGACGAACCTCACCTCGCGCGATCCCCCGCGGCCGGGACGCGGCGCCGCAGCGTGCTGACCGCCAGCCTCGGCGCCGCCGCGGCCCTGACCGGGCCGCTCGCCGCGCCGGCCCGGGCCGAGTCCGCCCCGGAGCTGCGCTGGCGCCTGTCCTCCGCCTACCCGAAGACCCTCGACATCCTGTACGGCGCCCCCGAGGCGCTCAGCCGGATCGTCGCGGAGGCCACCGACGGGCGCTTCCAGATCCAGGTCCAGGGCCCCGGCGAGCCGGTCCCGGCCGAGGGCCTGCTCGACGCCGTGGCCGCCGGCACCGTCGAGATGGGACACGGTCCGGCGACCCTCGGCATGGCCAAGGATCCGACCTTCGCGCTGGCCACCGCGGTGCCCTTCGGCCTCAACGCCCGGGGCGCCGCCGCGTGGTGGCAGGCGGGCGGCGCCGCCGAACTCTTCGCCGAGGTCTTCGCCAAGGCCGGGCTGGTCTGCCTGCCGGGCGGCAACACCGGCGCCCAGATGGGCGGCTGGTTCCGTCGCGAGATCAAGACCCTCGCGGACCTGCAGGGCCTGAAGTTCCGGATCGGCGGCATGGGTGGCCAGGTGCTCGCCAAGTTCGGCGTCCAGCCACAGGCGGTGCCGGGCCCCGAGATCTACGCGGCCCTGGAGAGCAAGAAGCTCGACGCTGCCGAGTGGATCGGCCCCTACGACGACGAGCGGCTCGGCCTGCAGAAGGTCGCGCCGATCTACCACTATCCCGGCTTCTGGGAGGGCGGCGCCATGCTGCACTTCTGGTTCAACGCCGAGAAGTGGAAGGCGCTGCCGAAATCCTACCAGGGGATCCTCAGGGCCGCGGCCGCCGAGGTCGGCGCCGACGTCCAGGCCAAGTACGACGCCCGCAACCCGCAGGCCCTGCGCCGGCTGGTGGCCGGGGGCGCGCAGCTGCGGCCGTTCCCCCAGGACGTCATGGAGGCCGCCCTCAAGAACGCCAATGACGTCTACGCCGAGATCGCCGCCAAGAACGCCGATTTCCGCCGCGTCTACGAGGCGATGCGGACCTTCCGCAACGAGGAGTACCTCTGGTTCCAGGTGGCAGAGTACACCTACGACAACTTCATGATCCGCGCCCGGGCGCGGGGCTGAGGCGCGCGCCGCCGCGGGAGGCCGGCGCGGCGCCCCGGGGGCGCTTCAAAGATGGGGACGTCGGGGCCGCGCCCGATTGCCACGCGATCGGGAACGGCTCTAGCGTCCGGCACGGCATCGGCGAGGGGAGGGCTGCATGTTCGGGACGCTGCGGGTCGGATTGGCTCTGCTCGGGGCGGCGCTGCCCCTCCAGGCCCTCGCACAGTCGGCCGCCAACCTGTCGGCCCTGCGCGGGCTGGTCCCGGTGGCCCGGCTGCAGACGACGCCCGACGGCAAGGCGGCGCTCGACGCGAACCTGCGGGTCACCGGCGACATCCAGAGCGGCGCGCTGAAGCAGCCGACGCTCCTGCCGTTCCCCGAGCAGCAGCAGCTCGCCCTGCAGGACTGCTTCATCACCGACGGCAACGCCGCCAACCTCGCCGACGGCCTCGGCACCACGCTCGCCCGCGCCTACCACGCCAAGGCGACCTACAGCGACTACAAGACCTTCACCAGCATCGCGCCGGCGGTCGCCAACCTGATCGGCTACACCAACAACGTGACCAAGTCGGATTCGAATTCCGGCAAGTACTTCTTCGCCAACGCCACGACCAACGGCAAGCATCCGGTCTCGGACGAGGCCGCCGCGATCCTGTCGAACGGTGCCGTCACCGACGTCTTCGGCAAGGCCTACGACCGGCCGGCCGGGAGCCCAGGCGCCGACCGCTACGGCAATTCGCGGCCGTTCCAGACCCTGCCACGCCTCCTCTCGTATCGCGGCAAGGACTATTTCGGTGACGCGTCCGACAGCCTCGACTGGCTGCGCGGCCCCTCGCAGGACCTCGTGAACAGCCCGTCCTACCCGAGCGGGCACACCACCTACGGCTACACCGAGTCCATGGTGCTCGCGCTCCTCGTGCCCGAGCGCTACCAGCAGATGGTCGCCCGCGCCGCCGAGTACGGCAACGACCGGATCATCGTCGGGGCGCACTACGCCATGGACGTGCTGGGCGGCCGGGCGACCTCGCTGCACGCCCTCGCGCACCTGCTCGCCAACGATCCGGCCTATGTCGGCCAGATCCGGAAGAACCCGGCCGTCCTCGACAAGGCGTCCGCCGAGGCCGACAGGACGGTCGGCGTGACGGATTACCGGGCGCTCCTGACGGAGGCCCGCGCGGCGATGACCGAGGCGCTGAAGGCCGGCTGCGGCGACGCGGTGTCGGCCTGCGCGGCGAAGGATACCGGCCGGTTCAAGGACGCGGCTGCCAACGCCGCCTTCTACGCGGCGACCCAGACCTACGGCCTGCCCGTGGTGCATCCGGACACCGCCGGCCGGCGGGAGGACGTGGGCAAGATCGCGCCGGAGGCCGGCCACCTGCTGACCGCGGCCTTCCCGGCGCTGACGCTCGACGAGGCCAACGCGATCCTTACCGAGACGCAGGGGCCGGGCGGCGGTTTCCTCGACGACGGCTCGGAATTCGGCGTCTACGCGCGCCTCGACCTCTACACGGCGGCCGGCAAGGCCGCGGCGCTGGCGGCGAGCCGGGCGGGGTCCAGCGCGACGCGCTGACACGCCGTGGCCGAGGGCCTGTCGGATCGCCGGCGGCGCGGATCTCCTAGAGAGGCAGGGCCGCCGGAGAGGGGTCCGTCGCGCCCCGGGCGCCCCGCCTGCGCGGGAAGCGCGCTGCCCCTCAACGCGCCCGTGGAAGGGCCGGACCGGGGCCCGCGCCTGCTCCGGACAGAAAAAAGGCCACTCCCGAAGGAGCGGCCCGAAGTCTAGGGAGGAAACGCCCAAGAAGGGCTGCGGAAGGGCGACGCCATCGCCTTCCCGCGCTGCACAATCTGCGCTCCTCGACGGAAAATTCAAGAGCATCAGGACAGCAGGGCTGTCCTTTCGTGCGCTCGCGCACGCGTCGCTTCCCGCCTGTGTTGAAAATGTCGCAGGCCGTCGAGCGCGATCGAAACCTGCATTGTCGCGGGCGGGAGCGATCGATCGCCGTGCAAGTCCCTGATGAGGCGGGGGTTTGGCGGCTGGAGCCGGAGTTCGGCCCGTCGCCTCGACTGCGGCTTTTCATCCGTCCGGTCCGGACGGACGAAAATCCCGCCCGCTCTACCTTCTCCGGCCAAGGTTCCGGCGCGGCGCGCCAAGCAAGGAGCAGGTGAGCATGGCGATCCAGGGCGAACGGATCCGGATCCTCAACGATGTCGAGCCGCGCGAAGACGGCGCCTACGTCCTGTATCTCCTGCAGCAGGCCAACCGGGCGACGTTTAATCCGGCTCTCGAACTCGCCATCGAGGAGGGAAACCGCCTCGATCTGCCGGTCATCGCCTGCTTCGGCCTGCTGGACGGCGCGAGCGGCTTTCCAGAGGCCAATGCCCGGCACTACGCCTTCCTGCTCCAGGGTCTCGCGGACGCGAAGGCAGGCCTGGAGAAGCGCGGGATCGGCTTCGTCATGCGCAAGTGCTCGCCCGCCGAGATCGCCATCGCCCTCGCCGAGGACGCCGCGCTCCTCGTGCTCGACCGCGGCTACCTCGCGATCCAGAAGGGCTGGTACCGGCAGATCGCCAAGTCGGTGAAGACGCGGATCGTCCAGGTCGAGGGCGACGTCGTCGTGCCGGTCGAGACGGCCTCGCCGAAGCACGAGTACGCCGCCCGGACGCTGAGGCCGAAGCTGAACCGGCTGTGGGACCCGTTCCTCGCGGCGCTGAAACCCCGCCGGGTGAAGCGCGCGGCCGATCGCCTGACGCTGAAGAGCGCGATCGACGTCTCCGATCCGGAGGTGGTGCTCGCCGGGATGACCCTCGACCGGGAGGTCGGCCCGGTGAAGCGCTTCACGGGTGGCGAGACGCAGGCCCGCAAGCGCCTGAAGGCGTTCCTGAAGGACGGGTTCTCGGGCTACGGCGCGGGGCGCAACATGCCGGAGGCGGCCGCCGCCTCGCACATGAGCCCCTACCTGCATTTCGGGCAGATCTCGCCGGTGGAGATCGCCCTGGCGGTGCGGGAGGCCAAGGTCGGCGATGCCGACGACCGCGGCGCCTACCTGGAGGAGCTGATCGTCCGGCGCGAGCTCGCCATGAACCACGTCTTCTACACGGAGGGCTACGACGCCTACGACAGGGCCGTGCCGGACTGGGCGCGCAAGACCCTGGCCGAGCACGCGAAGGACGAGCGCCCCCACGCCTACTCGGAGGCGCAGCTCGCCGCCGGCGAGACCCACGACCGCTACTGGAACGCCGCGATGCGCGAGATGCGCGAGACCGGCTACATGCACAACCAGCTGCGGATGTACTGGGGCAAGAAGATCCTCGAATGGTCCCCGTCGCCCGAGGAGGGCTTCGCGCGGACGCTCCGCCTGAACAACCGCTACTTCCTCGACGGGCGCGATCCGAACTCCTTCACCAACGTCGCCTGGGTGTACGGCCTGCACGACCGGCCCTGGCAGAAGCGCGAGATCTTCGGCACGGTCCGCTATCAGAGCGAGAACTCGCTCAAGAAGTTCGAT
Organism: Methylobacterium sp. 275MFSha3.1; assembly: GCF_900108435.1. NCBI lineage: Bacteria > Pseudomonadati > Pseudomonadota > Alphaproteobacteria > Hyphomicrobiales > Methylobacteriaceae > Methylobacterium > Methylobacterium sp. 275MFSha3.1. Next base: position 272,172 of record NZ_FNWP01000008.1, on the reverse strand, counting down.
GCCAAGGCCTACGTGCGGGCGGTGGAGAAGCTCTGCGCCGCCGAGGGCTGAGGCGGGACGGCCGCGCGGCCGCTGGGGCGCTTCGGTATCGTCGCAATCGTCGCACGATGACCGGACCGGGCGGCAGCGTATTGCGACGCTTGTCTTCGCGAAGGCTCAGTCGTCTCGCGCGCACAGGTTCGTGAAGAAACACTTCCCCGGCCTCGGATGTTTCGAGCCCACTTCCGGCCCGTCGCGGACGGCCGGACATGATCCGGCGACAACTCGGTCAGACCGGGGCCGGATCATCGCGCTGCTCGAAACTGAACGGAGGACGACGATGCGGATGAAGCTGGCAGGCGCAGCACTCCTCGCGCTCGGAACCTTGGCCGCCACGGCCGGTACGGCGGAGGCTGCCCAGGGCTGCGGCCCGGGCTTCCACCGGGGCTGGTCAGGCTGGTGCAAGCCGAACTGGCGCCCCTACGCGTACCGCCCGGTCTACTACGCCCGACCGGTGGCCTACGGCTGGGGCCGTCCCTGGGGCTGGCACCATCGGTGGGGCTGGCGCCACGCGGGCTGGCATCGCCCCTGGGGCTGGCACCATCACGGCGGCTGGCATCGGGCGGCTTGGCACCACAGGTGGTGATCGGCTGAGCGGCGGGGCCGGCACGCCGGTGCCGGCCCTCGGCCGTCCCGCGCAGGGGGCCTTTCCTTGACCATTGCGCTATAGCGTCCGCTCTCACTGCGCGGACGAGGTGCTCTTTAATGGTCGAGAAGCGGGACGAGGTGCGGGACACGACGGATGCTCCGCTCCCGCAACGGTCGCGCTACCGCCGCTCGATCATGCGCCTGCGGTCGGCCTCGATGGAGGCCTATCCGCTCTGGCGCGGGCGGCTGCTCTTCCTCGTGGGCGGCATCGGCGTGGGCCTCGCCGCCGTGCTGATGGCCAAGGGCGCCGACCTCGCGCAGGACGGGTTCCGGCGGCTCACCGCGCCGTCGCCGCTGATCGCCCTGGTGCTGACGCCCGCGGGCTTCGCCCTCGCGGCGCTGCTCGCCCTCACGGTCTTCCCGAACTCGCAGGGCTCGGGCATCCCGCAGGTGATCGCCGCCCGCCACGCCCGGGATACCGGCTTCCGCTACTCCCTGATCTCGCCGCGCGTGGCCTTCGGCAAGGTGCTGGTCCTGTTCCTGGGCCTGTTCTGCGGCGCCTCCGCGGGCCGCGAGGGGCCGACCGTGCAGGTCGGCGCCGCGATCATGGCCGCCTTCGGCCGCCTGACCCCGGAGCGCCTGCCCGGGCTGCTCCTCGCGGGCGGCGCGGCCGGCGTCGCGGCGGCCTTCAACACGCCCCTCGCCGGCATCGTGTTCGGCATCGAGGAACTGGGACGCGCCTACGAGGCGCGCTCCTCCGGCCTGATCGTGGCCGGGATCGTGGCCGCGGGCCTGACCTCGCTCGGGCTCCTCGGCAACTATACCTATTTCGGGACGACCGACGCCGCCCTGCCGCTGGCGGCCAGCTGGATCGTGCCGCTGATCGCCGTGGTCGGCGGCCTCGCCGGCGGCCTGTTCAGCCGCCTCGTCATCCTGTTCGCCCGCGGCCTGCCGGGCGCGGCCGGACGGATGATCCGGAAGCGGCCCGTGATCTTCGCGGCGGCCTGCGGGCTGTGCGTCGCCCTGTGCGGCCTCGCCTCCGGGGGCGCCGCCTACGGGACCGGCTACGAGGAGGCCAAGGCCATCCTCCACGGCGACGCGACGGCCGGCTGGACCTACGCGCCCCTGAAATTCGCCGCCACCGTGCTCAGCTCGATCAGCGGTATCCCGGGCGGCCTGTTCGCGCCGTCCCTGGCGGTCGGGGCCGGCCTCGGCGGCACGGTCCACGGATTCCTGCCGGGCATGCCCGTCGGCGCCGTCGTGCTGATCGGGATGGTGGCCTACCTGACGGGCGTGCTGCAGGCGCCGATCACCAGCTTCGTCATCGTCACCGAGATGACCCAGAACCACGCGATGGTGATCCCCCTGATGGTCGCGGCGCTCCTGGCCGACGCGGCCTCGAAGGCGATCTGCCGCGGCGGCCTCTACCACACCCTGGCGGAGATCATGCTGGAACGGGCCGACGTGCCGGCGCAGCCCGTGGCGAAGACCGGCTGACCGCGTCCCCGACCGAGCGGCCGGACGCGGGTAAGAATAAAAGCGGACCGGCCCCGAATCCGCGGAACGGTCTCGCTTGGCGTCGGTTGAGGCAGCAGCATCAGGCCCCGCGCCGGGGCGCAGCCGGAGTGACGCCATGACCCTTCTGAAATGGGCCCTCATCTGCTTCGTGATCTCGCTGATCGCCGGCGGTCTCGGCTTCACCGGCATCGCCTCCGGCGCCGGCTCGCTGGCCCGCATCCTGTTCGGCCTGTTCCTGCTCATCGCCATCGTGATCGTGGTCATCGCCTTCGCGGTCGGCCAGGCGGTGTTCTGAGGCCGGCGCGGTGCGCGGCGCGGTCTGCCTCGTCACCGGGGCGACCGGCGGCATCGGCTACGAGACGGCCCTCGGTCTCGCGCGCCTCGGCGCGCGGGTCGCCATGGTCGGCCGGGACAGCGGGAAGCTGCAGGCCTGCGCCGACAGGATCCGCGCCGCGGTGCCCGGCGCCGCCGTGGAGCCGCACCGCGCGGATCTGTCCGCGCAGGCCGAGATCCGCCGGCTCGCCGGGACCCTGCGGGCGGCCTATCCGCGCCTCGACGTGCTGGTGAACAATGCCGGCGCGATCTTCGACCGGCGCACGCTGACCGTCGACGGGATCGAGCGGACCTGGGCGCTCGACCATCTGGGCTACGTGCTCCTGACCCTCGAACTCCTCGACACGCTGAAGGACGCGGCGGCGGCGGGCGGGAAGCCGCGGATCGTCAACGTCGCATCGGCGGCCCATTACCGGGGGCACATCGACTTCGACGACGTCGAGGGCGCCCGGCGCTACCGGGCGATGGGCGCGTATGCCCAGGCCAAGCTCGCCAACGTGCTGTTCACCTACGCGCTCGCCCGGCGCCTGCGCGACAGCGGCATCACGGCGAACGCCGTCCATCCGGGGGTGGTCAATACCGGCTTCGCCAAGAACACCGGCGGCCTGCTCGGCGCGGCCTGGGCGCTGATGCGGCCGTTGCTGATCACGCCCGAGAAGGGCGCGCGGACCTCCCTCCACGTGGCCAGCGACCCGGGCCTGGACGGGGTCACGGGCCGATACTTCTCCCACGGTCGGCCGAAGGTCTCCTCGGCCGAGAGCCGCGACGAGGCCGTCCAGGAGCGGCTCTGGGCGCTGAGCCTCCGGCAGGTGGGCCGGAGCGACTGAAGATCGGAGCGTTCGGTGGCGGCGGTCTCAGGGGGGCGGCGGGTCGAGAAGCACCCAGAGTCGCGCGATCCTGCCGTCCACGATCTCGGCAACGTCCGTCCCGGTGACCGCGACCGGGCCGCCCTCCGGACCGGCTTCCCAGCGCAGCGATCCCACGCCGTGGTGTCCGGCGGCCGTGCCGACGGGCACGAAGCGGAAGGTCGGCCCGAACCGGTCCAGGAGCGCCCCGGCGACCGCGGCGATCGCGGCCCGCCCGCGCACGACGTTGTCCGGCTCGAACAGGGTCGGCTCGGCCACGTAGAGCTCGGCCAGGGCGGCCGCCCGCGCGCCGGCGTCCCGCGCGTTGAAGATCCGCGCGAGATTGGCGCGCAGCAGCCGGTCGTAGTCGGGCTCTGCCGCCGGCGCGGCCTCCGTGCCGTCGGACATCGCGCATCTCCTTCGAAGGGGGTTGTCGGGCGTGCCGCGCGGCGGCCGGCGGCTCATATCAGGCGGCCGCCGCCGTCGATGTGCAGGGTCTCGCCGTTCATGAAGCCGTTGCTCATCAGGAAGACGACGGCGGCACCGGCCTCCTCGGCGGTGCCGAGGCGTCTCTGCGGCAGCCTCTCGGTCAGCCCGGCCACGTAGGCGTCGCGGTGGGCGCCGAGTGTGCGGGCCAGGAGCGGGGTGTCGGTGGTGCCGGGCGAGAGCGCGTTCACCCGCACCGGTGCCAGTTCGAGCGCGAGGCCGCGGGCGAAGGCCTCCATCGCGGCCGACGCCGCCGCCAGCACGGCGGTCCCCTGCGCGCTCGGGCGGTCCGCCAGGGCGCCGGAGATGAGGGTGACCGAGCCGTCCCCGGCGAGCCGGCCGCCGAGGGCGCGCAGGGCATGAATGGCAGCCCAGATTCGCTCGTCGAAGGCCCGCGCGAGGTGCTCGACCTCGGCCTCGAGGACCCTGCCGGCCACGAAGGTCCCGGCCAGCAGCGCGAGGTGGTCGACGCGGGGGATGTCGGCCAGAGCGGTCGCGATCGTCTCGGGCCGCGTCACGTCGGCGGCGCGCCAGCCGGCGAAGCCGTTCTCCGCCGCGGCGCGCTCGGCGCCCGCCGCGTGGCGGCCGACGACGACGACCTCCGCGCCCGCCGCCCTGGCTTGGCGGGCGGCCGCGAGGCCTATGCCCGAGGTGCCGCCGAAGACCACGACGGTGCGATCCTGAAGGGTGCTGCTCATGGCGGGAAACCTGGCCGGTCGTCGCCAGCGCGGCGCCGATGGACGGGAGATTGGGCCAGCGACCCTTCCTTGATAATCGGTCCGCTCTTCGCTTCAGTCGTGCCGTCATGGAACAGATCGGCCTCGACCGGCTCACGGGCATCGTCGCCTTCGCCCGCTCCGCCTCCCTCGGCAGCTACTCGGCGGCCGCCCGCTCCCTCGGCATCTCGCCCTCGGCGGTGAGCAAGAGCGTGCAGCGGCTGGAGGCGCGGCTCGGCGTGAGCCTCTTCACCCGGACCACCCGCTCGCTGACCCTGACGCCGGAGGGGCGCGACCTGCAGGAGCGCGCGCTGCGGCTCCTCCGCGAGGCCGAGGCGATCGAGCAGGCCGCGGTCGCGGCACGCTCCGAGCCCGCCGGCACCCTGAAGGTGGCGGCGTCGATCCCGGTCGGCGTCCACCTGCTCGCGCCGGCCCTGCCGCGCTTCCGCGCGCGCCATCCGAAGCTGTCGGTCGACCTGCGCCTGAGCGACCGCTTCGTGGACCTGATCGAGGAGGGCATCGACGTCGCGATCCGGGTCGGCGACCTCGCGGATTCCCGGCTGGTCTCGCGCCGCCTCGCGCCGCACCGGGTCTGCGCCTTCGCGGCCCCGGCCTATCTGGCGCGGCGCGGCACGCCGCGGCATCCGGACGATCTGGTCCACCACGACTGCGTGAACTTCCGCTTCCAGAGCACGGGGCAGGCCCTGCGCTGGCCGTTCCACGTGGGCGGCCGCAGGGTCGAGATCACGCCGGATACCGGCATCGTCGCGGATTTCAGCGACGCGGTGACGGCGGTGCTGGTGGCCGGTGGCGGTATCGGCATCTCGCCGACCTACATCGCCGCACCGCATGTCGGGCGGGGCGCGCTCATCCCGATCCTGCAGGACTTCGCGGTCGAGCGCTCGGTCTTCACGGCGCTCTGGCCGGAGAGCCGGCGCGGCAGCCCGAACGTGCGGGCGTTCCTCGCTTTCCTCGACGAGGTCTTCCCGTCGCCTGTCCCCTGGGACGGCGTGCTCGCGCCGGCCCCGACGCCCGGTGCGGCCGCCTGACAGAGGTCCGTGCGCGCCGGCGAGGCGGCACCCCTCAGGCCGCCGCCCGGACCTTGTGGTCGCCCTGCTGCTGGATCTCGATGAAGACCCGGGTGACGTCGGGGCTGCGCGCCTTCAGCGCCCGGTCGAGGCGCGTGACGAGGCTCTCGACCTCGCCGGCGCTGAGATCGTCGGTCATGTCGATGCTGAGATTGACCAGGATGTCGGACGGGCCGAGGTGCTGGGTCAGCACCTCGTTGACGTGGACCACGCCCGGCTCGCCGCGGACCAGCTCCGCGATCGCCGCCACGACCTCGGGATCGGCCGCCTCGCCGATCAGCAGGCCGTGGGTCTCGACCATCAGGAACGCCGCCATGCCGATCAGCACGAGGCCGATGCCGACCGATGCCCAGCCGTCGAGGCTCGGCATCTCCAGGAGGTGGGACAGGGCCACGCCGGCGAGCGCGATCAGGAGGCCGATCAGGGCCGCGGTGTCCTCCGCGAGCACGGTGAACAGGGTCGGATCCTTGCTGCGCCGGATCGCCCGCACGGCGGAGTGCTTGCCCTTCTCGGCCCAGAACTGGCGGATCGCCACGAAGAACGACGTGCCCTCCGCCGCGATGGCGAAGCCCAGGATCGCGACGTTCACCCAGAGGCCGGGCAGGCGGTAGCCGAACAGCTCGGCATCCACGTCCGGCTCGGGATGGCGGACCCGCTCGATCCCCTCGTAGACGGCGAACAGTCCGCCGCCGAGGAAGATCATCAGCGCGACCACGAAGGCGTAGAAGTAGATCTCGCGGCCGTAGCCGAACGGGTGACGGGCGTCGGCCGGGCGCTCGGCCCGCTTCATGCCGACGAGGAGCAGCACTTGGTTCGCCGTGTCGACCACCGAGTGCACGCCCTCGGCGAGCATGGCGGTCGAGCCGGTCAGCGCCCCGCCCACGAACTTCGCCGCCGCGATGGCGAGGTTGGCGCCCGCCGCCGCGTAGATCGCTCCCGTGCTCTCGTGCGCCATCCGGAACTCCCTGCGCGGTCTGGGGGACGCCGGGCTCTCGGACCCCGGCACGGCGCCGCCGCCGCGGCGATGCAAGCATTGCGGCGCGCAGGTTGTTCCCGTGTGGACGCGGGCCGGTGCCCCGTGCAACCTGCGGCCGCTCAAGGAGTCCCGGAGGCAGCATGGCCGACGCCCGCTACGATCCCGACAACATCTTCGCCAAGATCCTGCGGGGCGAGATCCCCTGCCACCGCGTCTACGAGGACGCCCACACCCTGGCCTTCATGGACGTGATGCCCCAGGGCGAGGGCCACACGCTGGTGATCCCGAAGGCGCCGGCCCGGGGCCTGCTCGACGCCGACCCGGACTCGCTCGGCGCCCTGATGGCGAGCGTCCAGAAGGTCGCCCGCGCCGTGAAGGCTGCGTTCCGGGCCGAGGGTCTGACCGTGTTCCAGTTCAACGAGCCGGCCGGCGGCCAGACCGTCTTCCACCTGCACGTCCACGTCATCCCGCGGCGCGAGGGCGTGCCGCTGAAGCGCCACGAGGGCGGGATGGCCGATAACGGGGTCCTCGCCGAGCACGCCGCCCGCATCCGCGCGGCGCTCGAGGCACAGGCCTGACGCCCAGGCCTGAGGATCAGGCCGCGCTCGCCGAGTCGCCCGACTGGGCCATGCTGGCGAGCAGCCGGCGCAGGGCGGCGTTCTCGGTCTCGAGCTCGCTGATGCGCTTCAGCAGCAGGGTCACGGAGGCGTCCGTCGCGGCCGGATCGGGCGAAGCGGGCGCGGTGCCGGCCCGGGCCGGCGCCTCGAAGGTCACGCCGATGCCGTCCTCCCGGCGCCAGCGCAGGGTGGCCCGGTAGGTCCGGTCCTTCTGCGGGATGTAGAGGTCGAACGCGTCCGGAAGCGTGGTGGCCTCGCTCATCACGAGGCGCGCGCCCGTGGGGGACATGTCGCGCACCAGGCAGTCGAGGCTCGACGACCCGTTATTGAAGACGATGCGGCCCTTGAGGAAGACCCTCTGGCGCGCCTCTCTGCGATGCTCCGACATGCGGGCGGCTCCGGACAGCTGACGGTTCCGCGAAACCTGCACGCGAGCCCTTAAGGAATCTTGGTCGCGATCGCCGAGTCGAGGCCCGCTATAGGGCTCGATACCGGTAACGTGCTGCCGCCAAGGCTCCGGAAGAGCGAGTCCGCGCCCCGGGCCGGTCCGATTTACGCGCGACGACTTCGGTTCGTCGTTCCGTGGCCGGAGCGGCGACCCGGCAGGACCGCGCCGATCGTCCCGACGCCGTCCTGCTCGCCGCGACGGACGGAGCCCGCTCAGGCGATGAAGCGCCGGTCCACGGTCTGGAACAGGTAGAAGCCGTTGAAGCGCACCGCGGTGTCGGCGGCCCGCCCGTCGAAGTCGAGGGGCTGCCGGCCGCCGTCGCCCAGCTTGCCGCCGAAGGTCCAGCGACCCGCGCCGATGAAGGGCGGGACCGTGCTGGCCTCCGGCACCGCGCAGCAGAGGCCCTCCTCGCCCTTGAGCTGGAACAGGTTGTAGCTTCGCATCCGAAGTCCTCCGCCTGGCCGCCCTCGAAGCCAATTTTCCCAATACAAGATTTCGCATTGCGAAGAATCGGCTTGACCGTGCTCATAATGGCACAATCGGTCGAGTTTGTGACGGTCAAGTTTCAGGGACGTTTCGGTTCAACTCGTCGATCCAGATCCGCGCCGACCCGTCGGAGGGCGCGCGCCAGTCGCCCCGGGGCGACAGGGAGCCCCCCGCCGAGACCTTCGGCCCGTTCGGGAGCGCCGAGCGCTTGAACTGGCTGAAGCCGAAGTAGCGGCTCAGGAACACCCCGAGCCAGCGGCGGATCTCCGGGAGGTCGTAGGCGACCCGCTTGGTCTCCGGGAAGTCGGGCGCCCAGGTGCCGCGCTCCCTGTCGCCCCAGGCGTGCAGCGCCAGGAAGGCGATCTTCGAGGGCCGGAACCCGTGCCGGAGCGTGTAGAACAGGTTGAAATCCTGCAGCGCGTAGGGGCCGATCGTCCCCTCGGTGCTCTGCGGGCTGTCGTCCTGGTCCACCGGCACCAGCTCGGGGGAGATCTCGGTGTCGAGGATCGCCTGGAGGGTGCGCGCCTCGTCCGGGCCGACCTCGCCGTTGCCGATCACCCAGCGGATCAGGTGCTGGATCAGCGTCTTCGGCACGCCGGCATTGACCGCGTAGTGGCTCATCTGGTCGCCGACGCCGTAGGTGCACCAGCCGAGCGCCAGCTCCGAGAGGTCGCCAGTGCCGACCACGATGCCTCCGGCGTGGTTGGCGAGCCGGAACAGGTAGTCGGTGCGCAGGCCAGCCTGCACGTTCTCGAAGGTCACGTCGTAGACCGCCTCGCCCTTGGCGAAGGGGTGGTCCATGTCGGCGAGCATCTGCTTGGCGGCCGGGCGGATGTCGATCTCGGCGGCCGTGCAGCCCAGCGCCTTCATGAGCGCGTGGGCGTTGGTCTTGGTGGCGTTCGAGGTGGCGAACCCCGGCAGCGTGTAGGCCAGGATGTCCGAGCGCGGGTATCCCAGGCGGTCGAACGCCTTGGCGATCACGATCAGCGCGTGGGTCGAATCGAGGCCGCCCGAGACGCCGATGACGGCCTTGCGGGTGCCGGTGGCCTCCAGGCGCTTGGCGAGGCCGGCGACCTGGATGTTGTAGGCCTCGTAGCAATCCTGCGCGAGGCGCGACGGGTCGGCCGGCACGAACGGGAACCGCTCGATCCGCCGGATCAGGCCGAGATCGGCCTCGGGCGGGTTGAGCCAGAACGGCACCCGGCGATAGGGCAGGGTGCGGCCGCGCGCGTCGTCGTCGAAGCTGCCCGCCTGCAGGCGCTCCTGGGCGATCAGGTCGAGGTCGATGTCGGCCAGCGTCGTCACCGGCTTCTCGGGGAAGCGCTCGCCCTCGGCGAGGCGCACGCCGAGCTCGTCGACGCTGGTCTGGCCATCCCAGGACAGGTCGGTGGTCGATTCGCCCTGGCCGGCTGCCGCGTAGACGTACGCGCAGGCGCCCCGCATCGAGGCCGCCCGGGACAGGAGCGCCCGCGACTCGGCACGGCCCACCGTGATCGGGCTGCCCGAGAGGTTCGCCAGCACGGTGGCGCCGGCGAGCGCGGCGCGCATGCCGGGGGGCTCGGGCACCCACAGGTCCTCGCAGATCTCCACCCCGACCACGAGGCCCGGCAGGTCCTCGGCCGGGAACAGCAGGTCGGTGCCGAACGGCGCGTCCTGACCGGCGACCCGGACGGTCTCGCCGACGATCCCGGCGCCGGAGGCGAAGTGGCGCTTCTCGTAGAATTCCCGGTAGTTCGGCAGGAAGGTCTTCGGGACGACGCCGAGCAGGCGGCCGCCCTGGATGGCGAGCGCGCAATTGTAGACGCGGTGCCGCCAGCGCAGGGGCGCGCCGACGATCAGCAGCGGCCGGAGACGGGCCGAGTCGGCGATCACGCGGGTGGCCGCGACCTCGACCGCGTCGAGCAGGGTCTGCTGGAGCAGCAGGTCCTCGATCGCGTAGGCCGAGAGGCCGAGCTCGGTGAAGACCGCCAGCACCGCGCCCGAATCGTGGCAGGTCCGGGCGAGGTCGAGGATGACGTCGGCGTTGCGCTCGGGCTCCGCCGGATGGCTCCGGCCGGTGCAGGCCGCGACCCGGGCGAAGCCGTGGCGGTAGAGGGAGCGGAAGCGCGCCGGCGATTCGGAGGTGGCTGGAGACACGGGCACCTGTCCGGGTGAGGGGTGGCTGCGGGTTACTATAGCGGACGCGGGCGGGGGGCGGCGCAGAGCCTGTTCGCGCCCTGGCCTGTTCCCGACGTCATCGCGAGAGACTGCGCTGCGGCGGATCGGGACGGGGCCCAGATCGCGATTTCCGGTCCATCGGGCGTCGTTACCTCGAGATTCCGCGTTCGAATCGGTCGCCGGTGGCCGTGACGGCCCGGCCGCGGCGATGCGCGGGGCCCTGCCGGAGCGCCGGGCCGAACGTCCCGCATGGTTTCCGCACCGCGGCCGACGGCAAGCCTCCATTAACGACGAATGGCCTAACTCAGGAACAGCCGCCGCGCGTCGGCGGATCCCTGTTTCGAGTATCGTCTGAGAACCCATGCGCGCATCGGGACGGCCTCCGTACTCCCACCGTGACCCCGCCCGCCCTGTCCGCGGCGGCGACCGCTCGGGCCTCTCCCTGGGAGCCCTGGCGCACCGGCTGATGGCGCTCCGCGCGAGCCTCACCCGCCGCCTCTCCGGCTCTCCCGCGGGCCTGCCCGCCCGCCCGTCCTACGGCGCGCCCGGGCGCCGGGCCGAGCCGAGCTGGCTCACTCCGCCGGGCGCGATGGTCGGCCGCGAGGGCTCCGAGCGCGCCCCGCGCGCCGCGGCGCCCGAGCCGCACTGGCCGGCCCAGGTCTTCGACGACCGGGCGAGCCTCGACGCCCTGGACGCCCCGATCTTCGAGAGCCGGATCGACCGCAGCGCCTCCTCGCCGGGCGTGCTGGTGCGCCAACCGCGCCGCCCCGCCGCCATCGCCCCCGACTACGCGCCGGCCGCGGCTCCGCTCGCGGGCCATGCGTCCGGCCATGTGGCCCACCAAGTGACCGACCACGTCGCGACGCCGGCCGCCGCGCCGGAACCGGCCGCGCCCTCGGCGGTGCGCTACACCCGCACCCCCGATTCGGTTCTGCAGGAGCGCCGCCAGCGCGCCCTCGAGGCCGAGCGCGTCGCCCTGGAGCGCGCCCGCGCCGAGGCGCAGGCCGCTGCCCTGGCCCTGGAGACCGAGCGGGCCGCCCGCGAAAAGGCCGAGCAGGAGCGGGTCGAGCGCGCGCGGATCGCGGCCGAGGCGGCCGAGCGCGCCGCAGCCGTGCCGGCCCTGCCCGAAGCCGCCGCGCCGGACGCGGAGCCGGTGCCGCTGTGGCGCCAGCCCTTCGTCGCGCCGCCGGGCGTCCGCTTCTTCCGCACGCCGGACCGCCGCCCGGTCCGGCCCGCGGTCGAGCTGGCCGCCTCCACGGCGGCGATCGCCCCGGTCGCGGCCGCGTTGGTCGCCGCCGCGCCGGTCGAGACGGTCGCCGAGGCCCCGGCCCGCGACTGGTCGGACCTGCCGGACTGGTCCGAGGTCCAGCCCTGGTTCGACGGCGGCGACTGGTCGTCCGTCGATGCCTGGTCGGCCCTGGAGGCGCAGCCCGCCGAGGTCGCGCCGACCCCGGCCGCCGTCTCGGCGCCGGCGGCGTCCGACGAGCGCTTCGTCTCCATGCCCCTCGATATCTCGCACCTGCGGTCGCTGCCGCCGCGGCCGGTCTACGTGCTCGACCGGCTCGTCCGGTTCGACCAGCCGCCGCGTCCCGCCGACGGGCAAGATAACGGGACGGAGACCGGCCAGCGGATGGACGAGGCCGCCTCGATCCGGAGCGCCTTCCTGCCGCCCGTCGCGCCGCCGGCCGCGTCCGGCCTGTCGCTGGTCTTCGGCCCCGGCAGCGCCGCGGCCGAGCCTCCGGCCGCCCCCGCGTCCGAGGCGCCCCGCCGCGCGCCGGCTCTCAGCGCCATGGCGGCCCGGGCGGCGATTCGCGCGGCCGGCCAGCCGACCGCCGTCCCGCCAGCACCCCCGGCCGTGCCCGAAGCCGGTCCCGTCCCGGTCGTTGCCGCGCCGGTCGCCGCGCGCGCCGAGGCGGAGCGCGTTGTGATCCCGATGACGCCGCGCCCGGTCCTGCTCCGCGGCAAGCTGGCGCCGCAGCCGGAGCCGGTCGAGACGGAGATCGAGGCGGAGATCGAGGCCGAGGCCGAGCCGGTCGCCGCTGCCGTCGAGGCGATCGAGGTCGCGGCCCTGCCGGCCCCCGCGCCGGCGTCGGTCCCCCTGGTGGCGCCGCGGGCACACCTGATCCCGGCCGGCCGCCACCTCGAGATCGCGCCGATCGAGAACGCCGATTACGAGCTGCCGTCCCTCGAACTGCTCGCCCTGCCGGCCCCCGGCGGCAGCGAGGAGGTCGACGCCGACGTGCTGGAGCAGAACGCCCTCAACCTGCAGCAGACGGTCCAGGATTTCGGCGTGCGCGGCGACATCCTGGCGGTGCGGCCGGGCCCGGTCGTCACCCTCTACGAGCTCGAGCCCGCCCCCGGCACCAAGTCCAGCCGCGTGATCGGCCTGTCGGACGACATCGCCCGGTCGATGTCGGCGGTCTCGGCCCGCGTCGCGGTCGTGCCCGGCCGGAACGTCATCGGCATCGAGCTGCCGAACGAGACCCGCGAGACCGTGTTCCTGCGCGAGCTCCTCTCGTCGGCCGACTTCGCCGAGAGCAAGCACAAGCTGGCGCTGTGCCTGGGCAAGAACATCGGCGGCGAGCCGATCATCGCCGACCTCGCGCGCATGCCGCACCTCCTGGTCGCCGGCACGACCGGCTCGGGCAAGTCGGTGGCGATCAACACCATGATCCTGTCGCTGCTCTACCGGCTCAAGCCCGAGGAGTGCCGCCTGATCATGGTCGATCCGAAGATGCTGGAGCTGTCGGTCTACGACGGCATCCCGCACCTGCTCTCCCCGGTCGTCATCGACCCCAAGAAGGCGGTCATCGCCCTCAAGTGGGCCGTGCGCGAGATGGAGGAACGCTACAAGAAGATGGCCAAGATCGCCGTCCGGAACATCGACGGCTACAACGCCCGCATGAAGGAGGCCCGCGACCGGGGCGAGACCATCACGCGCACGATCCAGACCGGCTTCGACCGCCACACCGGCGAGGCGGTGTTCGAAGAGGAGGCAATGGATCTGACGCCTCTGCCGTACATCGTGATCGTGGTCGACGAGATGGCCGACCTGATGATGGTGGCCGGCAAGGACATCGAGGGGGCGATCCAGCGCCTGGCGCAGATGGCGCGCGCGGCGGGCATCCACCTGATCATGGCGACGCAGCGCCCGTCGGTGGACGTGATCACCGGGACGATCAAGGCGAACTTCCCGACCCGGATCAGCTTCCAGGTGACGAGCAAGATCGACAGCCGCACGATCCTGGGCGAGATGGGCGCCGAGCAGCTTCTGGGCCAGGGCGACATGCTGTTCATGGCCGGGGGCGGGCGCACGACGCGGGTGCACGGGCCGTTCTGCTCGGACAGCGAGGTCGAGAGCGTGGTCGCCCACCTCAAGCGCCAGGGCCGCCCCAGCTACCTCGACGCCGTCACCGCCGACGATTCGCCCGAGGAGCCCGCCAAGGAGGGCGGCCGGTCCGGCCGGGGCAAGGCGGCCGCGGCCGACAAGGCCGAGCGGTCCGACGAGCCCGAGGAGGAGGCCCCCGTCTTCGACATCGGCGCCTTCGCGGCGGCGAGCGGCGGCGACTCCGACGACCTCTACAAGCAGGCGATCGAGGTGGTGCTGCGCGACCAGAAGGCGTCGACGAGCTACATCCAGCGCCGGCTGCAGATCGGCTACAACCGCGCCGCCTCCATCATGGAGCGGATGGAGATCGAGGGCATCGTCGGCCCGGCCAACCACGCAGGCAAGCGCGAGATCCTGGTCGCCGGGGCGACGCACAGCTCGGCCGGGATGTACGACGACGAGTGAGACGCTGTCCGGGCCGCCTCGCCACGGGGCGGCCCGGACGTCGCATCTTCGCCACAGGGCGAGGTTCTAAAAGGGGGCTGCGAAACCCGCCCCGTCTCTGCGAGCGGAGCGAAGCAACCCAGAGTAGCGCGACCTCCGGTATCGTGGCGCACCTGGATTGCCTCGCTCCGCTCGCGAAGACGAGGGGACGGCAAGGCGTCCGCAGCGGCCCGCCCACCTCTGTTTCGCCGCCGGAGCTTGCCCGCGGCTCCTCAGGAGACTCTGCCGATGATCGGCCGCCGCACCCGCACAGCCGGCTCCGTGATCGCCGCCGGGCTGTGGCTCGCGACAGCCAACCCGGCCCACGCGCAGGTCGGCGCCTTCATCGACAGCCTGTTCGGCCACAAGGAGGAGCCCGCCCCGCAGCCGGAGGCCGCCCCGGCGGCCCCCGCGCCGGCCAAGAAGGCCGCGCCCAAGGCCAAGGAGGCGAGCAAGGAGGCGAAGCCCGGCACGGCCAAGTCCGGCAAGGGCGGCGACAAGGCCGCCGACAAGGCGGACCACAAGGCGCCCGAGCCGAAGGTCGCGGCGGTGGGCGCGCCGACGGCGATCGTCACCGCCGACTCGGCCGATCCCGCCGCGCTGCTGGCGCAGGCCAACGCCTACTTCAACGGCATCAACACCCTGACGGGCAATTTCGTGCAGATCGGCGCCGACGGCCGCCGGATCGGCGGCAAGCTGACGCTCGTCAAGCCCGGCCGCCTGCGCTTCGACTACGACCAGCCCTCGCCGCTAGAGGTGGTCGCCGACGGGACCTCGGTGGCGGTGCGCGACCGCAAGCTGAACACCCAGGACCTCTACTTCATCACCCAGACGCCGCTGAAATTCCTCCTGCGCGAGAAGATCGACCTCGCCCGCGACCTCACCGTCACCGACGTGGCGAGCGATCCGGGCAGCGTCCGCATCAGCCTGGAGGACCGCGCCACCCTCGGCGGCACCTCGAAGATCCAGCTGTTCTTCGACGCCGAGATGAAGACCCTGTCGCAGTGGCGGATCACCGACCCGCAGGGCTACGTCACCACGGTGACGCTCTCGAACCTGCAGAAGGGCAAGAGCGTCGACGGCAGCCTGTTCTTCATCAATTACGGGCGGTCCGAGGACAAGGCGATGCAGCAGCAGATCCAGCAATCGCAGAAGTGACGGGGTCGCCCCTCAGGGGGCGCCGAGCCCGGCCGCGTCGCCGGGCCGCCACCGGTTCAACTCCCGATCGATCGCGCCCTCCGTCCCGTGCAGGAACTCCGCGGTCGACAGGCCGGGGGCCAGGGCCGCGAGGTAGCTCACCACCACCGTGCCGGACCGGGTCGCCGCGCCCCCGGGCCAGAACAGGCCGGAATTGAGCGCCACCGGCACCACCGGCAGGCCGAGACGGCCGTAGAGCAATTCGACGCCGCGCTTGAAGCGGAGCGGCTCGCCGATCGCGCCGCGGGTACCCTCGGGGAAGATCAGGACCGACCGCCCCGCCGCGACCGCCTCCCGACCGCCGTCGATCATGGTGCGCAGGGCCTGGGTGCCCTTGGCCCGGTCGATGACGATCATCGGCGAGCGTCGGAGGAACCAGCCGACCACCGGGATCGCCAGCAGCTCCCGCTTCGCGACGATCGCCACGTCCGGCACCAGGACCAGGAAGGCCAGCGTCTCCCAGGTCGACTGGTGGTTGGCGACGATCAGGCAGGGCTCGTCCGGCAGGTGCTGGCGGCCCTCCTCGACGTAGCGCAGCCCCACGATGCGCCTGAGCCCGCCCAGGATCCCGCGCGCCCAGAGCCGCGTCGCCCTGCGGATCGGCCGCTGGGGCGATCCGGACAGGAGGAAGATCGCCAGCGGCGCGAGGAACAGGGTCGTCCAGGCGGCCCAGTAGACGGCGAACAGGAGCGAGCGGGCGTGCGCCATGGCGGGCCTCGACGAGGGGCCCGGGACAGGGCAGGGCCCGGACATAGCGCCTGCCGGCCGGGCGCGCACGGCCTTTCGCCGGGCGGGCGGTGAGCGGACTGTCGCGGGCCGCGAAATCGGCTATCGGAGCGCAACGCCGTCAGAACCCCAGCGCCGCCCGTGCAATTCACCGTCACCACCTGGAACATCAACTCGGTGCGCCTGCGCATCGACCTCGTGCTGCGCTTCCTCGCCGAGCACAGACCGGACGTGCTCTGCCTCCAGGAGACCAAGTGCCCGGACGACGCCTTCCCGCTGAAGGCCCTGCGCGGTTCGGGCTACGAGCACGTGATGTTCGCCGGCCAGAAGGGCTACAACGGCGTCGCGATCCTCTCCCGCTTCCCCCTGCACACCCGCGCCGTGATGGGCTTCTGCGAGCGTCAGGACGCCCGCCACATCTCGGCGGTGCTGGGGCCGGAGGCCGGGGCGGCCTCGGGCATCGTGCTGCACGATTTCTACGTCCCGGCCGGCGGCGACGTGCCGGACCGCGACCTGAACCCGAAATTCGCCCACAAGCTCGACTTCCTGTCCGAACTGCGCGCCTGGGGCGGCAGGCGCGTCTCCGGGCCGGCGATCCTCGTGGGCGACCTCAACGTCGCGCCCCTGGAGCACGACGTCTGGTCGCACAAGCAGCTCCTCGACGTGGTCAGCCACACGCCGGTGGAGACTGAGGCGCTGGAGGTGCTGCGCGGGGAGGCGGGCTGGATCGACGCGGCGCGCCACCTCACCCCGGAGCCGGAGAAGATCTACACGTGGTGGAGCTACCGCTCCCCCGACTGGTCGGCCGCCAACAAGGGGCGGCGCCTGGACCACGCCTGGGTGTCGCCGGACCTCGCCGGCACCGTCCGCAAGGTCGAGGTGCTGCGCGAGGCCCGCGCCTGGGAGCGCCCCTCCGACCACGCCCCGGTGACCCTCACGCTGGAGCTGTGACCAGGCGCGGAACTGCGGCGCGGTCCGAGCATTGCCCGCTCACGAACCCGTGACGTGAGCGAGCCCCGATGCGCAAGATCCTGATCGCTTTCCTGCTTCCCAAGGTCGTGTCCTACCTCCGTCGCCGCTACGGCGGCCCGCACGCCAACCGCAACCGGGCCTTCTGAGACGGCCCGGTCGCGGCCACCGCCTGTGACCCCCGGGCGCAGGCGGTGGCCGCGGCGACGGCCCTAGATCCTGCGGGTCCCAAGCCGAGGAGCCGCACCCGATGACCCAGGACCCGCGCGAGGCCGGCCCCCGGCCGCCCTTCCCCGGCGACCAGCAGCAGACCCGCCCGGGCCTCACCACGAAGATGACGCCGCGCCCCGACCACGGCGAGGAGAGCTACGTCGGCAAAGGCCTGCTCACGGGTCAGGCGGCGCTGATCACCGGCGGCGATTCCGGCATCGGCCGGGCGGTGGCCATCGCCTACGCCCGCGAGGGCGCCGACGTGGCGATCTCCTATCTCGAAGCCGAGCAGGAGGATGCCGAAGACACGAAGGCCTGGATCGAGAAGGCCGGCCGCCGCTGCCTGCTGCTCCCCGGTGACATCCGCGACGAGGCCCGGTGCCGGGATCTCGTGGCGCGCACCGTCGCGGCCTTCGGGCGCCTCGACATCCTCGTGAACAACGCCGCCGCCCAGGTGGTGAACGAGGGCCTCGACGATCTGGCGGCGTCCGACATCGAGGGCTCGTTCCGCGCCAACGTCTTCGCCATGTACTACCTCGCCCAGGCGGCGGTGCCGCACATGAAGCCGGGCGGCGCGATCGTGAACAGCACCAGCGTGCAGGCCAAGGTCGCCGGGCCGAACATGCTGATCTACGCCGCCACCAAGGGCGCGATCGCGAGCCTGACCATCGGCCTGTCTAACCTGCTGGCGCCGCAGGGCATCCGGGTGAACTGCGTCGCCCCCGGGCCGGTCTGGACGCCGATCCAGCCGATCGTGAAGAGTCCGGAGCAGATGGAGCAGCTCGGTGCGCAGACGCCGCTCGGCCGCGCCGGCCAGCCCGCGGAACTCGCGCCGGCCTACGTGCTGCTCGCCTCCCGCGAGGGCAGCTACATGTCCGGGGCGCTGGTGCCGGTCACCGGCGGCATGCCGATGCTCTGATCCCGCACCCGTCGCCGCTCTTTGCGGCGGCACCACGCCGTCGTCCCGAGCGCTGCGACGCGACCCGGACCCGCGGGACATCCGCCGGGCGTGGCGCTCCCGGGTCGCTTCGCTGACGCGGGTCATCGCCGGGCGGATGTTCGGGCAGACCCTCGACGGCGCGCGCGCGATCCATCAGACGTTGAGGGCGGATCGGTTCACAACGGCGGGACGGCCCGGAAGGCCGCCCGGGTCCGGCGCGCGGTGATGGCACCGCCGCTGACCCGAACGCTGACCCGCGCCATCCGGGCGCCGCCGATCCCGACGGAGACGACCATGAGCGACGCCCAGGCCCGGACCGCACTGGTGACGGGGGCCGCCCGCGGCATCGGCCTCGCCACCGCGACCCGCTTCCTCGCCGACGGCTGGAACGTCGCCCTTCTCGACATCGACGGCCCGGGCGCGGCGGCGGCGGCCGAGCGGCTCGGCCGTCCGGAAGCCACGCTCGCGGTGACGGCCGACGTCTCCGAGCCCGAGGCGGTGGCGGCGGCGATCCAGCAGGTCGCAGACCGGTTCGGCCGCCTCGACGCCCTGGTCAACAATGCCGGCATCGCGATCTTCAAGCCGCTGACCGAGACCACCTTCGCCGACTGGTCGCGGGTGCTCGCCGTCAACCTGTCCGGCCCGTTCCTGTGCACGCAGGCGGCCGTCCCGCTCCTGTCCGAGCGCGGCGGCGCCATCGTGAACATCACCTCGATCTCGGGCCTGCGCGCCTCGACGCTCCGCACCGCCTACGGCACCAGCAAGGCGGGGCTCGCGCAGCTCACCAAGCAGCAGGCCGCCGAGCTGGCGCAGTACGGGATCCGCGTGAACGCCGTCGCCCCCGGTCCGGTGGACACCGCGATGGCTAAGGCGGTGCACAGCCCCGAGATCCGGGCGGATTACCACGACGCCGTCCCGCTCGGCCGTTACGGGCTGGAGACGGAGCTCGCGGAGGCTATCGTGTTCCTCTGCTCGGAGCGCGCCTCCTACATCACTGGTCAGCAGCTCGCCGTCGACGGCGGCTTCGAGTCGACGGGAATCGGCCTGAAGACGCTGCGCGGCGCCCGCAACATCTGAACGCGTCGGCCCGATCCGCCGGGTTCTGACAGGGTTCGTTAACCCTGCCGCCGTAGCCCGGAGGCTTGGTCAACAGGCGCGGGCACCATGCCGAGACTCGGCTCCATGATCGTCGACGGTCTAGCGTTCCTCCTCGTGGCGATCGCCCTCGCGGCGGTCGTCGCCGGCTACGAGCGGAACCTGCCGGATCCGTCCGCGTCACCCGCGCTGGTCGCCGCGGGCGCCCCCGTCTGGACCGACCCCGAGACGACGGGCTCGATCGCGCCGGCCGCGGGCCCGGTCGCCCGCTGGGCGGTCGCGCGACCCCCGTTCGCGGCGCCGGATACGGATCGCGCCGCCGGCGGAACCTGGGTGAGCCCGCCCCGCCGCTGAGGCGCCGCGGGGCGGCTCACCGGGGCTCCCGCCGCGATCACAACTGATCGTTAACTATGGTTGCCGAACCTTCCACCGCACAGCGAAGCGGAGAGGCACCCATGGCGCGCGACGGCAACCGACCCCACCCGAGCGCCCTGGCGCGGTATCCGGTTCCGATCGAGCTGATCTCGGCCCTGTTCCGCGCCGACGACGCGGAGCGTGACCGGCTGCTCGCGCCGATGCCGGCCTACGGCCGCGCACGGATCGCCGCCTACTGCGCCGAGCACGCTCGGCTCAAGGCGCTCGGCCTGAAGGTCGCGCGCTCCTGCGACGAGGCCACGCTGGTCAGGGCTGCGGGCGAGACGGTCGGCGCCGACCTCTTCGCGCGCTCGCGGGCGCCCGCACCGGCGCCGATCCAGCTCCAGGCCGCCTGACCGACCCGCCGCGCGGAGGCCCGGCCGAGAGTGTCGGCTCGATGAATGCCCGAGCCTGTCCGGGTTCACAGCGGCCGGCGCATCCTCCTGTCATCGGCCCGGCGCGTCCGGGCCGCAGATTCAGGAGATCGTGTCATGATGCGCGCCAAGGTGATCGGCCTCGTCGCGGTGGCCGCCGCGGCTCTCGCGACCGCCACGACGGCCAACGCGGCGCCGTTCGGCTACGGGCCGCCCGATGCCGGATCGGTGATCGAGCGCGTGGCCGGAGGCTGCGGTCCGGGCTTCCATCCCAATCCCTGGGGCCATTGCCGGCCGAACGATCGCGGCTGGGGCTGGGGCGGACCGCGGGGACCCTACGGCGGCCGGCCCGGCTACGGCGGCTACGACCGCGGCTACGGCGGCTATGGCGGCTACGAGGGCCCGCGCCGGTCCTACGGCGGCTGGTGATCCGCGTCGGCGACCCGAGTTCGGGTCGCCGCATCCAGAGCTCGGCCCGCCGCGCGCGATCCGGATCCGCGGCCGGCCGGTGCCGGGTCAGTGTTCGGCCATCGCGTTGTCCCCTGGAACGGACAAACCCATATTCACGACGGCATAGAGCCGTATTAATCTCTTTCGGGACGCAACATAGTGTCCCGGAGATTCTTCGTCATGAGTCGCTATGTATTTGCATCCCTGATGATCGCCGGCCTCGTGGCCGGCGCCGCGCCGGCCGCCGCGCTCTCCGCGAAGGATTGCTCGGTCAAGTATCAGGCCGCCAAGCAGGCCGGCACGCTCAACGGCCAGAAGTGGAACGACTTCCGCAAGGCCGAGTGCGGTGCGGCGGCCGACAACGCCCCGACGACCGCGCCGAACCCTGTCTCGCCGACCGCGACGACAGCTCCGGCCGCGCCGCCGGCCGCCCCGCGCGCCGGGACGACGTCCGCCGCCGCGGCGTCGGCCACGTTCCCCCGCGCCGTCGATCCGAAATACGCCAAGGAATCGGCCGGCAAGGCCCGGATGCACACCTGCCTCGACAGCTACAACGCCGCGAAGGCTGCCGGCACGCTGGGCGGCATGAAGTGGATCGAGAAGGGCGGCGGCTACTACTCGGCCTGCAACCGGCAGCTCAAGGGCTGAGCGGCGGCGCTCCGGGGCGCCGAAGGCGGGCGGCCCGAGACCTGCGCCAGCGGATCTGGATCCCGGGCACCGCCGCGCGGTCCCGGGATGCTGCCTTGAAACGGCTGCGCTGACGCAGCCCAGATGTCCGCGTCACCCGGGTCGGGCAGGCCGACTCGGGTGACGGTATAGGGCCTCCGGATCGCGGGCGGTTCTAGAAGGGGATGTCGTCGTCGAGGTCGTAGCCGCCGCGGCTGCCACCGCCACCGCCGCCACCCGAGGAGGCCGGGGCCGGCCGCCGCTCGCCGCCCTGGGCGCGACCGCCGCCGAAATCGCCGCCGCGATCACCACCCCGGCCACCGCCGAAGTCGCCGCCGCGGCTGATCTGGCCGCCGCCCTCGTCCTCGCCGGCGAAGTCGCCGCCCCCGCCGCCGCGCCCGTCGAGGATCGTCATCTCGCCGCGGAAGCGCTGGAGCACCACCTCGGTCGTGTACTTCTCGACGCCGGAATTGTCGGTCCACTTCCGGGTCTGGAGCTGGCCCTCGATGTAGACCTTCGAGCCCTTGCGCAGGTACTGCTCGGCCACCCGGGCGAGGTTGTCGTTGTAGATCACGACCGAGTGCCACTCGGTCTTCTCCTTGCGCTCGCCGGTTGCCTTGTCCTTCCACGACTCCGACGTCGCGAGCCGGAGGTTGCAGACCGGGTCGCCCGAACCGAGGCGGCGCATCTCGGGATCGCGCCCGAGATTGCCCACCAGAATCACCTTGTTGACGCTGCCCGCCATCGCTCTCTCCTAGTCGTACGGATCTCACAGGGCATCTGCCCGGCGGCGCGCGAACCATGCGCCCGGGCCTCCGGAGCGGCAACCGGCGGGGCGGGCTTGTGCCCGCTTTCCGCAGCGCCGACGGATCGATTTGTTCTATATCTGTTCCGTTTCGGCAGCAAGCCGCTCTCAGGCGACGCGGACGACGAGCTTGCCGAAATTCCGACCTTTCAACAGGCCGATGAACGCGTCCGGGGCGTTCTCCAGCCCCTCGACCACGTCCTCGCGGTAGCGGACGCGCCCGTCCTGGATCCAGCCGGCGACCTCCTTGCGGAACGTGTCCGCCTGCTCGGCGAAGTCCCAGACGATGAAGCCCTGGATGTGCAGCCGGTTGGTCAGGACCGCGCGCATCAGGCCGGGCAGGCGATCCGGGCCGGGGGGCACCTCGGTGGCGTTGTAGGCGGAGACGAGGCCGCAGACCGGGATCCGCGCGAACGGATTGAGCAGCGGCAGCACGGCGGCGAAGACCGCGCCGCCGACATTCTCGAAGTACACGTCGATGCCCTTCGGGCAGGCGGCCGCCAGCGCGCCCGGCAGGTCGGACCCGCGATGGTCGATCGCGGCGTCGAAGCCGAGCTCCTCGGTGAGGTAGCGGCACTTCTCGGGGCTGCCCGCGATCCCGACGGCGCGGGCGCCGTGGATCTTGGCGATCTGGCCGACCAGGGAGCCCACGGGGCCGGCGGCGGCGGCCACCACGACGGTCTCGCCGAATTTCGGCCGGCCGATGTTGAGGAGGCCGGTATAGGCGGTCATGCCCGGCATCCCGAGCACGCCCAGCGCCGTGGAGGGCGGGGCGGCATCGGGGTCGACCTTGCGCGAGCCCTTGGCGTCGGTGACGACGTACTCCTGCCAGCCCGCGAAGGCTGTCAGCAGGTCGCCCACGGCGTGATCGGGGTGGTTGGAGGCGACCACCTCGCCCACCGTCTCGGCGGTGATCGGCGCGCCGATCTCGACGGGCGCCGCGTAGGATTTCGCGTCGCTCATCCGGCCGCGCATGTAGGGGTCCAGCGACAGCCAGCGGGTGCGCAAGAGGACCTGGCCGGGTCCGGGCTGCGGCACCGGCACCTCCTCCAGGCGGAAATTCTCGGGCCGCGGCTCGCCGTGCGGGCGCGAGGCCAGGACGATGCGGCGGTTCATGGCGGTGGTCATTCCGGACTCCGGGACACGGGCTTCCGCCCCGATCTGGGGCGCCGGGCCCGCGAGGCAAACGCGCCGCCGCGATCGCGCGGCCGAGTCGCGCGTTGTCCCGACTCGAGAGCGCGGAGCGGTTGCATGCGGGAGACGGCACTGGGACTCGGGCTGGCAGCTATGGCGGCGGGGGCCGCCCTGGCCGGTCCCCTCGACGGCTATCGCGACCGGGCGCGGGTGCTGGTGCTGTCGGCGCCCGAGGCCGGGGACGCGCAGCTCCGGGCGCAGCGGACGGCGCTGGCCTCGGTCCGCACCGGCGTCGCCGAGCGCGACCTCGTGGTGCTCGAAGCGGTCGGCGCGGGGGCCGAGGCGCGGGCCCTGCGCGAGCGCCTCGGCCTGCCCGCAGACAGCTTCCGCGCGGTCCTGGTCGGCAAGGACGGGGGTGCCAAGATCACCGAAGCGGCGCCGATCGCGCCGCAGAGGCTGTTCGCCACCATCGACGCGATGCCGATGCGCCGTAGCGAGATGCGCGAGCGCCGCTAGGGCCCGATCCCCTGTGAACGGCGGGGCCGCGGACACCATCGGTTAAGCCTACCGGCCTATCACCGAAACGTGTCGACGGCCGCGCACCGGCCGTCCGTTGAGGCCCGCCAGGACGCTCGGACGAGACGCTCGAATCGATGACCCGACAACAAGTCGCCACCGCCATCCGCCGCCTCGTCGACCTGCAGGTCGAGGATATCGAGCGCGCGGTCCGCGACGGCCACAAGACCATCGCGCTGAACGAGCTGGCGGATCTGAACCGCCAGCTCAAGGCCTTCGCGGCCGCCCTCAGGAAGGCGCCGGCCCGCATCTGAGCCGGATTCCCACGCTACCAGCGCGGCCCGCCCCAGCGACGGGGCGGGATGTCCTCCGGCGGCGGGGGAGGCGGCGGCGGCCCGCGGTCGACGACCGGCTCGTCGCAGACTCGCACCCGTCGCAGCACCGGCTCCCCGTCCGGACCGAAGCGCCGCCGCACGAATTCCCGGCACGCCTCCGGGGACGCTTCTGGGGGCGCCGCTGTGAAGCGGGGACCGCGGACTTCGGATTCGGGCCGCGGTCCCGGAGAGGGCGGCGGTGGCCGGCGCTCCGGCTCGTCGTCCTGGGCGGGGCCGCCGTCGCCGTGCGGCGGGTAGGGGCCGTCGAAATCGGCGGCCAGGGCCGGGCCGGCGGCGAGGAGCAGGGCGCAGAAGCCGGTTCGTAAGAGGAGACGACGAGCGGGCACGGTGGCCTCGGCGTGAGCGGGCGCGCGGGGATCGCGGCCATCATCGCCGGAGGATGCGACCGGGTGCCTGAACCGCCTCCGAGCCGCGGTGTCGGCCGCCGTTCAGCCGGCTACTTCTGCATCGCGTTCACTTCGCACTGGGCGTAGTCCGCGCTCGCCTTCACGTAGGCATTGAGCTTCTGCAGGTAGGCCTCGGCGATCGGCCGGAAGGCCTGCGCCTGCAGGTTATAGGCCTTGATCGCGTCGTTGTAGCTGTAGGCCTCCCAGCCCGGGCAGCCCTCCTTGGCGTCGAGGCAGGCGGGCTTCGGCGGCAGCTCCGGCTTGGCCGGGCGCGCGGAGGCCGGCGGCGGCGCTGGCGGCGTGCAGGCCGCGGCTGCCGGTGCGGCAGCGGCCGGCGGCGGCGCGGCGGGCGCCGCCTTGGCGGCCGGCTTCGCGGCCTGGGTCGCGGGGGGCGTCGCGAAGGCGAGGGTCGGCGCGAGCAAGCCCGCGATCAGGAGAGGCGTGCCGCGCATGGCGTCTCGAAAGCTCCGCTGGGCCCGGGGCCGCCGGCGGCGGAGGACCGGGAGCGGGTTCTGCGGCATCAGGCCGACGGCGACAAGGGCTCCCTGACGGGCTCCCGGACGGGCTCCCGGACGGGTTCCCGGATAGGCTCCCGGCGGGCCGCCTGGGCCGGTCGCCTGCCCGGTGCCGGGGCCTTCGGGCCGCGCACGAGCGCCACGAGCGGGAGCGACAGGCCGACGGCCAGCACCCACCAGGCCGGCCGGATCGGCCCGGAGAAGTCCAGGTTGGCGGCGAGGACGAGGTTGGCCGGCACACCGCTGGCGAGGCCGTACCACGCGGCCTCCAGGCCGGCGGTCGCGAGCCCGGCGACGATCGCCAGGAAGAGGAGCGACCAAGGCCGCTCCGGCCACTGGAAGCGCCGCATCACCCGCCAGCCCATCAGCAGCAGGAACAGGCCCGCCGAGAAGACCGGGTCGGTGACGTCGATCTTCGACTGCAGGAAGTAGTGGACCAGGGCCGCCACGGCGATCGTGTAGGTGAGGCGGTGCAGGCGGTTCCAGTTCGGGCCGAGGTTGCGGATCGCCGCGTCCGTGGAGGTCAACCCTAAGGCGATCAGGCCGATCAGGGCCACGAAGCCGATCGTCAGGTAGAGCCGGAGCGCGATCTCGGAGATCACCTTGGTGAGGATCAGGTTCTGGTCGACGGCGTAGAGGGTCAGATGGGCCACCGCGTAGGCCATCACGGTGACGCCGAGCATGCGCCGCACGACGAGGACCTTCGGCCAGTCCGCGAGGCGGCGCAGCGGCGAGATCGCCAGCGAGAAGAGCAGGAAGCGCACCGCCCACTCGCCGGTGGCGTGGATCAGCGCGGTGATCGGCTTCGCCCCGAGGGCGTCGAGCCGGTAGGCGGCCGCGAGGTAGAGCGCGGGCGCGACGCAGCACGCGAACACCGCGAGCTTCAGCCAGGAGAGGCGGCCGGCCCGGTCGAGCCAGGGGAGGGGGATGCCGAGGGCGGCGGCCGAGCGATCGATCATGGGTCCGAACGGAAGCTTCGCGGTGGACGACGGCGCCGCGCCGATGGCCCGGGCCACCGGCGGGAACGGCTGCCCGGGCCATCGGTGCCGTCACGGGTCGGTTCGCCGCGGGCGTTCGCGGGTTACAGGGCGGCGTTGACCTGTGTTGTGGTTGACCGCGCCGTTCCCGCGGCGAGATAGCGGGACGACGGACGTTGGAGGGATCCCATGCAGTATCGCACGCTCGGCCGCTCGGGCCTCAAGGTCTCGCCGATCTGCCTCGGCACGATGATGTTCGGCGGCCCCACCGACGAGGCCACGGCCGGCCGCGTCGTCGCCAGCGCCCGGGAGGCCGGGATCAACTTCATCGACACGGCCAACGTCTACACGGAGGGCCGCTCGGAGGAGATCACCGGCCGGGCGATCAGGGCAGAGCGCGACGCCTGGGTCCTGGCCACCAAGGTTGCCAACCCGACCGGGCCGGGCGTCAACGACCGCGGCCTCTCGCGCGTTCACGTGATGAAGGCCGCCGAGGACAGCCTGCGCCGCCTCGGCACGGATTTCATCGACATCTACTACCTCCACAAGGAGGACCACGACACGCCGCTGGCCGAGACGGTCCGGGCGATCGCCGACCTCGTGCGGGCGGGCAAGATCCGCCATTTCGGCGTCTCGAATCACCGCTCCTGGCGGGTCGCCGAGATCTGTCGGCTCTGCGACGAGGCCGGGATCGACCGGCCGGTGGTGAGCCAGCCCTACTACAACGCCTTCAACCGGATGCCCGAGACCGAGCACCTGCCCGCCTGCGCGCATTTCGGGCTCGGCGTGGTGCCGTACTCGCCGCTCGCGCGCGGCGTGCTCACCGGCAAGTACGACCCCGACGCGCCGCCGCCGGCCGAGTCGCGCGCCGGCCGCCAGGACGCCCGGATGATGCAGACGGAGTGGCGCCCGGAATCCCTGCGCATCGCCCGGACCCTGAGGGAGCACGCCGAGGCCCGCGGCATCACGGCCGGCCAGTTCGCCACCGCGTGGGTGCTGAACAACCGCCTCGTCACCGGCGTCATCGCCGGGCCGCGGACGGAGGCGCAGTGGCAGGAATATCTCGGTGCCCTCGACTACGCCTTCACCCCGGAGGACGAGGCGCTGGTCGACGGGTTCGTGGCCGCGGGGCATCCGACGACGCCGGGCTACAACGATCCGGCCTATCCGCTGGAGGGGCGGGTGCCGCGCAGCGGCTGAGCAAAGGCGATCTCCGACCGAACCTCTCGTCCCGGGGTGCGAGCGCGGCGAGCCTCGAAGGAGGGCTCCTTCGAGGCCTCCGCGACGCTCCGGCACCGCGGGATAAGGCCGAGGACGGGACGAGCGGGCTCGCGCGGCGCGGTGGATCCACCTTGCGCTCCGGGCCGAGGGCCGCTATCTAGCTCTCAACAGTTCTGATGGCAGTCGAGAGGCTGCGGTTCGGGAGTGGGCCCCACCGGGTCCGCTCTTTTTTTTCGCCGCACACCCTCTCGCCGCACGAGGCCCCACGCCGCGGGCGGCCAGGCAGAACGCCGCGAAGGTTGCGCGCTGAACACCCATGTCGTCCGAGATTGAAGCGGATCTGTCCGAGAAGCGCCTCGTCCGCGAGGCCGGCGTCGCCGCGCGCGTCGCGCAGGCGATCGAGGGGCCGCTCGCGGGCCTCGGCTTCCGGCTGGTCCGGGTGCGGATGTCCAACGTCAACGGCTGCACCGTGCAGATCATGGCGGAGCGGCCGGACGGCACCTTCACGATCGACGATTGCGAGGCGGTGAGCCGCGCGATCTCTCCGATCCTCGACGTCGACGATCCGGTGGGCGGTGCCTACAACCTCGAAGTATCCTCGCCGGGGATCGACCGGCCGCTGGTGCGGGTCTCGGACTTCGCCCGCTGGGCCGGCTACGAGGCCAAGGTCGAGCTGAGCCCGCCGCTGGACGGGCGCAAGCGCTTCCGCGGCATCCTCGGCGCGCCGGACCCGACGGGCGCGACCGTCCCGATCGACCTGCCCGACGTGAAGGAAGGGCTGCCGAGCCGCATCGACCTGCCGCTCAAGGACCTCGCCGAGGCCCATCTCGTCCTCACCGACGAGCTGATCCGCGAGTCGCTGCGCCGCGGCGGGCCGCCCGCCACGGACGAGGCCGACGAGGCCGAGGACGAGGAGGACGCCGCGGAGAGCGCGCCGCCGGCGCGCGCGCCGTTCCAGCCGAAGGGCCCCCGCAAGGCCAGCCCCGCGGCCAAGCCCCAGAAACAGGCCCGGACCGGCCCGAAAAAGCCGGTCGTGACCAAGGCGTCCCGGCTCAAGGACCGCGACTCCCTGCACTGAGACCCCCGCGCCGGCCGCCCGGCGGCCGGCCCGAAGATTTGACGGAAGAGAAGGACCGACACCGATGGCCGTCGTCAGCGCCAACAGGCTCGAACTCCTCCAGATCGCCGACGCGGTCGCCCGCGAGAAGGTGATCGACCGCTCCATCGTGATCGACGCGATGGAGGAGGCGATCGCCAAGGCCGCCCGCTCGCGCTACGGCGCCGAGACCGACGTTCACGCCGAGATCGACCCGAAGACCGGGGCGCTGCGCCTCTCGCGCCACCTCCTGGTCGTCGATCAGGTGGAGAACGACGCCCGCGAGATCACCCTCGACCAGGCCCGCCGCTACAACCCGGGCGCGCTGGTCGGCGACGTCATCTCCGACACCCTGCCGCCCTTCGATTTCGGCCGCGTGGCCGCGCAGTCGGCCAAGCAGGTCATCGTCCAGAAGGTGCGCGACGCCGAGCGCGCCCGCCAGTTCGACGAGTACAAGGACCGCATCGGCGAGATCCTCAACGGCATCGTGAAGCGGGTCGAGTACGGCAACGTCATCGTCGATCTCGGCCGCGGCGAGGGCATCGTGCGCCGGGACGAGATGATCCCGCGCGAGACCTTCCGGCCGGGCGACCGCATCCGCTCCTACCTGTTCGACGTGCGCTCGGAAGTGCGCGGCCCGCAGATCTTCCTGTCGCGCTCGCACCCGCAGTTCATGGCCAAGCTGTTCGGCCAGGAAGTGCCGGAGATCTACGACGGCATCGTCGAGGTGAAGGCGGTGGCCCGCGATCCGGGCTCGCGCGCCAAGATCGCGGTGATCTCGCGCGACGGCAGCATCGATCCCGTGGGCGCCTGCGTGGGTATGCGGGGATCTCGCGTGCAGGCCGTCGTCGGCGAGCTGCAGGGTGAGAAGATCGACATCATCCCGTGGTCCGAGGACGAGGCGACCTTCATCGTCAACGCCCTCCAGCCCGCCGAGGTGGTGAAGGTGGTGCTCGACGAGGAGGCCGACCGCATCGAGGTGGTGGTGCCGGACGACCAGCTGTCGCTGGCGATCGGCCGCCGCGGCCAGAACGTGCGCCTCGCCTCGCAGCTCACCGGCTGGGACATCGACATCCTGACCGAGGCCGAGGAATCGGAGCGGCGCCAGAAGGAGTTCGCCGAGCGGACCCAGGTGTTCATGGAGGCGCTCGACGTCGACGAGACCGTCGGCCAGCTGCTCGCCGCGGAAGGCTTCCGCAACGTCGAGGAGATCGCCTACGTCGACATCCAGGAGCTCTCCGGCATCCAGGGTCTCGACGAGGAGACCGGCACGGAGATCCAGGCCCGCGCCCAGGACCACCTCGCCCGGATCGAGCAGGCGCACGACGCCCGCCGCACCGAGCTCGGCGTCGCCGACGAGCTGCGCGAGATCGAGGGCATCACCACGCCCATGATGGTCGCCCTCGGCGAGAATGACGTGAAGACCGTCGAGGATCTGGCGGGCTGCGCCACCGACGACCTCGTCGGCTACACGGAGGGCCGCGGTCCCGAGGCCGTGCGCCACGCCGGCTACCTCGACGGGTTCGACCTGTCCCGCGCCGAGGCCGAGGCCCTGATCATGGCCGCCCGCCTGAAGGCCGGCTGGATCGAGGCCCTGCCGGAGCCGGAGGCCGAGGAGGGTGCCGAGGCGGCCGAGGGCGACGAGGCCGCCCCCGCGCAGGCCGAGGCCTGAGGCGGGCGCCGGCGGCGGAGGCGCGATGGTCGCGGTCGACACGACCCTGCCCGAGGACGGGCTGGATGCCGGGGGGCTCGATGCCGGCCCCGGCCGCCGCTCGCCCGAGCGGACCTGCATCGTCACGCGCGTCGTCCAGGCGCCGGACGCGATGATCCGGTTCGTGCGCGGGCCGGACGGTAGCGTCGTGCCCGACCTGCGCGCCAAGCTTCCGGGCCGCGGCGCCTGGATCAGCGCCCGGCGCGAGGCTGTCGCGACCGCGGTGCGGAAGAACCTGTTCTCGCGGGCGTTCAAGGGGCCGACCCCGGCCGCCCCCGACCTGCCGGACCGGATCGCCGCCGGGCTGCGGGACGACCTGCGGCAGGCCATCGCCATGGCCAACAAGGCGGGCTGCGTGGTCGCGGGCTTCTCGAAGGTCGAGGCCGCGATCGGCGGGCAGCCGGGCGCCATTGCGGTGATTCATGCCGCCGAGGCGAGCCCGGACGGCCGGCGGAAGATCGCGTCGGCCTTGCACAGGCGCCACGGCGGGGCCATGTCAAGGATCCCGATCATCGATGACCTGTCCGAGGACGAATTGGACATGGCCTTAGGTCGGGATCATGTGATACACGCTGCGCTCGTCGCAGGAGCCGGAGCCGCCGGCTGCCTGTCGCGTTGGCGTCGGCTACGCTCCTTCGAGGGCGCCGCCGCGGCGACCGGGGAGCCCGATCCAGCCCGAATCGGCGGGATCGACGAAGCCTCACGTTGACGACGCAGGACTATTTTGACCGGCGCCACCGGGTGTCGGTTCACGGGACGATGGAAACCCTCAGGGTTCAGGCTGAATGAGCGATACGAACAACCCGGGCGACAAGACTCTGAACCGGACTTCCCCGAAGCCGCTCGGCCTCAAGCGGCCGATCGAGGCGGGCACCGTGCGTCAGAGCTTCTCCCATGGCCGCTCCAAGCAGGTCGTGGTCGAGACGGTGAAGCGCCGCGTCATCGGTGCGGCGCCGGCCGCCCCTGCCCGTGAACCCGCGCCGGCCCCACGCCCGGCGGCCCCCGCGCCGACGGCGCCGGCCCCGCGTCCGGCGCAGCGCGCCGCTTCGGGGGTCGTCCTGCGCACCCTGAGCGAGCAGGAGAGTGCGGCCCGCGCCGCCGCCCTCGCCGACGCGCAGCGCCGCGAGGCCGAGGCCCGCCGCAAGGTGGAGGCCGAGGCCGAGGCGCGCCGTCGCGAGGCCGAGGAGCAGGCCCGCCGCGAGCGCGAGGCCGCCGAGGCCCGCCGTCGCGAGGACGAGGAGCGGAAGGCCGCGGCTGCGGCCGCCGCTGCGGCGGCGGCTGACGCTGCCAAGGCCGCCGAGGCTCAGGCCGCCGCCCCCGCACCCGCACCCGCGGCCGACGCCCCCGCCGCGACACCGGCCCGTCCGGCCGAGGCGCCGGCCCAGCCGGCCGCTGCCCGTCCCGCCGCCGCGGCGCCGGCGCGCCCCGCGGCAGCGCCGGCCCGTCAGCCCGAGGCGGCCCGTCCGGCCGCCGCGCGCCCGGCGGCCTCCGCGGCGGCTCCGGCCGCTCCGCGCCCGCCGCTGACGCCGCGCCCCTCCACGGGCGAGCCGCGCAAGACCATCACGGCCGACTCGCGCAAGCCGCGCGACCTCAACTTCATGGCCCGTCCGGCTCCGGCGCCCGAGCCCGAGAAGAGCGCGACGCCGGCGACCGCCGCGCGTCCCGCCGGCGCGGGGGCCGCGGCGCGCCCCGCCGGTCGCGGTGCCCAGACCAACGAGGACGAGTCCGAGACCAAGCGGGTAATCCGCCGTCCCGGCATGCCGCTCAAGATCATCGCGCCGCCGAAGACCCCGAAATCCCCGGGCGGCGACCGCAACCGCGGCCGCCTGACCATCGCCAACGCGACCTCGGGCGAGGACGAGCGCACGCGCTCGGTCGCCTCGTTCCGCCGCCGCCAGCAGCGCATGAGCGGCCGCGGCCACGTGGAGCAGAAGGAGAAGCTGTCCCGCGAGGTGACGATCCCCGAGACGATCACCATCCAGGAACTCGCCAACCGCATGTCGGAGCGGGCCGTGGACGTGATCCGTCTGCTGATGAAGCAGGGCCAGATCCACAAGATCACCGACGTGATCGACTCGGACACCGCCCAGCTCATCGCCGAGGAACTCGGCCACACGGTGCGCCGCGTCGCCGAGTCCGACGTCGAGGAGGGCCTCTCCTCCGACGAGCCGGATCTGGAGGAGGATCTCGATCCCCGTCCGCCGGTGGTCACCATCATGGGCCACGTCGACCACGGCAAGACGTCGCTGCTCGACGCGATCCGCAAGGAGAACGTGGTCGAGGGCGAGGCCGGCGGCATCACCCAGCACATCGGCGCCTATCAGGTCGCGTCGCCCTCCGGCGACATGATCACCTTCATCGACACCCCGGGCCACGCGGCGTTCACGTCGATGCGCGCCCGCGGCGCCAAGGTCACCGATATCGTGGTGATCGTGGTGGCGGCCGATGACGGCGTCATGCCCCAGACCATCGAGGCCATCCAGCACGCCAAGGCGGCCGGTGTCCCGATGATCATCGCGGTCAACAAGATCGACAAGCCGGACGCCAAGCCGGAGCGGGTCCGCACGGAGCTGCTGCAGCACGACATCCAGGTCGAGTCGATGGGCGGTGAGACCCTCGAGTTCGAGGTCTCGGCCAAGACCGGCGCCGGCCTGCCGCAGCTCCTGGAGGGCATCCAGATCCAGGCCGAGATCATGAACCTGCGCGCGAACGAGAAGCGCGACGGCGAGGGCACGGTCATCGAGGCCCAGCTCGACCGCGGCCGCGGCCCCGTGGCCACGGTCCTGGTCCAGCGCGGCACCCTGTTCACCGGCGACATCGTCGTCGCGGGCGCCGAGTGGGGCCGCGTGCGCGCCCTGATCGACGATCTCGGCGAGAACGTGCAGTACGCCGGGCCGTCGGTGCCGGTGGAGGTGCTGGGCTTCAACGGCACGCCGGATGCCGGCGACCGCGTGATCGTGGTGCCGAACGAGGCCCGCGCCCGCGAGGTCACCGAGTACCGCGCCCGTCAGAAGCGGGAGCGCCAGAACGCGCGGACCGGCGGTGCCAACCGCTCGCTGGTCGACATGATGCGCGACCTCAAGGAAGGCGCCGGCCGCAAGGAGCTGCCGGTCGTCATCAAGGGTGACGTGCAGGGCTCGGTCGAGGCGATCTCGGGCGCCCTGGAGAAGCTCGGCAACGACGAGGTCGCGGCCCGCATCCTCCTGGCCGGCGTCGGCGGCATCACCGAGTCGGACATCACCCTGGCGCAGGCGTCGAAGGCCGTCGTCATCGGCTTCAACGTGCGCGCCCACAAGGAGGCCCGCGAGGCCGCCGAGCGGGCGGGCATCGAGATCCGCTACTACAACATCATCTACGACCTCGTGGACGACATCAAAGCCACGCTGTCGGGGATGCTGCCGCCGACGCTCCGCGAGGAGCGCCTGGGCGAGGCGACGATCCAGGAGGTCTTCGAGGTCTCCAAGGTCGGCAAGGTCGCGGGTTGCCGCGTCACCGACGGCATCGTGGAGCGCGGCGCGCATGTCCGCCTCATCCGCGACAGCGTCGTGATCCACGAGGGCAAGCTCAAGACGCTCAAGCGCTTCAAGGACGACGCGAAGGAAGTCACCTCCGGTCAGGAGTGCGGCATGGCCTTCGAGAACTTCGAGAACATGCGCGCGGGCGACGTGATCGAGTGCTACCGGGTCGAGGAGATCCGCCGCACCCTCTGACGCTCCGGACTCATCCGGACAGGGCGGCCGCGGCACCTGCCGCGGCCGTCTTTTCTTTTTTCAGGACGTGCGCCGTCCGCTCCGGCGGGCCGGCCCGAGACAGAATGGCCCAGAAACCGACCTCCACCGGCCCCTCGCAGCGCCAGCAGCGCGTGGCCGAACTCGTGCGCCACGCGCTGGCCGAGGTGCTCCAGCGCGGCGATATCCAGGATCCGGTGCTCGGCACGCATGTCGTGACCGTGCCGGAGGTGCGGATGTCGCCGGACCTGAAGCTCGCCACGGCCTACGTGATGCCGCTCGGCGGCCTCGACGAGGCGCCGGTGATCGCCGCCCTGGAGCGCCACCGGAAGGTGCTGCGCCAGGAGGTGGCCCGGCGGGTGAACCTGAAATTCGCGCCGGAACTGCGGTTCCGGCGGGACGAGACCTTCGACGAGGCCGCGCGCATCGACCGGCTGCTGCGGGACGAGCGGGTCCAGC
This sequence comes from Methylobacterium sp. 275MFSha3.1, assembly GCF_900108435.1. Taxonomy (NCBI): domain Bacteria; kingdom Pseudomonadati; phylum Pseudomonadota; class Alphaproteobacteria; order Hyphomicrobiales; family Methylobacteriaceae; genus Methylobacterium; species Methylobacterium sp. 275MFSha3.1. The sequence goes on along the minus strand of NZ_FNWP01000008.1, from coordinate 238,080 downwards.
GGGACCTCGAGTCCGGGCCCGAGGACGACGAACCGGAGACCGGGACGGGGCATTGAGTCCCGATACCAAGCAGAAAGGGACGGGGCATCGACCCCGGGGGACACGCGGACATGACGGTTTCCATGGAAGATTTTCCGCCGGCCGAGCGCCAGGCTCCCCCGCCGAGCGCTGAGCGCCGCGGGCCGGAGGGGCGCCGACCGCAGCGCGGGCCGCGTCCGGACCGGCCGAAGCGCCGGGACGTCTCGGGCTGGGTGATCCTCGACAAGCATGTCGGCATGACCTCGACCCACGCGGTCGCGGTGGTGAAGCGCGCCTTCAACGCCAAGAAGGCCGGCCACGCCGGCACCCTCGACCCGCTGGCCTCCGGCATCCTGCCGATCGCCCTCGGCGAGGCGACCAAGACCGTCCCGTTCGTGATGGACGGCCGCAAGGCCTACCGGTTCACCGTCCAGTGGGGCATCGAGACCGACACCGACGATGCCGAGGGGCGTCCCGTCGCGACGAGCGACGCCCGCCCGGACCGGGCGGCGGTCGAGGCGGCGCTGCCGGCCTTCGTGGGCGCGATCGAGCAGGTGCCGCCGCGCTACTCGGCCATCAAGATTCAGGGCGAGCGCGCCTACGACCTCGCCCGCGAGGGCGAGACCGTGGAGCTGGTCGCCCGGCCGGTGCAGATCGACCGGCTCGCAATCGTCGAGCACGACGGCGAGCGGACCGTGATCGAGGCCGAGTGCGGCAAGGGCACCTACGTGCGGGCCCTGGCCCGCGATCTCGGCCGGATGCTCGGCTGCTACGGCCACGTGGCCGCCCTGCGCCGGACCCGCGTCGGCCCCTTCTCGGAAGCCGAGGCCTGCCCGGTCTCGGCCCTGACCGACGGCAGCCCCGAGGCGGCCCTCGCCTACCTGCGACCGGTGGAGACGGCCCTCGACGCCATCCCGGAGGTCGCGGTGTCGCGCGATCTGGGCCTGCGCCTGATGCGGGGGCAGTCGGTCATCCTGCGGGGCCGCGACGCCCCGGTGGAGGGCAAGGCCTTCGCGACCTGCGCCGGGATCCTGGTCGCCGTGGGCGACGTGGAGCGCGGCGAGCTGGTCCCGCACCGGGTGTTCCACCTCGGCGGCACGGCCCCTGGCCGCAGCGCCTGACACGCCGGCTCCGCGCCGCCGGAGCGCGCGGAGCCCCGGCCGGTCCAGGCCGGGCTGAGACGAGAGCGCGCAGGCGGAACGAACCTGAGCCGTGACGCTTTGGCCCCGGCGGACGGTCCGGAATGCTGATGCGTGAACTCGACTACGACGTGGCGGTGATCGGTGCCGGGACCGCCGGAATCGCGGCCCATCGCGCCGCGACGGCGGCGGGGGCGCGGTCGGTCCTGATCGAGCGCGGGCCCGGCGGCACGACCTGCGCGCGGGTCGGCTGCATGCCCTCGAAACTCCTGATTGCCGCGGGCACCGCCGCCCACGCGGCCCGCACCGCCGACCTGTTCGGCATCCGGGTTCCGGACGTCGCGGTGGACGGGCCCGCCGTGCTGCGGCGCCTCCGCGCGGAGCGCGACCGGTTCGTCGGCAGCGTCCTCGAAGGTCTCGACGATCTCCCCGAAGACGAGCGCCTCGGCGGCACGGCGCGGTTCGAGAGCGACCGCACCCTGCTGATCGACGACGCGATCCGGATCCGCTTCCGGGCCGCGGTCATCGCCACGGGCTCGAGCCCGATCGTCCCGGAGCCCCTGCGGGGCCTCGGCGCGGACGTCCTCACCACCGACACGCTCTTCGAGATCCCCGATCTCCCGGCCTCGCTGGCCGTTCTCGGGGCCGGTGCCGTCGGGATCGAGATCGCCCAGGCCATGGCCCGGCTCGGCGTCGCCGTCACGGTCATCGACGCGGGCGACACCGTCGCCGGCCTGACCGAGCCCGATCTCGCCCGGCAGGCCGCCGCGATCTTCGGTTCGGAGATGGATCTTCACCTCGGTGCCGAGGTTCGGGACGCCGTTGCTGACAGCGACGGCGTGCGTCTCGGCTGGGTCGACCGCCACGGTCGCGACCAGGTCACGCGGGCGGCGCGGGTGCTGGCCGCCACCGGCCGTTCTCCGAACCTGGAGCCCCTCGGGCTGGAGGCGACCGGCCTTCGAATCGGCGAGACGGGCGTGCCGGACTTCGACCGGCGCAGCCTCGTCTGCGCCGGGGCACCGATCCTGATCGCCGGCGACGTCGACGGCTGGCGACCGGTGCTGCACGAGGCGAGCCGCCAGGGCACGATCGCGGGCGCCAACGCGGCCGCCCTCGTGGCGGGTCGCCCAGTCGCGACGCCGGAGCCGTGGACGAGCCTCGCGATGGTCTTCACCCATCCCCAGGCGGCGGTGATCGGCGCGCCCTACGACCCGGAGGACGATCGACGGATCGTCGGCGCCCTGGATTTCTCCGACCAGGGGCGCGCCCGCGTGGAGGGACTGAACCGCGGCGGCATGCGGATCTGGGCCGATCGGTCCGGGCGACTGCTCGGGGGCGAGATGCTCGGGCCGGCCGTGGAACACCTCGCACACCTGCTCACGTACGCCGTCGCCGACAAGCAGACGGCCCAGGCCGTGCATGATCGCCCGGTGTACCATCCTACGGTTGAAGAAGGGCTTATCAGTATTATGTCTAAGATCATACAGAGGAGCTGAGGCGTTGATCTTGCTGACATCACTAGCATTGCGCTCGGCCATTTCGGTCGCCATACCGGTCTGAATGAGCCGGTTTCGCTCCTGATGCCGCCCAGCCAGGCCCCCGATACGGACGTCGATCTCGACGTCATCGCGCCGGACGCGCTCGACCGCCTAGACCAGGGCGTGATCGGGCTCGATGCGGCCGGCACCGTCGTGGCCTTCAGCGAGGGCGCGAGCGCGATCTCCGGGCTGTCGCGCGAGGCCGTCCTCGGGCGCGACTATTTCCGCGACGTGATGCCGGGCACCAACGTGCCGAGCTTCCGCGGCCGGTTCCTCGCGGGTGCGCGCCGCGGCGCCCTGGACGAGACCTTCGACTACGTCTTCGGCCGGCTACCGCAGCCGCTCCGGGCTCGGATCCACATGCGACACGGCCAGATCGGCGGCACGCGCCCGGTGACGTGGCTGACCATCGATCCCGTCGAGAGCCTCGGCGCCGACCTGTCGCGCGAGGCCGTGATGGCGGCGATCGGCCGGCGGGTGCGCGCCGAGCCGGTGGATGCCAGCCTCTGCGAGCGCGAGCCGATCCACATCCCGGGCTCGATCCAGCCCAACGCCGTGATGCTCGCGGCCGATGCCGGAACCCTCCTGGTCGCGGCCTACTCGGCCAATGTCGGCGAGATCATCGACCCGATCGAGCCGCCGCTGGCGGGCCGGCCCCTGGCGGACGTGCTTCCGGCGGAGGTCGTCGCGGCGATCCGCGCGCGGCTGGCGAGCGGGACTCTCGAGGATGGCGCCTCCATGCGCCGGACCCTGACCTTCCCGGATCGCGGCGCCTATCACGCCGTCGTCCACGCCCATGCCGGCCGCGTCATCGTCGAGATGGAGCTGGAGCCGGATTCGGCCGACGATTTCGCCACGGCAAGTCAGGTCGATACCGAGCTGGCCGTCGGTCGCCTGCGCGAGGCCGCGACCCTGGCCGAGGCCGCCCGGATCGCGGCTCTCGAGATCCGGGCCCTGACCGGCTTCGAGGCCGTGCTGGTCTACCGCTTCGACCCGGACTGGAACGGCGAGGCCGTGGCCGAGGACAAGGTGCCGGGCTGGTCGCGCAGCCTGCTGGGCCTGCGTTTCCCCGCCTCCGACATTCCCGCCCAGGCCCGGGCCCTCTACACCAAGGCCAAGAGCCGCTTCGTCATCGACCGTGACAGCGTCCCGGTCGGGCTGGTCTCGGCCCCTGGCGCCGGCAACGGCCCGATCGACCTGACTTTCGCCCAGCACCGCACGCTCTCGCCGATCCACCTGGAGTACCAGCGCAACCTCGGCGTGAACGGGTCCATGTCGATCTCGATCATGGTCGAGGGACGGCTGTGGGGCCTGATGATCGGCCACCACCGCCGCCCGCACTACGTCACGCCGGAGACGCGCGCGGCCGCCACGGTGCTCACGGACGCCTTCGCCATGCGGGTGCAGGAGATCGAGTCGCGCCGCCTCTGGGCCGAGCGGCAGGCGCATCTCGACGTCGAGGGGCGCCTCGTGCGCGGCCTGACGCGATCCGACGATTTCGTGGCCGCCCTGACGGCCGGGACGACGACGCTGCTCGACCTGTTCAGCGCCACCGGCGCCGGCATCGTCTCGGGCGAGCGGGTCACGCTGATCGGCCGGACGCCGCCGGCCGAGACGGTGGCGGCGATCGCCAGCTGGCTGCGGGCGCGCGTGCCGGAGGGCGAGGTCGTCTACAGCAGCGACAGCTTCGGCGCCGACTTTCCGGAGGCCGGGCCGCATCGCGAGATCGCCAGCGGCCTGCTCGCGGCCTTCGTGGACGATTCGCGCGAGAACCTGCTGGTGTGGTTCCGGCCCGAGGTGCCCAGCACGGTCACGTGGGGTGGCGACCCGCGCAAGCCCGTGCTTGCCGGAAGCGGTCCCGTGGCGGTGCTGCCCCGCCGCTCGTTCGAGCGCTGGGTCGAGGAGCGCACCGGCTTCGCCGCGCCGTTCGCGGAATGGCAGGTCCAGCTCGCCGGCTCCCTGGCCGAGGCGGTCGAGGGCGTGGTGCTGCGCCAGCGGCGCAAGATCGACGAGCTCACCGGCCTGCTCGCCGAGAAGGAGCGTCTGCTCGAGCAGAAGGACCTGCTCACGCGGGAGATCGACCACCGGGTCAAGAACTCCCTGCAGATCGTCTCGGCCTTCCTGCAGATGCAGCGGCGCCAGATCGCCGACGGCGAGGCCCGGCAGGCCTTCGCCGACACCTCCGCGCGGGTGATGAGCGTCGCGCGGGTGCACGACAGCCTGTACCAGGCGGATCGGTTCGACGAGGTCGATCTCGGCCAGACCATCGAGAGCCTGTGCAACGACCTCGCGGGGCTGGCCGGCGACGGGCACGCGGTCGACCTGTCGGCGGAGCCCGGCCTGATGGTGCCCTACCGCAAGGCCGTGGCGCTCTCGCTGATCGCCACGGAACTCGTCACCAACGCCTTCAAATACGCGGCCAACCCGGCGGGCATCGGCCGCGTCGAGGTCAGAGTCTCGGCCTCCGGCCCCGGCGAGATCCAGCTGCGCGTCTGCGACGACGGGGCCGGCCTGCCCGACGACTGGGCGGACGCCAAGGCGCGGAGCAAGGGCTCCGGCCTGGGCATGAAGCTGATCCGGGCGATGCTCGACCAGATCAACGCCAAGCTCACCGTCGCCAACACTCCCGGCGCCTGCTTCACGATCACCGCGTGAGATCCCGCGACGGCCTGCACGCGCGGCTGCGCGCCGCGACCGATCCGGCCCACCGGGCTCTGGAGGCGTCCCTCGACTGGCAGGCGCGGGTGGCGACGCTCGGCGGCTACCGGGAGCTGCTGGGACGCCTCTACGGCTTCCACGCAGTCTGGGAATCGGCCATCGGGTCCGGGCTCGCCGACGAGCCGTTCCTGGCGCCGCGCCGCCGACTCGCGCTCCTCGCGGCCGACCTCGTCCATCTCGGCCTCCAGCCCGGCGCGGTCGCGGCGCTCCCGAGACCGGCCGCTCCGGTTCTCCGCGGGCCGGCCGCCGCCACGGGCGCGCTCTACGTGCTGGAGGGATCGACCCTCGGCGGGCAGCTGATCGGCCGCCACATCGCCGGCCTGCACGGCTTCTCCGACGCGGGGCTCGCCTATTACCGGGCGCACGGGCCCGCCGCGGGGGCGATGTGGGCCGCCTTCCGCACGCGCCTGGACGCGTTCGGCGACGACCCGGCCGCGGAGGCCGCGCTCACCGGCGCGGCCGTGTCGACCTTCGCGGCGATGCGCGCGTGGCTCTGCCCGGTCCCGGAGCTGCCGGCCGCCGCCTGAGCCGCTCAGGCGGCGCCGAGGGCGTCGCGCTCCGCCGCCAGATGGAGCATCAGCCGCTCGACGAGCCGCCCCGGTGGCCGGCCCGCCGGCCGGAGCAGCAGCGTCTCGATGGGAATCTCGGGCCGGAACGGCCGCAGCACGATGGGCAGCCCGCCGAGCGCCCGTGCCGGGACCGGATCGACGATGGCGGCGCCGAGTCCCTCGGCGACGAGGCCGCAGCGGGCCGCCGTGTACTCGGCCATCAGGGCGAAGCGCGGCGTCGCGCCGGCGCTCGCGAAGGCCGCCTCGGTGGCCGCCTGCACGGGGCTCGACCCGGCCGCGATCAGCGGCACCCCGGCGAGATCCGCCGCCGTGACGACGCGCCGGCGGGCCAGGGCGTGCCCGCGGGGCAGCGCGCACACGGCCGCGACCCGCAGGAACGGCTCGGCGCTCACCCCGGCATGGCCGGAGCGCGGCCGGGCGAGGCCGAGGTCACACTGGCCTGAGGCGGTCCACGACCAGATCGTGTCGGGGCTGGGGACGTGGACCGAGATGCGCAGATCCGGGCATTCCGCGTCGAGGCGGCGAATGGCGCGCGGCAGCAATCCGGCGGCCAGGGAGGGCTGGCAGGCGACGCGCAATCCGCCGGTGCCGCGCTCGCGGATCCGGCGCGCGGCCTGCTGCAGGTGATCGAGGCCCGCGTAGGTCTGCGCGACCTCCTGGGCGAAGGCTTCGCCCTCCGGGGTCGGGAACGCGTTGCCGTGCCCGCGCACGAACAGCGCGAAGCCGAGGGCTGCCTCCAGCTGCGCGATGGCGCGGCTGATATGGGGCTGCCCGATGCCCAGGACCTCTGCGGCCCGCGTCATGCCGCCGTGGCGCATCACGGCGCGGAAGAGGTCGAGATGTGCGGGGTTCATCATGCCGAAACTGCATGGACGCGGGTCAGCGCGGCCTTTGACGGCATCGGCCGGGATGGTTGTCAATGCCGCCCGCCGTCCCGACCCCGAGGCCCGTCCCGCAATGCTCGCCTTCGCGCTCTCCGCCCTGCTCGCCGTGCTGGCGGGCGCCGGCCTCGTCCTGCAGCAGATCCTGAACGCGAATCTCCGCGCGGGCCTCGACTCGGCGTCCTGGGCCGGGGTCTCCAGCTACGCGGTCGGGCTCGCCTGCATGGCGCTCCTCGCCGCCGCCCTGCGCGACCCGGTGCCGACTGTCGGCGTGGCGGGGCGCATCCCGTGGTGGACCTGGAGCGGCGGCCTGTTCGGCGCGGTGTTCATCGGCCTCGCGATCCTGCTGGTCCCGAAGCTCGGCGCCGCGACCTTCTTCGCGCTCCTCGTCACGGGCCAGATGGTCGCCTCATTGCTGTTCGACCACGCCGGCCTGCTCGGCCTCGCGCAGCGGCCCGTCGACCTGCCACGCCTCCTGGGGATCGCGCTCCTGATCGGCGGCGTCGTGCTGATCCGCCGCTAGAGCCGTGCGCGATCGCGCTGCAATCGGGCACAGCTCCAAGCCTTTGTCTTGACACGCTCTCTTGCGCCCGACCGGTATCCACTTCGGCGGAGAGCGCTCCAGGGCCGGATCACGGCGTCTCGGCCAGCAGTCCCTCGACGAAGGGGGCGAGTCCGGTGCGGCGCGCCCGCCGGAGACGCTCGGCCGCCAGGATCCCCTGGAGGGCCCGGAAGGCGTTCTGCAGGTCGTCGTTGACGATGACGTAGTCGTACTCGACCCAGCGCTGGATCTCGGTCCGGGCGTTGGCGAGACGCTTCTCGATCGTCTCGGCGGAATCCTCCGCCCGGCGCTCCAGGCGCTGGCGCAGCTCGGCCATGCTGGGCGGCAGGATGAAGACCGTCACCACGTCCTGGGCGAGCTTGGAGCGCACCTGCCGCGTGCCCTGGTAGTCGATGTCGAAGATCATGTCCCGGCCGGAGCCCAGCACCTTCTCCACCGGCCGACGGGGCGTGCCGTAGAAGTTGCCGTGCACCTCGGCCCATTCGAGCAGATCGTCGCGCTCGCGCAGGTCGTCGAACGCCTCGCGATCGATGAAATGGTAGTGCCGCCCGTCGATCTCCGAGGGGCGCCGCCCCCGCGTGGTCACCGAGATCGACAGGTCGAGCGCCCAGCTCGGATCCTGCGCGATCGCCCGCGTCAGGGTGGTCTTTCCCGCGCCCGAAGGCGAGGAGAGGATCAGGATCAACCCGCGCCGCGCGATCGAGTCGGAGACGCTCCCGGCCGGCTCGGTCATGCGCGTGGCTCCCCGACGTTTCGCATCCGTATCCTCACGTCCCGATCCGGCATCGTGCCCAGCATCGTGCCCGGCATCATTCGATGTTCTGCACCTGCTCGCGGAACTGCTCGACCACGGCCTTCAGGTCGAGTCCGATCCGCGACAGGCTGATATCGTTGGCCTTGGCGCACAGGGTGTTGGCCTCGCGGCCGAATTCCTGGGCCAGGAAGTCCAGCCGCCGGCCGATCGCGCCACCGGCCGTCAGCAGGTCCCGGGCGCTCGCCACGTGGGCGCGGAGCCGGTCCAGCTCCTCGCGGACATCTGCCTTGCCGGCGAGCAGCATCGCCTCTTGGTGCAGGCGATCCGGGTCGAGGCCGCTGCCGCCGAGGGCCGCGACGGCCGCCTCCAGCCGTGCCCGCACGGCCTCGGGCTGGCGGGCCGGGTTCTCCTCGGCCGCCTGGGTCAGCGCGGCGATCCGGTCGACCTGAGCGGTGACGACCTGCTCGAGCTGGCGCCCCTCGGCGCGGCGCGCCTCGACGAGATCCGCGACCAGCTGGACCACGCCCGCGGCCAGGTCCCGGGCGAGGGTGTCGGTGTCGGCCGCCTCGTCCTCGACCTCGATCACGCCGCGCACGCCGAGCAGCCCGTCCATCGTGGCGGGGGCCACGCCCTCGGGGACCGGCACCCGGGCCACCGCCTGGGCGAGGCGCGCCAGGAGGGTCTCGTTGATCCGCACCCGCGCGGTCGTCTCCGGCTTGGTGAGGGTCAGCGTCAACTGGCACTGCCCGCGGGTGAGTGTCTTCTGGAGCGCGGTGCGCGCGGTCTCGCCGAGCCCGTCATAGCCGGCCGGCACGCGGGTGCGCACGTCGAGGCCGCGCCCGTTGACGCTGCGGACCTCCCAGGCCCAGTGCACCGGTCCGGCACTGCCCGCCGTCCGGGCGAAACCGGTCATGCTCGCGATCTGGGCCACGCCGACCCCCGTCCCCGTGAAGATCGGGGCCTGTAGCACGGATCACTCCGGTGGGAAGAGGCCGGTCGCCGCCGTCGCCGCGTCGCGAGGCGCGTCGGGCGCGCGTCGGACGCGCCGCGCGCCCGGCCATCTCGGGCGGCGCCGTGCAGTCGAGCGGCACCCGGCACGCTGTTGGGACCGGTAGGGCCGCCCGCCCGCGACGCGGGCCCCGTCCGCCGTCGCCCGCGCGGTCGCGGTGGTCACGTTTTCACTTTCGTGTCGCGCGACCGACGTTGCATTCCGCAGTGAAGGTGTGCTCGAAATCCCGCTCGTCTGCACATGAACTCGGATGGCGCATGCCGCGATCAGTATTGGGGAGGACCGCGCTCACGCCGTTCGGGATGTCCGCGCTGGGCGTCGGCATCTGGGAGGATGCGCCGCACACGGGATGCGTGCGCGGGGACGCGACGATGGCGCGGATCTTCGGCCTGACCGAGGCCGAGGCGGCGGACGGCATCACCTGGGAGCAGCTCTCCGCGCTCTTCCACCCGGAGGACCTCGCCCGCGACCAGAGCGAGCGCCGTCGCGTGCGCGAGGAGGGCGGTCTCTTCGCCTGGGAGCACCGCATCGTGCCCGCGCCGGGCGTCGTGCGCTGGGTCCTGGCGCGGGGCCGGTTCGAGCGCCGCGCGGACGGGCACATCTACGGCCGGGGCATCGTGATCGACATCACCGACAGCCGGGTCGACGGCCCGTACGAGCCGCCGGTCGGTTTTCTCGGGGCTCCGACCGAGCCGGGGACCGCCGTCGAGCGGATGGCCGATTACGCGATGCGCCTGTGGGAGCTGGTCGGCGATCTCGGGCCCGGCGAGGCGACGCGGGTGCAGCCGCTGCTCGAAGCGCTGCTCTACGAGCTGGGACGGCAGATCGCGGCCTCGCTGTCGGGCGAGCCGCCAGAGGCGCCGCGGCGCCCGCGGAACCCACGGGCGCATTGAGGGCGACCCCGACGGCGCCGAAGCCGGCGGCGCGGACCGGCGCCGCTGCCTAGCGGCGGCCCCGCGGCGCCGGTGCCGGTTCGCTCAGGGTCGGGACCGTCTTGGGCGAGCCCAGATCGTAGCTGCGGTTCTTGAGGGGATCGAGGCGGGTGCCCTCGGAGGCGTCGAAGGCGCGCGTGCCCGGCGTGCCGGTATCCAGGGCGAAGGCCGCGTTGGTGTTGATCCCGTTGCCCGCGGGGGCGCCGCCCGGCGCGTAGGCCGAGGCGCGGCCCGGCGTGGTCGAATCCGGGCCCGGCTCCACCTTGTCGACGGCGTCCGGCGGCGCCTGCCGGCTCTTCTCGACCGCCCGCCAGCGGGCGACGTTGCGCTGGTGCGCCTCGAGGGAATCGGCGAAGGCGTGGCCGCCGGTGCCGTCCGCGACGAAATACAGGTCCTTGGTCCGGGACGGGTTGGCCACCGCCTCCAGGGCGGCGCGGCCGGGATTGGCGATCGGCCCCGGCGGCAGGCCCTCGATCACGTAGGTGTTGTAGGGGGTCGGCCGGTCGATCTCGGAGCGCAGGATCCCGCGGCCGAGGGTGCCGCGCCCGCCCACGAGGCCGTAGACGATCGTGGGGTCGGATTGCAGCTTCATCCGCTTGTTGAGGCGGTTGATGAAGACGCCGGCCACCCGGGGCCGCTCGTCGGCGCGGCCGGTCTCCTTCTCGACTATGGAGGCGAGGGTCACCATCTCGGCCGGGGTCCGCACCGGCACGTCGGCGCTGCGCCGCAGCCAGATCTGGTTCAGGACCTCGCGCTGCTTGGCCTTCATCAGGTTGACGATCTGCTGCCGGGTGGCGCCGCGCTCGAACTTGTAGGTGTCCGGCAGGAGTGAGCCTTCCGGGGGGATCTCGTTGATCTCGCCGGCGAGCACGTCGTTGTCGTTGAGGCGGGTGACGATCTGCTCGGAGGTCAGGCCCTCCGGGAAGGTGATGGCGTGCTGGACCTGCCGGCCCGTGGCGATCGTGTCGAGCGCGTCGGAGATGCTCGCGTGCGCCTTGAAGACGTACTCGCCGGCCCGCAGCGCCGGCCGGCCGCCGAAGCGGGCGGCGAACTCGAACAGGCCGGTATGGTCGATCACGCCCTCGCGCTTCAGGGTCTCGGCGATCTCGGCCGTCCCGCTGTGGGTCGGGATGACCACGACCTTGTCGGCCGCGAGCGGTCCCGGCTCGCGCACCTGCCGCTGGAACAGGGTGATCCCGATCATCGCCGCGATGGCGATGACCACCGCGAAGGTGAGGGCGCCGCTGATCAGGCCCACGAGGCCGCTCCGCTCGCGCTCGGGCTTCTCCGGCGGCGGGGGCGCGACGGTCGGCTTGATCGCCTCGCCGGGCGAGCGCGGCGACAGCCGCTGCGGCAGGGCGGGCTCGTCCGTCGGATCCTGCGCGGCGGTCTCGGGCGCGGGCGTCTTTGAGCGGCGGAAGAACATCGGGATCCTGTCTGGGCCCGCGCGACCCGTCACGCGTCGCGGGCCGGGATCGGCTGCCCGCAACCGGGTGCGCACGTCGAGGGGCGTAACCCTAGTCGGGTTTGTGGCGAAATTGCCGTTCCGCGGCGCGATAGGCGCCGATCGGCGCGCTCAGCCCGGGGGCTGGCAGGTGGCGCAGTAGAAGGTCGAGCGGTTCGCCTGCACGATGCGGGTGATCGCGCCGGCGCATCCGGGCCGGCTGCAGGGCAGGCCGACCCGGTCGTAGACCCGGAAGGCGTGCTGGAACGCGCCCGCGCTGCCGTCCGTGTGGGCGTAGTCGCGCAGGGTCGAGCCGCCGGCCTTCACGGCCTCCTCGAGGACCTGCACGATTGCCTTGGCCAGGGCGTTGGCCTTGGGCGTCGGGCGCCCGTCCGGCCGGGCGAGGCTCCCGGCCGGCGCCTCCGGATGCAGGCGCGCCCGGTGCAGCGCCTCGCACACGTAGATGTTGCCGAGGCCCGCGATCAGGCGCTGATCGAGCAGGGCGGCCTTCAGCGGCGCGAGCTTGTGGCGGAAGAGCTGCGCGATCACAGCCCCGGTCAGCCCGTCGAGGGGCTCCACGCCCATCCGGGCGAAGTGGCGGCAGGCCGCGAGCTCCGCGCTCGGGACCAGATCCATGAAGCCGAAGCGGCGGGCGTCGTTGTAGGTCACCGTGGCGCCGGTGCTCATCGCCATGACCACGTGGTCGTGCCGGGGCGTGCCCTGGGCGCCCTCGAGGTAGAAGTCTCCCGGGGACAGGTTGCTGCCGTCGGGCAGGGCCACGTCGAACCGCCCGCTCATGCCGAGATGCATGACCAGCGTCTCGCCCGAGTCGAGGGCGGCGGTGAGGTACTTCGCCCGGCGCGCGAGGCCCGTGACGGTTCGCCCCTCGAGGCGGGCGGCGAAGCGCTCGGGAAACGGGAAGCGCAGGTTGGGCCGGCGCAGGGTGACGCGGCTGAACCGCGCGCCGACCAGGGCGGGCGCCAATCCCCGCCGCACGGTCTCGACCTCTGGAAGCTCCGGCATCGCTCTCGCGGCATCTCCGTGCGCGGCGCCCCGTGCGCCGGATCCGGATATCGGCGGGATCGGTCCGGGCCGCAACCGCGGGGAACCGGCGCGGTTTGCCGCGCGTCCCGCGCCGAGGCCCGTCCTAGCGGCGGCGCAGGCGGACGTAGAGGGCGCCGCCGCCGCCATGGTGGCGGGCGGCCTCCTCGAAGCCGAGGACGATGCCGCGCAGATCCGGCCCCCGCAGCCAGTGCGGCACGCTGCGGCGGAGGACGCCCCGCTCGGAGAAGGCGTCCGCGTGGCCCGGGCCGCCCTTGCCGGTGACGACCAGCACGTAGGAATGCCCGGCGGCCCGGGCGCGGAGCAGGAAGCCCGTCAGCGCGGCATGCGCCTCGGCCTGCACCATCCCGTGCAGGTCGATCCGCGCCTCGATCGTGAGCCGCCCCCGGCGCAGGCCGAGCTTGGCGTTCCGCTCCAGCCCGGCACTCGGCGCGTGCCGCTGGGGCGGCGCCTGGTAGGGAGCGGCGGTGGCCGGGCGCGCCGGCTCCGAGGCCGGCTTCGGCGGGTGCTTCGCCCGCGGCCTCTTGGCGGCCGGCGGCGCGCTGGGCTTCAGGATCGGCGCCGAGAGGGCCGGCATGGTGGCGGTCGGGCCCGGCGGCGGAGGTGTCTCGGGCACCGGGGCGGCGCGGCCCGGCAGCGGCGTGACCAGCTTGGCGATCGCGTCCCAGAGGCGGGTCTCTCCCGCGGTGAGGCGGCGCCCGCGGCGCGGGGCCCTCACGGCGCGGCTCCGGGCACCGCCGCGCGGCGCGGCAGCAGGACCACGAAGCCGATCGCGTCGCGGAGGTTGCCGGCGGCCACGCCGGACTCCGCACCGGTACCGACGAAGAGGTCGCCGCGGGCGGGGCCGACGATCGCCGAGCCGGTATCGGCGGCGATGACGAGGCGCCCGGCCTCACCTGGAGTCGCGCCGGGGAGGGGGCCGGCGAGCCAGAACGGCAGCCCGTAGCGCCAGAGGGTCGAATCCACCGCTAGGCTCCGGCCCGGGCTGAGCGGGGCGTTCGCGGCGCCCGGCGGCCCGAGGGTCGGATCCGCGACCGGAGCGAGGCGGAAGAAGATGTAGGAGGCGTTGGCGCGGATCAGGCGCTTGGCGGTCTCGGGATGGGCGCGCAGCCAGCCGGTCCAGCGGGCGAGCGTCAGGCCCTCCAGGGGCAGGTGGCCCTCCTGGACGATCAGCTTGGCCACCGCCGTGTAGGGGCGGCCGTTGCGGCCGTCGTAGAGCACCCGCACCGCGCGCCCGTCCGGCAGCCGGACGCGCCCGGAACCCTGGACCTGCAGGACCAGCAGGTCGACCGCGTCGCGCAGCCACAGGATCGGCTTCGCCCGCGCGCCGAGGGCGCCGTCGTCGATCGCGGCGCGGTCGGGGTAGGGGGCGAAGCCGTCCGCGGTGGCGCGGGCGGCGCGCAGGCCCGGGTCGAGCCCCGGACGGCTCTCGCCGGGGCCGAGGGAGATCAGGTCGTCGGGGCGGGCCAGGACCGGCGTCGGGAAATCCGGGCCGGGCTCCAGGGAGCCGGTGAGTTCCGGCTCGAAATAGCCGGTCAGGAAGCCGGGCCGGTCCGCGCCGGGCCGCGCGACGCGGAACGCCTCGAACCGCTCGCGGAAGAAGGCGGCGGCGTCGGGCACGGGGCCGGCGGCGGCCGCGCAGGCCTCGGCGAGGGCGGCCGGATCTCCCGCGACGCCGTCGGGCTGGGGCAGGGCGGGCGGCGGGGCCGCGCAGACGCGGCGGAAGGCGTCGAGCGCCGCCTCAGCCCCCGCGCCGGGGAAGCCCGGCAGGTCCGCCACGGCCACGGGGGTCAGCACCGCGCCGCCGACTGCCGTCGGCGCGGCGGACACGGCCTGACTCAGGAGGGACGCGAGGAGGGCGGCCGGGACTGCTCCGGACCGGGCGCGGGACATCGGCACGGCAAGATCGTCACGGAACGCCGGTCACGGACTCAGGCGCCGGCCTCGGTGGCCACGAGCTGCCAGTTCGGGTCCCGCGAGCCGAGCGTGCGGGCGAAGGTCCAGACATCCGGCACCTCGACCACCGTCTCGGCGCTGCCGTCCACCACCTTGCCGTCGGCGTCGCGGGTGGCGGTGATCAGGTTCGACAGGAAGCGGACGGTGACGTGCGCCACGCGGTTGCGCACCTCGACGGCGACGATCTCGGCCTTGTCGATCGACACGAAGGTAGTCTCGAGCGTCTGCCGGTTGCGCTCGCGCTCGGCGATCGCCCGCTCGAACGCCTCGCCGACCTCTTTCGAGAGGAGGCCGCGCAGGGTCTTCCGGTCACCCTTGGCGAAGGCGATCATGATGGCTTCGTAGGCCGACTTGGCGCCCTCGATGAAAGCGCGGGGGTCGAAGCTTGGCTCCGCCTGGATGCAGGCCTCCAGGCCGCGCGCGACCTCGGATCCCGGCTCGGCGATCCCGCGCCAATCCCGCGGGGCGGCGGCGGGCTGCGGCGCGGCCTGGACCCGGTCGGCGCCGGGCAGGCGAACGACGTTGTCGCCGTCGGAGCGCGCCTGGGGCTCAGTCCGGCTGCGGTCGACCGGCTTGAACGGCGAGCGCTCGGCCCCCGTCTTCTGACCGAGCACCGAGCGCAGACGCCAGATCACGAAGACGGCCAGCGCGAGGAAGATGATCGTCGTAACGTCGAAACTGTCCTGCATCACCGATCCGATGGTGGCCGCGGCGAGACCCTGTGCCCCTTGCTCAGGTCGCGCGCGGTGCGGCGCCGGCTAAGCGCGCAGAGGTCTGGCCGACTCATATCCGACCAACGCGTCGGGAGCGAGCCGGTTGTGTCGGCCGGACGATCGAACCCACGCGTCAATTGCGATCCGGTCGATATGGGTCGTGGGGGCCGCCGGCGCCAGCGCCGCGCCCGCTCGCTTGTCCAGGCCCGGCCCGCGTGTTAGCGGCCCTGCCGTTTGGGCAGTTCCGCGGCGTGATCCAGCCGCTCCCGCCGCGACAACAACCCGCGCCGGCCCTGCCGGTCGATCGAGAAGGATGATCCGCATGGCCGATTCCCCGGCAGCGAACGGCAACGGCGGCGGCATGCCGCAGGGCGATGCGCCGACCATCAACGCCCTGGCGCAGTACACGAAGGACCTGTCCTTCGAGAATCCGAACGCACCGCGCTCGCTCCAGCCCAAGGAGGGCCAGGGGCCGCAGATCAACATCCAGGTGAACGTCAACGCGCAGCAGCTCTCGGAGACCGATTTCGAGGTCGAGCTGAAGCTCGAGGGCGACGCCAAGATCCAGAACGAGGTGCTGTTCGCCTTCGAGGTGACCTATGCCGGCGTGTTCCGGCTCCTCAACATCCCGGCCGACCAGATCCATCCGGCGGTGATGATCGAGTGCCCGCGCCTGCTCTTCCCCTTCGCCCGCCAGATCGTGGCCGAGGCGGTGCGCAACGGCGGCTTCCCGCCGCTGTACATCGACCCGATCGACTTCGTCGGCCTCTACCGGCAGAAGGTGATGGAGCAGCAGGGCGCCCAGGGCCCGCTCGCCTCCTGAGGACCGGACGAGCCGGCGGTCGGTCAGCGGCCGCCGGGACCGCGATAGGCCGCCGCCAGCGCGCGCAGCGCCTCGGCGGGGCGCCCGGCCAGGCGGCGGGCGCGCAGGACCACGAAGGTGCGCGGCAGTTCGGGCAGCCCGAACCGGCCGCCGACCTCCACGGCGCCGGCCGGTGCCGTGCTCGGCGCCAGGGCCGCCACCGCCAGCCCCGCCATCACCGCCGCCCCCACCGCCAGCACGCCGCCGCCGACGAAAACCTCGGTCCAGGGGAGCCCGGCCGCGTCGAGAACCCGCATCGCCGCGCCCCGGACCGTGCAGGGACCCGCGAGTCCCGCCAGCCGCAGCGTCTCGCCCGGCCGGGGCGCCGGGAAATCCGGTGCGGCGAACCAGCCCAGCCGCTCCTCCGCCAGGACCGCGCCGCCGTGGCCGGCCTCGTCCTCCGTCCGGAAGATCACCGCGTCGTAGCCGCCCTCGCCGGAGGATCCGAACGCGGCCGCGAGGTCGCGCGACGGGACGATCCGCACCTCCGTGATCAGCCCGGCCCGATCCAGGCCCAGGCGCCGCAGCAGCACCGGCAGGTCGGGGCCGGCGACGTGGTCGCTGATCCCGAGGCTGAGCCGGGCGGGCTGCGCCGTCGCCGCGTCGGCCACGGCGCTGTCATGGGCGTCCAGGAGGCGCCGAGCGGCCGGCAGGAACAGGGCGCCCTGGCGCGTCAGGTCCACGTGCCGCGGGGTCCGGTCCAGGAGGCGCGTGCCGAGCCGGTCCTCGAGCCGCTTCAGCCGCAAGCTGATCGCCGCCTGCGACGTGGCGAGCGCTTCCGCGGCACGGGTGAAGCTGCCGAGATCGACCACACGCACGAAGGCCAGGACGCCTTCGAGGTCGAGGGGACGATCGGCGACCATAACGCACTCTTATCGTAGATATCGGTGTGGATATGTCGCCGTTATCGAGGCGGCGTGCAAGCCTGTGGGCCTCTTCGGGAGTGCCCCATGCTGATCACCCGCTACCGGCATCGTCTGCCGGCCGACTACGCCATGGACAGGATCCGCGCGCGCGTCGCCACCCGCGCACCGGCCTGGGACGCGGTGCCAGGCCTCGTCTTCAAGGCCTTCACGGTCGAGGACCGGGCTCGCGGGGCCGCCGCCAACGCCTACAGCTCTCTCTATCTGTGGCAGGATGCCGGCGCCGCCGCCGCGTTCCTGGCCGGGGCCGGGTTCGGCGCCGTGATCGCGAGCTTCGGCCGGCCGCGCATCGAGACGTGGCTGGCGGTCGCCGCCGCGTTCGGGCCGGGGGACGCGGCGGGCGCCCTCTCGGAGGAGACGCGTCTCGTCGGGCCCGCGGAGGATCTCGCCGCCCTGTGCGACGACGAGCGGGGACGCGGGCGCGACATTGCTGCCGGGCGCGACGTCCTCGCCACCGTGGCCGGGCTCGATCCCGACGGATGGCGCCTCACCCGCTTCACCCTCCGCGCCGAGGCGGCCGCCGGACTGTCCGGAACCGCGATCGCCCATCTCGCCGCGCCCGGCCTCGCCGCGGCGCGCGGCCGCTGATTTCCCACCCATCGAGGAGCCAGATCATGCCTCTGACCCGCATCTCCCTGCGTGCCGGGACGACCGAGACCTACCGGGCCGCCCTCGTCGCGGGTGTCTACGACGCCATGCGCGAGACCTTCGCGGTGCCGGAGGGCGACCTGTTCGCCCTGGTGCACCAGCACGACGCGTCGGACTTCGTCTACGGTCCCGACTATCTCGGGATCCGGCGCAGCGACCGCCTCGTGATCGTCCAGATCACCGCCAACGCGACGCGCGGCACCGCGCAGAAGCGCGCCCTCTACGCCGCCGTGACCCGCAACCTCGGCCGCGATCCCGGCGTGGCGCCGGGGGACGTCTTCATCAACCTCGTCGAGGTCAACCCGGAGAACTGGTCGTTCGGGGAGGGACTGATGCAGTACGGGCCGTCGGAGCCGTGAGGCCGGGGCCGCGAGGCCGCGGCGGGCGCGGTGCGGCGATGATGGCGGCGATCCGGGCTTGACCGTTCCGGGGGCTGAGTACAGGTCCGGGTCCCGAAACGGCTCCAGGATCGCATGGCCCCCACCGCAAACCTCGCCCTGATCAACCTGTTCATCGGGGACATCCAGGGCGGCCTCGGACCCTTTCTCGGGACTTGGCTGGCAGAATCGGCCTCGTGGAGCCCCGCGCGGGTCGGGTTCGTCATCACGCTGGTCGGCATCGGCACGCTGTTCCTGAGCGGACCGTTCGGTGCCCTGGTCGATCGGTTCCCGCGCCCGCGCCTGCTGATCGCGCTAGCCTGCGGGGCGATCCTGGTGGGAACGCTGCTGCTCCTGCCGGCCCGCAGCTTCCCGGCGGTGCTGTGCGCGCAGCTGTTCGCGGCGGCCGGCGGCACCCTGCTGCTGCCGGCCGTCGCGGCGCTGACCCTGGGTATCGTCGGCAAGGACCGGTTCCCCGCGCAGCAGGGGCGCAACCAGGCCTTCAATCACGTTGGCATCCTGATCGCCGCGGGCGCCATCAGCCTCGGCACCGGTTATTTCGGCCCGGCGATCGCCTTCTGGGTGTTGGGCGGCATGGCGCTGGCGGCGATCGTCGCGACGGCGACGATGCCGGCCAAGGCGTGGAGCCGCCGCCGCGCCGTCGGCTGGAAGGAGGACGACTCGGACGAGCCGGAGCGCAGCGGCCTCCGCCAGGTCCTGGGGAACCGTCGCCTGCTGGTGCTGACCGTGGCGCTGACCCTGTTCAATCTCGGGAACGGCGGCATGCTCTCGCTGCTCGGCCAGAAGCTGGTCGCGACCGCGGCCGACGCCACGACCTGGACGGCCCGCTACGTCATGGTGGCCCAGCTGGTGATGGTCCCGGTGGCGCTGTTCGCCGGATCGCTCGCCGACAAGCGCGGCCGCCGCCAACTCCTGATGGTCGCTTTCGCGGTCCTGCCGGTGCGGGCGCTCCTGTCCGGCCTCATCGACGATCCGGTCTGGCTGATCGCCGCCGAGGTGCTGGACGGCGTCGCCTCTGGCATCGTCGGGGTGGCGGTGCCGGTCATCGTCGCCGACCTGACCTGGGGATCCGGCCGGACCCAGACGGCCATCGGCAGCGTCAACGCCGTGCAGGGCGTCGGCGGCGCCCTGTCGGGCTGGTACGGCGGTCTGTCCTACGGGATGTTCGGCTGGACCGGCGCCTTCCTGGCCCTCGGCCTGCCGGCGCTCATCGCCCTCGCGCTGGTGATCTGGCTCGACGCGACGCCGGAGCCCGGCCGGCGCAGTCGCCGGCGGGAGCGGCGGAGCACCGCCGCTCAGGGAGCCTGAACCGGCCGCGCGACTGAAGCCCGCGTCGACCCGCTATAGGACCCGATCGGGGCCGCCCCCGCGCGTTGCGGTGCCGCCGGACGCGGGGCCCTCTGAAACGCGAAAACCCGGCCTCGGGGCCGGGCTTCGCGTCGGTGTCGCTACCGTGTGGGCTCAGCCGATATGCGGGCTGCCGGTCGCGGCGGGGAAGCGGTCGGCCAGGGCGCGGCGCAGCTTCTCCAGGGCCCGGTTCTCGATCTGGCGGACGCGCTCCTTGGAGATGCCGAGCCGCTGGCCCAGGGCCTCCAGGGTTGCCTGATCCTCGGCGAGGCGGCGCTCGCGCAGGATGCGCAGCTCGCGCTCCGACAGCACGGTCAGGGCCTGCTGGAGCCAGCTCAAGCGACGCTCGCCGTCGACCGTGGCGCTCACGGTCTCGTCCGGCAGGTCGGCGCCGTCGACGAGGAAGTCCATCCGCTCCGAGGAGGCGTCGCTGTCCTCGCCCACCGGGGCGTTGAGCGACATGTCGGGACCGGACAGGCGCGCGTCCATCAGAGCGACGTCGTCCCGCGACACGCCGATGGCGCTGGCGATGCGGCGGTGGATCTCGTCGCCGACATGCTCCTCGGTGGATTGCATCAGCCGGGCGCGCAGCCGCCGCAGGTTGAAGAACAGGGCCTTCTGCGCGGAGGAGGTGCCGCCGCGCACGATCGACCAGTTGCGCAGGATGTAGTCCTGAATCGACGCGCGGATCCACCACGTCGCGTAGGTCGAGAAGCGGACGTCCCGCTCGGGTTCGAACCGGGCCGCGGCCTCCATCAGGCCGACGTGCCCCTCCTGGACGAGATCGGCCATGGGCAGGCCATAGTGACGAAAACGCCCCGCCAGGGCGATGACGAGGCGCATATGGGCGGAGATCAGTCGGTGGAGGGCCCGCTCGTCACGCTCGTCCTTCCAGCGGACGGCGAGGCCGCGCTCTTCTTCCCGGGCCAGGAAGGGTGCCTCCATGGCAGTCCGTATGAACTGCCGTCGAATTCCCGCGATCTCAGCCATCCGCCTGCCTCTTGTTGTCGAGTGCTGTTGCGGCGTCGAACCGATAGCCCGACGCGCAGGCGCCACCGGGAGGCGACGCCAGGCAACCGACAACGGAAGGCAAAACGCGAAAGTTCCGTCCCGATGCCCCACAATGCGACAACCGGGCGGCCACGAAATCGTGTTCCGTCCCGATCAGATGGGATCCGACCGCGCGCCGTCCAGCCCGGATGTCCCGAAACGACCGTGGCGGCGCGCGGGTCCGGACCGGTCCGGCCACAAAAAACCCGGCCTCAGGGGCCGGGTTCGATGTCGTCCGCGGAGGTAGGCGCGCCTCAGGCGGCCTCCTCCTGGATGTCGTCGCCCTCGCTGTCACCATCGGCCTCGGCCTCGGGCTCCGCCTCGCTCTTCGCCCGGCGGGGCGACTTGGCGAGGCTCTGCTCGATCAGCTTCAGGGCCTCGGTCTCGGTGATGCGGTTCACCGACGAGATCTCGCGCACGATCCGGTCCAGGGCGGCCTCGTAGAGCTGGCGCTCGGAGTAGGACTGCTCCGGCTGGGCCTCGGACCGGAAGAGGTCGCGCACGACCTCGGTGACGGCGAGCAGGTCGCCCGAGTTGATCTTCGCCTCGTATTCCTGCGCGCGGCGCGACCACATGGTGCGCTTGATCCGGGCACGACCGGTCAGCAGGTCGAGCGCCTTCTTGACCAGCTCCGGCTCGGCCAGCTTGCGCATGCCCACGCTGTTGGCCTTCGCGGTGGGGACGCGCAGGACCATCTTGTCCTTCTCGAACGATACGACGAACAGCTCAAGCTTGTAGCCGGCGATCTCCTGCTCCTCGATCGCGGTGATGCGACCGACGCCGTGGGCCGGATACACGACAGCCTCGCCGGTCTTGAAGCCCTGCCGGCCTGCGGTCGTCGTCTTCTTGGCTGTGGTCATGCGAGAAGGGCCTCCACTGGCGCGCAGCGTTCGGCGCCGCGCGAAACCGTGTTCTTCCGGGCGGGACACCCGGTCTGCCTCGCCGCTCCCGGACCCGGCGCCGAGCGCACGAATCCGGGCGTTCCCCGGCGCGGCCGTGCGAACGCCTGGCCCGCCCGCCGAAGTCGCCTCCAGCGGTCGAGCGCGTACTACTCCTAACCCACGAAAAGCGAAGGCGTTTCAGCCGGAGGGAGCACGTCAGGCGCGAGCGACGGCAGGCGGATTGTCTACCACAATCCGGCGCGCAGATCAAAGCATCCCTGAAGACGCACGCGCGGACCAAGCGCGGCGCCAAAGAGTTTTACACTGGTGCGGCGGGACAGGAATGACCTGGCCGCGTATCAGGCCCTCGTATGACGCAGCCCCGCCGCGGGGTTCAGCGGCGGCACGGGCCCGACAGATCTTCCCGCAATCTGGGAAGCGGGCCGCGGGCCGGCGTCAGAACCTGCGGGGCCGGCGCGGGGTCAGTCGCCCGAGCCGGGGTTGGGCGAGAAATGCGCCTCGAGCTTCCCGCTCTTGCCGTCCCAATCCTTGGCGTCGGCCGGGGCTTCCTTCTTCTGCGTGATGTTGGGCCAGGACTTGGCGTAGTCGGCGTTCAGCTTCAGCCACGTGTCGAGATTCGACTCGGTGTCGGGCTTGATCGCCTCGGCGGGGCATTCCGGCTCGCAGACGCCGCAATCGATGCACTCGTCCGGATGGATGACGAGCATGTTCTCGCCTTCGTAGAAGCAGTCCACCGGACAGACCTCGACGCAGTCCGTGTACTTGCACTTGATGCAATTGTCGGTGACGACGTAGGTCATCGGATGTCTTCGTCCTAAAACTCGACTTGGCCCGGGCGGAGCCTGGAGACGGCCCGCGCGCCCGGAGGGTGCTGCGAGGGGAACGCCGGTGAGACCCGACACGGGGACGGATCTCGGAGGCCCACGGCTCTAGACGCTGCCTCCCGGACTGACAAGCGTGCGGGCGCCGCAAGGGTTCGCGTCGGGTCGCTCGCACGGCCGCTGTGGCGCGACCTCATCACTCGGACGGCCCGTCCGGACCGTCCTCGACCGACAGGGTGCCGCCCGACAGGTCGTCGTAGAGGAGCCGCGCCTCCGACGCCGGGCCGCGGCGCAGGCCGAGACCGAGGACCCGCACGGCCAGGGTCGCGTGGGGCGCCGCCACCGTGACCACGTCACCGATGCCGATGGCCTTCGCGGGGTTCTCGGCCCGGCTGCCGTTCACCCGCACGAAGCCGTCGGAGGCCAGCCGCGCCGCGAGCGACCGGGTCCGCGCGAAGCGCGCAAACCACAGCCACTTGTCGAGGCGCTGCCGGTCCTCGCGCATCCGCCGCGGGTCAGCGCTTCCCGCCGTCGCCGGCCTCAAGTTGCGCCTTCAGGGCCGCGAGCTTGGCGAAGGGCGAGTCCGGATCGGGCGCCCGCTCGCGCCGCGGCGGCCGCTGGTCGGGCCGCGGGCCGGAATGGCGCTGCTCGGCGCCGCGCTGGTCGTCGCGGCGTTCCGGACGGCCGCCCTCGAAGCGGTCGCGGCGCGGGCCGCGGTCCCGGCCGGGGCGCGGGCCACCGTCGCCCTCGGCCCGGCGCTGCTCCGGCCGGCCACCGTCGGGACGCCCCTGTCCCGAATGCTGGCCCTGCTGGCCGCCGTCGCGCCCCCGACCAGCCCCGCGGGGACGGTTCTGCGGGCGCTGGTGGGCCGGGCGCTGGTGGCGCTGCAGGCGCCAGACCTCGATCTGCGGGATCTCGGCTGCGCCCTCGCCTTCGGCACCAACGGCCTCGGCCGTCTCGGCCGCGTCGGGCGCGGTCTCCTCGGCGATGGGTTCGGCCGCCGGCGCGGCGTCCGCCTCGGCCGGCTGCTCCGCCTCGGCGTGGGGCGACTCGGTCGCAGATGTCTCGGTCGCGAGCGCCTCTGTCGCGGGCGCCTCGGTGGCCGCGTCGACCGGCGTGCCGGCCGACTCGTCCGCAGTCTCGCCCTCGGCGGGCTCCGCCTCGGGGGCGGCCGGGGCTTCCTCGGCCGCGTCAGCGTGATCGGCGGTGGTCTCGACACCCTCGGCGGCCGGGGCCTCGTCGCCCACCGGCTCGGCGGCATCAGCCTGCGCGGCGACAGCCTCCTCGGAGGACGCCTCGGCGGCGGTCGGCGCCGCCGGTGCGGTGGCGGCAGCGGGGACGAGCGGCACCGTGATGGCCGGGCCGGGGCGCGCCTCGGAATTGTAGCCGAGCGACTTCAGGATCGAGGCGAAATCCTCGCCCGAGCATCCGACCAGCGAGGTCATGCCGACGGTGGCCACGAAGCCGTCGCCGTCGGCGGTGCCGTCCGGCGGAGCGCCCGGAGTGGTGCCGGGCCGGTAGGCGATCGCCGGGCGGATCAGGTCGGCGAGCCGCTCCAGGATGTCGACCCGCACCGCCCGCTCGCCGCTGACCCGGAAGCCGGCCGCGCGGTAGAGGCCCTTGGCGATCTCGCGGTCGACCTTGATCGAGGTGCGGCCGGAGCCGGCGAGATGCGCGATCTCGTCGAGGCCGCGCTGGTCGAGGCCACCGTTGCGCAGGGCCCAGAGCTGGGCCGCGAGCGTGCGGGGCGCCGGCTTCAGCAGCGCCGGCAGGAAGATGTGGTAGGCGCCGAACCGGACGCCGTGGCGGCGCAGGGCGCCGCGGCCCTCCTGGTCGAGGCTGCGCATCTCGTGCGCCACCTTCGAGCGCTCCAGCACGCCGAGCGCCTCGACGACCTGATAGCCGATCCCCTTGGCGAGGCCGGTGAGGTCGGCCGCGGTCTCGATCTCCATCAACGGCCCGAGCAGCCGCACGATGTAGGCCTTCAACCACGCGTCGAGGCGCGCCTCGACCTTCTCGCGATGCGCGCCGGTCAGGCTGTCGTCCGCCAGCAGACGGATCTGCGGGGCGAACAGCTTCTCGCCGGGGGTGAGCTTGGCGACGGGCGCGCCGGTCCAGCGGATCGTGCCGTCGTGCGAGAGCACGAGGGTCGAATCGGCCGTTGCCGAGAACCGCTCGGCCCGGGACTCGATCTCCCCGGCGAGCGCCTTCTCGGCGGCGCTCCTCAGGGTTTTGGCCTCGTGCCCCTCGGCGCTGGCATCGGGAACGAACAGGAATCCGTGAAGGTGGCCGACATGCTGACCCTCGACGGTGACGTCACCGTCGGCGGTGATCTGGGCTTCGAGCATCGTGTTCTCTCTCAGGCGCCGCATCAGGACGCTTGTGCGCCGGTCGACGAAGCGGCTCGCGAGGCGTTCGTGCAGGGCGTCGGACAGCCTGTCCTCTACCCGACGCGTCTCGCCCTGCCAATGTTCTGGGTCGCGCAGCCAGTCGGGACGGTTCGCCACGAAGGTCCAGGTGCGTCCCTGGGCAATCCGGCGGGACAGCGTGTCGATGTCGCCGTCGGTCCGGTCGATCATCGCGACCTGCTCGGCGAACCACGTGTCGGGGATCCGGCCCGCCATGCCCTTCATCAGGAACCGGTAGAGCTGCGCGACCAAGTCGGCGTGCACCTGCGGGTGGACCTTGCGGTAATCCGGGACGCCGCAGGTGTCCCAGAGGCGGCGCACCGCGGCGGCGCTGCGCGCCATGTCGCGGATGTCGTCCTCCTTCATGAGGATCTCGAGGGCCTGCTGGTCCTCGCCCATCGGGGCGCGGGTCAGGCCCGATTCGCGCGGGTGCTCGTCGAGGCTCGCCTGCAGGCCTTCGAGGCTGCCGAAGCTGAGATCCGGATTGCGCCACTGCAGGATGCGCAGGGGATCGAAGTCGTGGCTCTCCAGCCGCTCCACCAGCTCGGCCTCGAAGGGCGGGCAGCGCCCGGTTGAGCCGAAGGTGCCGTCCGAGAGGTGGCGGCCGGCGCGCCCCGCGATCTGGCCCATCTCGGCGGGGGTGAGCTTGCGGAAGCGGGTGCCGTCGTACTTCCAGTTGGCCGCGAACGCGACGTGATCGACGTCGAGGTTGAGGCCCATCCCGACCGCGTCGGTGGCCACGAGGTAGTCGACGTCGCCCGCTTGGTACATCTCTACCTGGGCGTTGCGGGTCCGCGGCGAGAGCGCGCCCAGCACCACCGCGGCGCCGCCGCGCTGGCGGCGGATCAGCTCGGCGATCGCGTAGACCTCCTCGGCCGAGAAGGCGACGATGGCGGTGCGCCGCGGCAGGCGCGACAGCCGCTTCTCCCCCGCGAAGGTGAGTTGCGAGAGCCGCGGCCGGGTCGTCGTGTGGACGTTGGGAATGAGGTCCTGGACCAGCGGCAGCATGGTCGAGGAGCCGATCAGCAGGGTCTCCTCCCGACCGCGCACGTAGAGCAGGCGGTCGGTGAAGACGTGGCCGCGATCCATGTCGGCGGCGAGTTGGATCTCGTCGATGGCGACGTACGCCACGTCGAGGTCCCTGGGCATCGCCTCGATGGTGCAGATCCAGTAGCGCGGCCGGTCCGGCTTGATCTTCTCCTCGCCGGTGACGAGGGCGACCTTCTCGGGGCCGACCTTCGCGACGACGCGCAGATAGACCTCGCGGGCGAGCAGCCGCAGGGGCAGCCCGATCATGCCGGTCGGGTGGGCGAGCATCCGCTCGATGGCGAGATGCGTCTTGCCGGTGTTGGTCGGCCCGAGGACCGCGGTGACGCCGCGGGCGCGGGCCTCGCGGGACAGCGAGCGGCTGGGCGTGGGGCGGAGCAGCGCGTCGATGGTCGGCGGTTCCTTCGAGCGGGAAGGCCGTCGCGGCGCCGTCGCGGCGCGGGCGGGGAGGCGGGTTCGACCGGCCGACCGCGTCAGGGACGCTAGGGCCGGTACCGTCCTCCCCCATATGGGATGCCGCCGCCGCCAGGTCCAATCTGCGGCGTGATCATCGGGTAGACGTCGATCTGCGTCGTCGGCGTGCCCGGCTGCGGCGCGAGGTCGGCGCAGAGCGTGTCGGGGGTCGCGACGAGGGGACCGCGGCGGGGCGGCCTGTTCTCGACGACCTCGGCCGACGAGAAGGCGTCACCGCCGCACCCCGGATCGGCGGATCCGGCACTGAGGGACTGCGCCGCGGCCGGCCCCGCGAGCGCGGCCAGGGCGAGGGCGATTCGGAGGGCAGGCGAGCACATCCGGGCATTATCGCCGGGAACGTGAAGATTCCCTCCACCCGCGCAACCGCGGACCACGCCGCGATCGCGTCCGCCGGCACGGAATGCGGGGCACCGCGGGCGCGCGACTCTGTCCGTCCCCGCGCCCTTGCCGGGTCATTTCGCGGCTTGGGCGCGGAAGGCGCGGGCCGCGTCAGGTCCGGTTGTGACCGGGCCGGCGATCAGTCGACACCCTCGACGAGCACCACCTCGCCGATGCCCGCGGGCCGGCGCTTGGCTACGGCAGCCTGGTACTCGGGCGAGAAGTAGTAGGTGCGCGCCGCCTCGTAGGATTCGAATTCCAGCACGACGTTGCGCGGACGGCCCTCGCCCTCCAGCGCCTCGCAGCGGCCGCCGCGCACCAGCGGCTTGCAGCCGTACTTGCGCATCGCCTCGGAGGCCATGGCGGCGTAGTCCTTGTAGGTGTCTGGGTCGGTGACCGTCATCCGGACGATGATGTAGCCCTTGGGCACTGCTGACCTCCCCGCGCGGCTGCCGCGCCGCGCCGAGGTGCCGGGAAACCGGCCGCCGGTCAAACGCTCCCTGCGGCAGCTGCCCGCGCAGCCGCTACTGCCCGGGCAGGCTCGCCTGCGCGACACTGTTGCCGGCGGCGCCGGCCGTGCCGGTGGTCGTCGGCGTGCCGCTCTGGCTCCAGCGGGTGGCCTCGATGATGTTGGTGCCGATCGTGGTGAGCACCGAGATGCGCAGCGGAATCAGGACGCGCGTCCCCTCGACGGGGGCGAGCCAGACCGACATCTCGCGGTTCTCCTCCATGAACTTGACGCCCGGCCGGTCCGGCCGGTGGCCGGCGACCGCTTGGTAGCGGGCGTTGCATACGAGGACTTGCCCCGCATAGCCGGGCTTCTGCACCGGGCGGGTCTCGGCGTAGCTCAGCACCACGTTGAAGCGGGTGGCGCCGTCGAAGACCGGCAGGGTCCGGTTGCAGTTCTCCGGGTCGAGCGGCTCGCCGCGCCCCTGGGTCGGCATCAGCAGCGCGCTCACCGGGTCGATGATGCCGCGCTTGTTGGCCGGGGTGACCGGCACGCGGTCCTGCATGTCGACGAGCGGCGGCGTGATCTCGGCCTGGACGACGTTGCCGCGCGCCAGGGCCATGCGCACCGCGATGCCGGAACTCGCCGTCTGGGTGGCGATGGCGAAGGCGCCGGGCTGCGGCGCGGCCGAGAAGCTTCCCGAGGCCCGGGCGGAGCCCTTGCCGCCGGTGATCGCGCCGACGAGGCCGGTGAGCACGGCCGACACGTCCATCATGTAGCGGTCGCGGTCGAAGGAGCCGGCGAGGCGCGCCGTGCCGATCGGGAGACCGGCGAGGTTGATACCGTAATCGACCGCCACGGTCGCGGCGGCGGGCGCGGCTCGCTTGGCCCGCGACGTCCGCGCGCCGGCATCGGTCGGAGCCGCGAGGACCGCGACCGCGAGGAGGCTGCCCGCGAGGCGCCCGGCAGCGTGCTTCTTCGACGGCTTGATCATTCGACGGATTGGCGTGGCGCTCATGATCCGGATCGTATCCCAGGGCGGGCGGGCCAAGACACTCGCTCGAACGCACCCTCTCGAACACACCCGCTCGCCGACGTCCTCTGCGACGCACGGAGCGGGGAGAGGCGCCTTCCTGCAGGTGGAAGAAGGCTATATCCCGGCATCGTGGTTAACAGACCGTTGGTCGTCCGGCGCGACGCTGAACCCCGCCTGCCCCCGCCGGCACCTTGACGCACCGCGCCTTCGTCGCCTATAGGCTCGCGCCTTCAACAGGACTCCGCCGGACCTGGAACACGCAATGGGCGCCGCCCGCTGCGACGATGATCGCGCCGGCCGCGATCGGGTCTTCACCGGGCGGAACGAGACGGGATCGTTTTTTATCATGGCGCGCCGCTGCGAACTCACCGGCAAGGCCGTTCAGGTCGGCCACCTCGTGAGCCACTCGAACCGCAAGACCAAGTGCCGGTTCCTGCCGAACTTGTGCAACGTCACCCTCCAGTCCGACGCGCTGGGCAAGCGCGTCCGCCTGCGGGTCACGGCGCACGCCCTGCGCTCGGTGGAGCACCGCGGCGGCCTCGACGCCTTCCTGATCAAGGCCGGCGAGGGTGACCTGTCGCAGACTGCCCGCCTCCTGAAGCGCGAGATCCATAAGAAGCTCGCCGAGACCCCGGCCGCCGCGGCCTGAGTCGTCGGGCTTCACGCCCCTATCGGACGGTTTGAACCGCCGTGGCCGTCGAGGCCGCGGCGGTTTCCGCTTGTTTGCGGCTGACATGCCACTCCACACAAGCCAGAGCTCGGCCGCAGGCTGCCGTCAATGTCCGGCCGATGCCCCTGCGCCGTCTTTGCGAGCGGAGCGAAGCAATCCAGGCGACGCCACGTGGACAAGCCCCGCGTCGCCCTAGGTCACTTCGCTGCGCTCGTGATGACGGAGGGGGCTTCGCCGTCCAAGTTGCGAACATGAACCGTGTCGAGGTTCGGTCCGGATCTGCCAGCTTCCTCGACGCGGATCGTCTGTTGCGCGCGGCAGCGCGGGGCGTGATTACCGCCGCCCGCCCGCTGCGCGCAGCATCCGCCCCGTCGGCGCCGCGCCGTCCTCCTCGAACAGCTCGGCGAGCTTCTCGGTCATCGCCCCGCCGAGCTCCTCGGCGTCGATGATCGTCACGGCGCGGCGATAGTACCGGGTCACGTCGTGGCCGATGCCGATGGCCAGCAGTTCCACCGGCGAGCGCGTCTCGATCTCCTCGATCATCCAGCGCAGGTGCCGCTCCAGGTAGTTGCCGGCATTCACCGACAGGGTCGAATCGTCCACCGGCGCACCGTCGGAGATTACCATCAGGATCTTGCGCTGCTCCGGCCGTCCGAGCAGGCGCTTGTGCGCCCAGTCCAGGGCCTCGCCGTCGATGTTCTCCTTGAGCAGCCCCTCGCGCATCATCAGCCCGAGGTTCTTCCGCGCGCGCCGCCAGGGCGCGTCGGCCGACTTGTAGACGATGTGGCGCAGGTCGTTCAGGCGACCGGGATTCGGCGGCTTGCCGGCGGCGAGCCACGCCTCGCGGCTCTGGCCGCCCTTCCAGGCCCGGGTGGTGAAGCCCAGGATCTCCACCTTCACGCCGCAGCGCTCCAGCGTCCGCGCCAGGATGTCGGCGCAGGTCGCCGCCACGGTGATCGGCCGGCCGCGCATCGAGCCCGAATTGTCGAGGAGCAGCGTGACCACCGTGTCGCGGAAATTGGTGTCCTTCTCCTGCTTGAAGGAGAGCGGCTGGTACGGGTCGATGACCACGCGCACGAGCCGCGCCGGGTCGAGCTGACCCTCCTCCAGGTCGAACTCCCAGGCGCGGTTCTGCTGGGCGAGAAGGCGGCGTTGGAGCCGGTTGGCGAGGCGGCCGACCACGCCCTGCAGGTGCGAGAGCTGCTTGTCGAGGTAGGAGCGCAGGCGCGACAGCTCGTCGGCGTCGCACAGCTCCTCGGCGTGGATGACCTCGTCGAACCGCGGATTGAACACCTTGTACTCGGGCCCGCGCGCCTCGTTGCCCTGCCGCTGCGGCGGGCGAGAGGCCTCCGAGGCCTCCTCCGACTCCGCGTCCTCGGCCTCCTCGGGCAACTCACCGGACGGTGCGTCGGCGGATTCCTGGGCGCCCTCCTCGATCTCGTCGGAGGCCTCCTCGGAGGTCTCGATCTCGGCGCGCTCGCCCTGGCTCTTCTCCTCCGAATCGCCCTCGCTGGGGTTCTGCTCGTCGTCCTGGGCGTCGTTCTCGTCGTCGTTCTCGTCGTCCTCAGCGTCGAACGGCGTCTCGTCCGACATGTCGAGGGAGGTGAGGAGGTCGCGCACCGAGCGGGCGAACTTGCGCTGATCCTCGATCGAGCCGAGCAGCCCGTCGAGGTTCGGGCCGGCCTTGGCCTCGATATGCTCGCGCCACAGCTCGACGATCTTGGTGGCGGCCTCGGGCGGCTTCTGGCCGGTCAGGCGCTCGCGCACCATCAGGGCGACGGCATCCTCCATCGGAGCGTCGGCCCGGTCGGTGATGGACTCGTACTTGCCGCCGCGATGGTAGCGGTCCTCCAGCATCGCCGAGATGTTGCTGGCCACGCCCGCCATCCGGCGCGACCCGATCGCCTCCACCCGGGCCTGCTCGACCGCGTCGTACACGGCGCGCGCGGGTGCGTTCTCGGGGGCGAGACGGCGGTGGACGGCCACGTCGTGGCAGCCCAGCCGCAGCGCCATGGCGTCGGCGTTGCCGCGCAGCACCGCGACGTCCTGCGCCGAGAGCTTGCGCGGGGGTTCGGGGAGGCGGGCCTTGTCGCCGGTGAGCGCCGGCCGGTCGGTCGCGTAGGTGACCTCGACCTCGGTGCGCCGGGCGATGGCGCGCAGGCACCCGGCCACCGAGCGCTTCAGGGGCTCGGCCACAGGTTCGCGGCGCTCACCGGGCTTGCGGTTGGAGATGGACATCAGCGCTACCGGTCGTCCTCGAACGCGAAGGGGCGGTTCAGGATCTCGTCCCAGCTGTAGGGACAGTCCGCGGGCAGGGTTTCGGGCGATCGCTTCATCTCGCGAGCGGCTCGGATCCGACCGACCCGGTAGCCTTCGCTGGCGGCTTCGGCGATGCGCGGCTTGAGACCTGGATTTTTGCGCACCTGCCTGTCGATCCGCACGCGCTGTTCCGCAATCGTCAGCGACCAGCTTCGGCTGCGCCGCTCGGGCTGGTGATCCCATTTGAGGGCGTGGGCGAGAAGCACCTCGATCGCGCTCTCGAGCTTATCGTACTGCTCCGAACCCACGTCGCTCAGCTCCTCGGCGATGTTGTCGAGGTCGAGCGCGTCCACCCGGCCGGCGCGGAGCAGTGCCACCTGCTCCTGAACCCAGGTGTAGAGATCGTCCGCGTGGCGGGTCCGTCCCCGCGCGTGCGCAGTCGCCGGGGCGTCCTCGCGCGTCGGGGCCGGATGCGCCATCGCGTCCTCCATGCGGGTCAGCTCAGCGCGACGTTCACCGCGCTCTCGGGCAGCTCCTTGCCGAAGGCGCGCTGGTAGAACTCGGCCACCAGCGTCCGCTCCAGCTCGTCGCACTTGTTGAGGAACGTCACCCGGAAGGCGAAGCCGATATCCTTGAAGATGTCGGCGTTCTCGGCCCAGGTGATCACCGTGCGCGGGCTCATGACGGTGGAGAGGTCGCCGTTCATGAAGGCGTTGCGGGTGAGATCCGCCACGCGCACCATCCGGTTGACGATGTCGCGGCCCTGGTCGCCCCGGTAATGCGTCGCCTTCGAGAGCACGATGTCGACCTCGCGGTCGTGCGGCAGGTAGTTCAGCGTGGTGACGATCGACCAGCGGTCCATCTGACCCTGATTGATCTGCTGCGTGCCGTGATAGAGGCCCGACGTGTCGCCGAGGCCCACCGTGTTGGCGGTGGCGAACAGCCGGAAGGCCGGGTGCGGGCGGATCACGCGCTTCTGGTCGAGGAGCGTCAGCCGGCCCGAGAGCTCCAGCACGCGCTGGATCACGAACATCACGTCCGGGCGGCCGGCGTCGTACTCGTCGAACACGAGCGCGACGTTGTTCTGCAGCGCCCAGGGCAGGATCCCGTCCTGGAAGGCGGTGACCTGCTTGCCGTCCTGCAGGACGATGGCGTCCTTGCCGACGAGGTCGATGCGCGAGACGTGGCTGTCGAGGTTGATCCGGATGCACGGCCAGTTCAGCCGGGCGGCGACCTGCTCGATATGGGTCGACTTGCCGGTGCCGTGATAGCCGGTGACCATCACGCGGCGGTTGCGGGCGAAGCCGGCCAGGATCGCGAGCGTCGTCTCCCGGTCGAAGATGTAGTCCGGGTCGACATCCGGCACGTGCTCCTCGGGCTCGGCGAAGGCCGGCACCTTGAGGTCGAGGTCGATGCCGAAGACATCGCGGACGGAGACGGTGCGGTCGGGCAGCGCGGCGGGCGTAGCGTCAGAGAGCATTCGGAACCTCGTGAGGCGCGGGCGCTCCACTCCCAAACAGTGAAGCATCCGCGCGGAAGGACGTCGAGCCGGGCCTCCGCGGCGGGGCGGAGCCATCCTTAGACGGCGGCGCGCTCGCGCGCCACCGACCGGCATGGATCCCATATAGGGCCGCCCCGCGCGGTTTGCCCTATCCTGGGTGCGAACCGGCGTGCATCGTTCGTGCCGCTCAGCAGAGACCGGCCGCGCGGAGCACGTCGTGGGCGCGGATGATGTCGCGCAGGCGCTCCTCGAAGGAGCGGTCGCCGCCGTTGGCGTCCGGGTGGAAGCGCTTCACCAGCACCTTGTACTGCGCCTTGATGGCGGCCGCGTCCGCGCCCTCCTCAAGGCCCATCACGTCGAGGGCGCGGCGCACCGTCGCCGAGTGCTTGGGCTTGCGCGGCTCCTCGGGCTGGCGGGCGCGCCGGCGCGCGTCGCCGACGCCCTCGCCGCGCAGGATGCCGAGGGGATCGACGTAGGCCCAGTCCCGAACCGGCTCGTCCGCCGGCTTGGCCTCGCCGGTCCGGTTCACGCCCATCGCCCAGGTCGGGCGATGACCGATGATCGCGTCCTTCTGGTAGGCCTGAACGGCGGCGTCGTTCATGCCATCGAAGTAATTGTAGGTGGCGTTGTAGGCGCGGACATGGTCGATGCAGAAGCGCCAGTACTGGCCCTCCGCCTTCCGCCCCTTCGGCGCCCGGTACAGGCCCGGATGGGTGCAGCCGGGGCTCTCGCAGCCGGCTTCCGCGGCGGGCTTCGGCTCGTCGCAGGTCGGCTTGATCCGGATGCTGTCGAACAGGCGCGAGTTGAGATCCATGACGGGCCGATTATGAGGGGGCGGACCTGAGACACAAGGGCACCGGGCCTGATGACGCATGCGCGGGATCGGGCTTGACGGCGCCCACGGACACGACGCGAGGGCACGATGACGGACGGTGCGGGCGCGGGCGGCACCCTGCGGGACTGGATGGAGGCGCGGCTGCGGGAGCAACTCGCGCCGGCGCGGCTCGACGTGATCGACGAGTCGCATCTGCATGCCGGCCACGCCGGAGCGCGGCCGGGGGGCGAGACCCATTACCGGCTCGACATCGTCGCGTCGGCGTTCGAGGGCAAGAGCCGCGTCGAGCGGCACCGCTTGGTGAACGCGCTGCTCGACGACGCGTTCAAGCGGGGGCTGCACGCCCTCGCGCTCCGCGCCCGCACGCCGGCCGAGGCGGCCTGAATCGGGGCTCCGCGCGGGACGAGGGCGGGATCGCTCCGACGGGGCGCGGTGTACGGGACGGGAGGCACGAGACAGATATGGTGACGGGGCCGCCGATCCGCATCCGTCCGCCCGTGGGCTGCGCACCAGACGCGGGCGCGTGGCCGGGGAGGGTGCCATGCCCCTGCGGGTAACGCCGCGCATCGCCATCAACGAGGACGAGATCGAGCTGTCCTTCATGCGCGCCTCGGGCGCCGGCGGACAGAACGTCAACAAGGTCGAGACCGCGGTCCAGCTGCGCTGGGCGGCGCTGGCCTCGCCCGCCCTCGACGAGCGGGTGCGGGCCAATCTGGTGCGGCTCGCCGGACGGCGGATGACCAAGGACGGCGTTCTCGTCCTCGCCGGGCAGCGGCACCGGACGCAGGAGCGCAACCGGGCCGACGTGCTGCAGCGGCTCGTCGATCTGGTGGCGGAGGCGGCCAAGCCGCCGCCGCCGATCCGCCGGCCCACGAAGCCGACCCGGGGCTCGCAGGAGCGGCGCATCGGCGCGAAGAAGAGCCGCGCCGCGATCAAGCAGGGCCGGGGCAGCGTCCGCGATTCGGACGGCTGACCCCGATCCCGCCGCCGCGGCCGGGTCTCAGTGGATCGCGTCGATGACCTCGGCCTTCGGGCTGGCGTCGGGCGCCGGGGAGGAACCCGCCACCAGGGTGCTGCCCGGCTTGGCGATGGTCAGGACGATCGCGATCATCGCCAGGATGGCGGCCAGGGCCGCCGGGAAGAGGAAGGCCGATTCGCCGTAGCGCATGTCGAGCAGGCCGCCGACGACGGCGCCGGTGCTGAGCCCGGCCCAGAGCGGTGCCTGGATCCAGAAGGATGGCGCCACCGTGCCGAGCAGCAGGTTGGCGCAGCCCGTGCCGAAACGCACCACGGCGCCCGTGACGTAGGTGAGCGCCAGGGAGCGGCCGCCCTCGTCCTGCAGCGTCGCGTTCTGGAGGCCCAGCGCCAGCACGATCGGGTAGGCGTGGAGCGGGTAAGCGAAGGTGCCCCAGGGCATCAGCAGGCCGCCGGCGAGCAGCAGGGCCTGGAGCGTCAGCAGCACGGCGAGGCGCCAGCGCCCGACCCAGGCGGCGATCAGCGTTCCCAGGAAGGCGCCGAAGCAGAACATGCAGATCGTGCTGGCGACGCGGCTGACGTTCTCCCAGTCGGCGTTGGCCACCGCCACGCCGAAGCGGGTGGTGTTGCCCGACATGAACGACATGAAGAGCTGCGAGAATTCCAGGAAGCCGATGGAGTCGGCGCAGCCCGCGAGCGCCGCGAGGGCGATCGCGAAGGGAATCCGGGTTCGCGGATCGGCGGGAAACGACTTGTCGGCCGGTGGCTCAGGTTTCCGCTCCGGTGCTGCACCACCTGTCCGACTTCCGTATTCCGCCATGCTGATCCCCCGATCGAGCCGCCGCGCCTAGTCGCGGTCGACTGACAATGGACGAATAGCGGAGCGGTTTCATGCCGATGTGCGCCGCAACACAACGACGCGCCCCGGCACCGGCCGTCCGCCCTCGCGACGGACTTCCGCCGGTCTCGTCGTCAGCAGCTCCAATCTGGACGCGGCTGCCGTCGCCGCGATGTGGGCCTCCGCGTGGGCGTAGCGGCCGTCCTCGCCCAGGACGGAACCGGGGCCGTCGTGGGATTGCACCGTGACGGCGCCGAGCCCGCCCGTCCGCAGGACCCGCCCCACCCGCGCCAGGAACGTCGCGAGATCCGCGACGTAGATCAGGACATCCGCGGCGAGGCAGAGGTCGGCCGACGCCTCCGGCAGGTCGGCCAGGGCGGCGCCGATGTCGCCCTCGACGAGGCGCTCGTAGAGCGGCCGACCCTGCGCCGTCTTGGCCCGCGCCACCGCCAGCATCCCGGGGGAGAGGTCGATTCCGGTGAGATG
Organism: Methylobacterium sp. 275MFSha3.1; assembly: GCF_900108435.1. Classification (NCBI taxonomy): domain Bacteria; kingdom Pseudomonadati; phylum Pseudomonadota; class Alphaproteobacteria; order Hyphomicrobiales; family Methylobacteriaceae; genus Methylobacterium; species Methylobacterium sp. 275MFSha3.1. The sequence continues at coordinate 202,479 of NZ_FNWP01000008.1, read as the reverse complement.
GTCGACCCGGTCGCGCACGACCTCGCCCATCAGCCCCGTGCCGCAGCCGAGATCGAGACCGACCGCGAAGCGCTCCGGAACGCACGGCAGGGCGTCGCGGACGAGCTGCGGGCCGACATAGCCGAGGCTGTCCACGAGGTGGCGCTCGAACCGCGGCGCGTAGCCGTCGAACAGGGCGCGGACATAGGCCGGCGACAGGACCGGGAGGGTGTCGCCGCCGCCCAGGCGGACGAGATGCGCGCGCACGCCCAGCCGGTCCTCGGGATCGATGTCGAGGGCGCGGGAAAAGGCCTGCGCCGCCGCGTCGCGCAGGGCCGGATCGGTGCCGGCGGCGGCCAGACCCGCGCGCGCCCGGCCCAGCAGGAGCCAGGCCGGCGCGTAGCGCGGGGCGCGTTCCAAGACCTGCTCGGCGAGGTCGGCGGCGCCCGCGTGGTCGCCGTCGGCGAGGCAGGCCTCGGCGTAGCGGTAGCGGCGATCGGCGAGAAGGTCGCCGGAACTGAGCTGCGAGGCCATGCGTCTGCCGGGTCGGGGGCGCCTATATACCGGGGCCACCGGCGGACTCCACCGGCAGCACGGACCCGATGCCGATACGCGCCAGCGATCTCCTCACCCTGACCCGCGAGGGTCTCTACTGCCCCCTCGGGCGCTTCCACGTCGATCCGACCTGGCCCGTGAAGCGCGCGCTGATCACGCACGGGCACGCCGACCACGCCCGCGCGGGCCACGGCCAGGTGCTGGCGACGCCCGAGACCCTGCGGATCATGGCGGTGCGCTACGGCGCGGATTTCTGCCGCCAGCGGCAGGAGGCGCAGCTCGGCGCGGCGCTCCGCGTCGGCGACGTGACCGTGCGCTTCGCCCCGGCCGGCCACGTCCTCGGGTCGGCGCAGATCGCCATCGAGCGGGACGGCGTCCGGGTCGTGGTGTCGGGCGACTACAAGCGCGCGCCGGACCCGACCTGCCTGCCCTTCGAGGTGGTGCCCTGCGACGTGTTCATCACCGAGGCGACCTTCGGACTGCCGGTCTTCACCCATCCCGATACGCGGGGCGAGGTCCGCAAGCTCCTCGAATCGGTGAAGCTGTTCCCGGAGCGCGCCCACATCGTGGGCGCCTACGCGCTCGGCAAGGCGCAGCGGGTGATGGCGCTCCTGCGCGAGGAGGGCTGGGACCGCCCGATCCACCTGCACGGCGCCATGGAGAAGCTGACGACGCTCTACAAGGAGGAGGGCGTGCCGCTCGGCGACACGCCCAAGGTCGTGGCCGCCGAGCGGAAGGACCTGCACGGGGCGATCGTGCTCTGCCCGCCCTCGTCGATCCAGGACCTGTGGTCCCGCAAGTTCCCCGACCCGGTGACCTGCTTCGCCTCGGGCTGGATGCGGGTGCGCGCCCGCGCCCGCCAGAAGGGCGTCGAGCTGCCGCTGGTGATCTCCGACCATTCCGACTGGCCGGACCTGTGCCGCACCATCCGCGACACCGGAGCCGGCGAGGTCTGGGTGACCCACGGCCAGGAGGACGCGCTGGTCCACTGGTGCGGGACGCAGGGGATCCGGGCGAAGCCGCTCCACCTGCTCGGCTACGGCGATGACGGCGAGGTCGAGGGGACCTCGGAGGCGGGCTCCGAGGCGGAGGCGGCGGCGTGAACGACTTCGCCCACCTGCTCGACCGCCTCGCCTACGAGCCGCGCCGCAACGCCAAGCTGCGCATGCTCCAGGACTACTTCGCGCGCACGCTCGATCCCGAGCGCGGCTACGCGCTCGGCGCCATGACCGGCACGCTGAGCTTCCGCGAGGCCAAGCCGGCCCTGATCCGGGGACTGGTCGAGGAGCGGATCGACCCGGTGCTGTTCCGGCTGTCGCACAATTACGTGGGCGACCTCGCGGAGACGACGGCGCTGATCTGGCCGGGACCGGCGGAGGCGCCGCGGGAACCGGGCCCCGGCCACAACAACCCGCCGCCGCATGTCCCGACCCTGGCCGAGGTCGTGGAAACCCTCGCGACCATCCCCAAGCGCGATCTGCCCCGCCATCTCGCCGACTGGCTCGACGCCCTCGACGAGACCGGGCGCTGGGCGCTCCTGAAGCTGGTCACCGGCAACCTGCGGGTCGGCGTCTCGGCGCGGCTCGCCAAGACGGCGGTGGGCGCGCTGGGCAACCACGACGCCGACGCCGTCGAGGAGGTCTGGCACGGGCTGACCCCACCCTTCGAGACCCTGTTCGCCTGGGTCGAGGGCCGGGCCGAGCGGCCCGAGACGCTGAACCCCGCGCCGTTCCGGCCGCCGATGCTGTCGCACCCGATTGAGGAGGAGGCCGACCTCGAGAAGCTGGAGGCCGGGGCGTTCTCGGCCGAGTGGAAGTGGGACGGCATCCGCGTCCAGCTCGTCGGCGGTCTCGACCGGGCCGGCCAGCAGGTCGGGAAGGTCTATTCGCGCACCGGCGAGGACATCACCGGGGCGTTCCCGGACCTCGCCGAGGCCATCACCTTCGCGGGCGCCCTCGACGGCGAGCTGCTGATCCTCCGCGAGCGGCGGGTGCAGAGCTTCAACGTGCTGCAGCAGCGCCTGAACCGGAAGGCCGTGACGGGCAAGCTCCTGGAGGAGTTCCCGGCCCACGTGCGGGCCTACGACCTCCTCGCCCTGGAGGGCGACGACCTGCGGGCAGAGCCCTTCGCGGAGCGGCGGCAGAAGCTGGAGGCGCTGGTCACGCGCCTCGACCACGCGCGGATCGACATCTCGCCGCTCGTGCGCTTCGCGGACTGGGAGGCCCTGGCGGCCGCCCGGGCGGACCCGGCCTCGGTGGGCGCCGGCGCGGATGCCGACGCCATCGAGGGCGTGATGCTCAAGCGCCTCAACAGCCCCTACCTGCCGGGACGCCCCAAGGGACCCTGGTGGAAGTGGAAGCGTGAGCCGCACATCGTCGACGCCGTGATGATGTACGCCCAGCGCGGGCACGGGAAGCGCTCGTCCTTCTACTCGGACTACACGTTCGGCGTCTGGCGGGAGGCCCCCGAGGGCGGCGACGAGCTGGTGCCGGTGGGCAAGGCCTATCACGGCTTCACCGACGCCGAGCTCGCCAAGCTCGACCGCTACGTCCGCAACAACACCACCAAGCGCTTCGGCCCGGTGCGCGAGGTCGCCCACGGCCGCGAGGCCGGGCTCGTCCTCGAGATCGCCTTCGAGGGCGTGCAGCGCTCGACCCGGCACAAGTCGGGCGTGGCCATGCGCTTCCCCCGGGTCAGCCGCATCCGCTGGGACAAGCCGCCCGCGGAGGCCGACCGGATCGACGTGCTGGAACGGATCCTCGCCCGCGGCGAGCGCGAGATCGCGCCGGGCACGACCTTATCGGAGACGATCACATGAGACAGGGACACGGGCGGGAGGGCAGGATCGGGCCGGTCGAGGCGCTGGCCTCCGGTCCGGTGGAGCGCCACGCCAGCGCGCGCCTGACCGTCGCGACCCCGGGACCGGGCTTCACGGACTTCACCGCCGCGGTGGCCGCGTTCGTGCGCGACAGCGGCGTCCGGGACGGGCTCGTCACGGTGTTCTGCCGGCACACCTCGGCCTCGCTGACCATCCAGGAGAATGCCGATCCCGACGTCCAGACCGACCTGATGACCGCGCTGGACGGGTTCGCCCCCCGGAATGCCAGCTACGTCCACGGCGCCGAGGGGCCGGACGACATGCCGGCCCATATCCGCACCCTGGTCACCGATTCGGCCCTGACGATCCCGCTGGTCGGCGGGGCGCTGGCGCTCGGCACGTGGCAGGGGATCTACCTGATCGAGCACCGCGACCGGCCGCACCGGCGGGAGATCGTGCTGAGCGTCCTCGGGGCGTGACGCGTCCGCCGGCGTCGCGCGGGCGGCGCGGGCCGGCTCAGCAACACGCGGTCACACACCGTCGGTTAACCATAGTGGGTCCTTATCGGCTTCCGTCGGATCGGGGGCCGTGCCGCTCCGGCGAACGGAGACCCCGATGGGCCTTTACACCGCGCTCTCGAACTCGATTTCCGGCGCCTCGGCGCAGTCGCTGGCCCTGAACAACATCTCGGGGAACATCGCCAACACCCAGACGGTGGGCTTCAAGTCCACCGAGACGCGGTTCGCCGACATGCTGGCCGAGACCCGGGACGGCACGCAGCTGACCGGCGGCGTGCTGCCGAGCACGCGCAACAGCCTCAACATCCAGGGCACGATGCAGTCGACCGGTGTGGCGACCAACCTCGCGATCTCGGGCAACGGCTACTTCGTCGTCAAGAAGAACACCGGGACGCCGGACAGCCCGGCCTTCGCCGGCGACACCGGCTACACGCGGCGCGGCGACTTCGCGCCGGACGCCAGCGGCTACCTCTCCAATGGCGCGGGCTACTACCTGTTCGCCGGCCCCTCGGCGACGACCCCCGTCCAGGTTCCGACCGGGGCGAGCACCCTGGCGAGTCTCGCGGTCTCGCCCGCCGGCACCCTCACGGGCACGGCCGCGGACGGCAGCACCCTGGCCCTCGGCACGCTGCAGCTGGCGCAGTTCGGCATGCAGGACAACCTCGCCTCGCTCGATGGCGGCACCTACGTGGCCACCGGCCAGTCCGGGACGCCGAGCTACGGCCTCAACGGCGCGACCATCACGGCCGGCTCGGTGGAGCAGTCCAATGCCGGGATCTCGGATCAGTTCTCGAAGATGATCGAGACCCAGCAGGCCTACACGGCCAACACCAAGGTCATGAGCACCACCGACCAGATGCTGCAGGACGCCATCGCGATGTACACCTGAGGCGGCCCCGTCAGAGGAACTTCAGCGGGTCCTTCTCGGGTGGCGGCGGCGCCACGTCGGCGCGGTTCCACCAGCCGCCGCCGAGGGCCACGAACAGCGCGGCGGTGTCGGCGTACTGGGTGGCGCGCGCCGCCGCCGAGGTCACCAGCGCCGAGAGGTAGCCCTGCTGGGCGATCAGCACCTGCGAGGAGGTGATCGCCCCGGCCGTGTACTGCTTGCGGATCAGCGCGAGGCTCTGGTTCGTGGCACTCACCGCTGCGTCGGCGGCGGCCACGGCCTTCGCGTCGGCCTGGAGCGCGCGCAGCGCGTCCGCGACGTTCTGGAAGGCGGTGATCACCGTCGCCTTGTACTGCGCCTGCGCCTCCGTCAGCGATTCCTCGGCGGCCCGCTGGCGCCGGAACAGGGTGCCGGCATCGAAGATCGGCGCCGTCGCCTGCCCGACGATCGTGAAGAACGCCGCGCCCGGGTTGGCGATCTGGGCGATCCGCGTGGCGCTGGAGCCGCCCGTGGCGGTCAGGCTGAACTGCGGCAGGCGGTTCGCCACCGCGACGCCGACATTGGCACTCGCCTGCTGCACCAGGGCCTCCGCCGCCTTCACGTCGGGGCGCTGCTGCACGAGCCGCGAGGGCAGGCTCACCGGGAGCCGGGTCGGCAGGCGGAGGGCGGCGAGGTCGAAGGTCTCGGAAACTTCGTCGGAGGGCAGGCGCCCCGCCAGGGCGGTCAGCAGGTTGCGCTGCTGGGCGAGCGCCTTCTCCAGCGGCGGCAGGAGCTGCTGTGACAGCGCCAGCGCGGCCTGCTGCTGCACCACGTCGGCCCCGGCGATCTGACCCAGCGAGAGCTGCTTGTTGTAGAGCTGCAGCACCTCGGTCTGCGCCTGGATCACCTTGCGGGTCGCGTCGATCTGCGCCCGCAGGGACGCTTCCTGGATCGCGGCGGCGACGACGTTGGCGGTCAGGCTCAGGTAGGCCGCCTCCAGCTGGAAGCGCTGGTTCTCGGTGGTGGCCTCGAGGGACTCGATCTGCCGGCGATTCCCGCCGAACACGTCGGGATTGTACGAGACCACCGCCTGCGGCGTGGACAGGCTGTAGAGGTACCGGCTCTGGTTGTTGAGGGGCGATTGCAGGTCGAGGCCGGGCGCCAGCGCCCCTTGGACCTGCGGCGTCGCCGTCAGGCTCGGGTAGAGGGTGCCCTTCTGGGCCAGCACGTTCTGCTGCGCCACCCGCAGGGAGGCCTGCGCGGCCTCCAGCGTCGGGTTGTTGGCGAGCGCCTGCTCGACGACGCGGTTCAGGGCCTTCGAGTGGAACAACCTCCACCACTCGCCCGGGATGTCGGCGCCGGACACGAAGCTCTGGTCGGCCGAGCCGCCCTGCCGGGTCCGGATGTTGTCGGCCGCGGAGGGGTTCTGCAGCGGCTCCCTGGTGTAGCGGCCGACCGGCGGAGCCTCGGGCGCCACGAAGTTCGGGCCGACCGCGCAGGCCGACAGGCCCAGGGAGGCCGCCAGCCACGCGGTCGCCCGTCCGCACCGTCTCGGCGCAAAGCTCACCATCCCGCCCCCGAAAACCTCACCTCGGTAGAGCGGCGCGACCCGCTGCCAAGTCAATCCGACCATCCCCGGGCGGCACGCGCGGTGTGGCCGTTGTGGCCCCCCTGCAACGGGCCGCGCGCCGGCCCGCGGGGTCGTGAGCCGGCTCACGCGGCGGCCCGGTGCGCGGGCCGCGCCCGGGCGTCCGGGTTCGGGCGGCGGCGGGAGAACAGCGAGATCAGCACCGGGACGATCACGAGGATCAGGTTCGGCGCCAGGATGATGCCGCCCACCACCACGAGCGCCAGCGGCTTCTGCACCTGCGAGCCGATGCCGGTGGAGACCGCGGCCGGCAGCAGGCCGACGCAGGCCGCCACGCAGGTCATCATCACCGGGCGCATGCGGACCACGGCGGCGTGCCAGACCGCCTCCTGCCGCTTCCAGCCCTCGTCGAGCAGCTGGTTGTAGTAGGCGAGCAGGATCACGCCCTCCATGGTCGAGATCCCGAACAGCGCGATGAAGCCGATCGCCGCCGAGATCGAGAACGGCGTGCCGGTCAGCGCCAGGGCGAAGATGCCGCCGATCATCGCCATCGGGATGACCGACAGGGTCAGCAGCATGTCGGCCACCGATGAGAAGTTGATGTAGAGGAGCAGCGCGATCAGCAGCAGCGTGATCGGCACCACGAGGCTGAGGCGGGCGGCCGCCTCCTTCAGGTTGGTGAACTGGCCGACCCATTCCAGCCGGTAGCCTGGCGGGAGGTCGACCGCGTCGGCGACCTTTCGCTGGGCCTCGAGCACGGCGCTGCCGAGGTCGCGGCCGCGCACCGAGAACTTCACCGGGATGTAGCGCTGCTGGTCCTCGCGGTAGATGAACGAGGCGCCGGAGACGAGGTCGACGTCGGCGATCTCGGAGAGCGGCACCTGGATCACGCCGCCGTTGGGGTTCTGGGCGCCGACCGCGATGTTGCGGATGCCGGCGAGCGAGGAGCGGTACTCCTTGGCGAGCCGCACCCGCATCGGGAAGTGGCGGTCGGAGCCGTACTCGTAGAGGTCGCCCGCGGTCTGGCCGCCGATCGCCGCCTGGATCGTGGTGTTCACGTCGCCGATCGAGAGGCCGTAGCGGGCGGCCTTGTGGCGGTCGACGTCGATCCGCACCGTCGGCTGGCCGAGGGATTCGAACACCGACAGGTCGGTGACGCCGGGGACGGTGGCGAGCGCGGCCTTGACGGCGTTGGCGGTCTTGGTGAGCTGCGCGAGGTCGTTGCCGTAGATCTTGACCGAGTTCTCGCCCTTCACGCCCGAGGCGGCCTCCTGGACGTTGTCCTCGATATACTGTGAGAAGTTGAACTCGATACCGGGGAATTCTGCCTCCAGCTTCTTGCTGAGGTCCTGGATCAGGGTCTCCTTGTCGAGGCCCTTGCGCCACTGGTCGATCGGCTTGAGCGGCGCCAGGATCTCGACGTTGAAGAAGCCGGTGGCGTCGGTGCCGTCGTTCGGGCGGCCCTGGTGCGACAGGACGGTGGTGACCTCCGGAACCTCCTGGAAGATCTTGCGCATGCGCTGGACGTAGCCGTTGCCGGCCTCCAGCGAGATCGAGGACGGCATCGTCCCGCGCACGTAGAGGTTGCCCTCCTCGAGACGCGGCAGGAACTCGAGGCCGAGATTGCGGGCCGTGAGGCCCGAGACCAGCAGCACCGCCAGCATCACGGCGATCGCCAGGACCCGGTTGCGCAGGCCGAAGCGCAGAGCCGCCTCGTGGCCGACGCGCAGCACCCGCACGATCAGGGTGTCGCGCTCCTCGAGCTTCTTCGGCAGCATCAGGGCCGAGAGCGCGGGCGAGACCGTGAAGGTCGCGAGCAGGCCGCCGAGCAGCGCGTACGCGTAGGTCTTGGCCATCGGGCCGAAGATGTGGCCCTCGACGCCGGTCATCGTGAACAGCGGCAGGAAGCCGACGATGATGATCGTCGCCGAGAAGAAGATCGCCCGGTTCACCTCGCGGCCGGCGATCGCGATGGTGCCGAGCCGCCCGGTGAGGCCGTCGGGCGGATCCTCGCCCTTCACGTGATCGGGCTCGGCGATGTGGCGGAAGACGTTCTCCACCATGATCACGGTCGCGTCGACGATCAGGCCGAAATCGATCGCGCCGAGCGACAGCAGGTTGGCCGAGTCGCCGCGCACCACCAGGATCAGGATCGCGAAGCCGAGCGCGAACGGGATCGTGGCCGCCACGATGATCGCGCTGGTGAGCGAGCCGAGGAACAGCCACTGCACCACGAAGACCAGCACCACGCCGAAAACGAGGTTGTGCATCACCGTGTGGGTGGTGGTGTGGATCAGGCCCGAGCGGTCGTAGATCCGCTCGATCTTCACGTCGGGCGGCAGGATCGTGGAGCTGTTGATCTTGTCGATCTCGGCCTCGACCCGCTCCAGCGTCGGCAGGCTCTTGCCGCCGCGGGTCATGAGCACGATGCCCTCGACGATGTCGGGCTGGTTGTCGTGGCCGACGATGCCGAGGCGCGGGGCATTCGACACGCGCACCTCCGCCACGTCCCGCACCAGCACCGGGGTGCCGTTGACGAGGCTGATCATCGTGTCGCGAATGTCGTCCATGTCGCGGATCAGGCCGATGCCGCGCACCACCGCCGATTGCTGCCCGACGTTCAGCGTCTGGCCGCCGACGTTGATCGAGGCGTTGTTCAGCGCGTTGGTCAGCTGCACCAGGGTCAGGCCCTGGGCCTGGAGGCGGTTCAGGTCGACCGCGACCTCGTACTCCTTGGCCTTGCCGCCGAAGGCCGTGACGTCGACGACGCCGGGGATCGCCTTGAACCGGCGCTGCAGCACCCAGTCCTGCAGGGTCTTCATGTCCATGGGCGAGTAGCCCGCCGGGCCGACGAGCTTGTAGCGCATGATCTCGCCCACCGGGCTCGTCGGCGAGATCTGCGGTGTGGCGCCGTTGGGCAGGGTCGGGGCCTGCGAAAGGCGGTTGAGGACCCGCTGCAGCGCCTGCTCGTACGTGTACTCGTAGTTGAACTGGACCTTCACGTCCGAGAGGCCGAACAGCGAGATCGTCCGCACCACCTGGGCGTTCGGGATGCCGGCGAGCGCCACCTCCAGGGGGATGGTGATGTAGCGCTCGATCTCGTCGGCCGACTGGCCTGGATTCTGGGTGATCACGTCGACGAGCGGCGGGACCGGATCCGGGTAGGCCTCGATGTTGAGCTGCGTGTAGGCGCCGTAGCCGACGCCGAGCATCACGACGAACAGCAGCACCACCAGCACGCGCTGGCGCAGCGAGAAGGCGATCAGGGCGTTCATCGGATCCCCGCTCAGGACGCCTTGTCGCCGGTGGCCGCCCGGTCGATGAACAGGGCCCCGCGGGTGACGACCTGCTCGCCCGCGCTCAGGCCTTGGACGACCTGGGCGTTGTCGCCGTTGATCAGGCCGAGCTTGATGTCGCGCGCCTCCACGGCGCCGTCGGGCCGCGCCACCCAGACGTGGGTGCGGTCGCCCTCGTACACGATGGCGGCCACCGGCACGCTCGGGCTCGGCTCACCCTTGCCGGTGATGATCGTGTAGGTGGCGAACATCTCCGGGCGCAGCACCCGGTCCGGGTTGTCGACCTCGCTGCGCACCGCGAGGCGCCGCGTCGCCGGGTCGAGGCTGGAGGCCATGTAGTTCACCCGGGCCTTGAACACCCGCGCGCCGAAGCCCGCCACCTTCGCCTCGACCTCCTGGCCGATGCGGATCTTGGGGATCTCGCTCTCGCGGACGTTGGCCACGAGCCAGACCGTCGACAGGTCGCCGATCACGAAGACCGGGTCGCTGGAGGCCGAGAGGTACTGCCCGATGCCGACCTTGCGCTGGACGATCGTGCCGGCGATCGGCGCCCGGATCTGCGTCTCGGCGCTCATCGTGCCGTTCTTCTCGAAGGCGGCGATCTCGGCGTCGGTCTTGCCCAGCAGGCGCAGGCGGCTTCGCACCGCGTCGAGGGCGCCCTCGGCGGTCTTCAGGTCGCTCTGGGCGGCGATGACGTCGTTCTGGGCCGACTGGTAGTCCTTCAGCGCCGTCGCGCGGGCCTGGAACAGCTCCTGCTGGCGCTGCGCGATGGTCTGGTCGAGCTTCAGGAGCGCCTGCTGCTTCTGGAGGTTGTTCACGGCCGCCTGATAGTCGTTCTGCGCCTGGACCATGTCGGTGGCCTCGAGCGTCAGCAGCACGTCGCCGGCCTTCACGTCGTCGCCGGCGCGGACCAGGACCTTCGTCACCCGGCCGGCATAGGGCGAGACCACCGGGACGTTGTCGTCCTCGTTGAGGGCGATCCGTCCCTCGGCCGAGCCCTCGGGCCGGAACACGAGGTTGGCGACCGGCAGGATCTCGAAGGCGGCGCGCTGCTCCTTGGAGGGCCGGAACACCCGCTCCACCGGGCCGGCCTTCTCCACGTCGATGCCCGGGTCGGGGTTGCCCGGGGCGAACAGCCCGGTCACGGCCGCGACGAGGTGCGCGGCGGCCTCGCGGGTCCGGTCGGGAAACGCGATGGCGGCGCCCAGGGCGGCCGCGAGCAGGACGGCGGCGATCAGCAGGCCGGGCCACCGGCGCCCGCGCGCGGGGACGGCGACGGCCTCGTCCTGGTCCAGCGGATTTCGGGCGTCCATGCGGATGATCTTCTAGGTCCGGACCGAGAGTCCGGGCTGGGTGACGAGAGTACGATACGTGCCCGGACGACGCCTACATCAATGCGGTCGCTGGTGCTTTTCTATGGCGCGCCGCGGAAAGATTCGGGCGGTACGGCGTGCCTAGAGCAAAGCTTGTCCGACAGGCAATCGATCCGGCGCCCCGGTCGCGAAACCGTGTGGCCCCGTCTTCCTTTGACGGGATTTGTTACAATATGACAACGCTCGCGGGTCCAGGCCCGCGCGATCCCGCACCCGTCACCGAAGAAGCCGTCATGTCCGATACGAGCAACGCTTCCGCCCCGGCCGCTCCCGGTTCCGCCGCCGGCAAGATCCCGGTCACCGTGCTCACCGGCTACCTCGGCGCGGGCAAGACCACGCTCCTCAACCGGATCCTCACCGAGAACCACGGCAAGCGCTACGCCGTGATCGTCAACGAGTTCGGCGAGATCGGCATCGACAACGACCTCGTCGTCGGCGCGGACGAGGAGGTGTTCGAGATGAACAACGGCTGCGTCTGCTGCACGGTGCGCGGCGACCTGATCCGGATCATGGACGGGCTGGTGAAGCGCCGGGGCAAGTTCGACGCGATCATCGTCGAGACGACCGGCCTCGCCGACCCGGCCCCTGTGGCGCAGACCTTCTTCGTCGACCAGGATGTCGGCGAGGCCGCCCGCCTCGACGCCGTGGTGACGGTGGCCGACGCCAAGTGGCTGTCCGACCGCCTGAAGGACGCGCCGGAGGCGAAGAACCAGATCGCCTTCGCGGACGTGATCCTGCTCAACAAGAGCGACCTCGTCTCCCCGGCCGACCTCGACCGCGTCGAGGCCGAGATCCGCACGATCAACCCGCTGGCCAAGCTCCACCGCACGCAGAACTGCGCCGTGCCCCTCGACGCGGTCCTCGAGCGCAACGCCTTCGACCTCGACCGCATCCTCGACGTCGAGCCCGACTTCCTCGAGGCAGGGCACCACCACCATCACGATTCCGACATCCGCTCGATCTCGGCCAAGATCGAGGGCGCGGTCGACCCGGACAAGTTCATGCCGTGGATCTCGAACCTGACCCAGTCGCAGGGTCCGGATATCCTGCGGTGCAAGGGGATCGTGGCCTTCCCCGACGAGCCGAAGCGCTTCGTCTTCCAGGGCGTGCACATGATCCTCGACGGCGACGTGCAGGGCGACTGGGGCCAGGACGAGGAGCGGGTCTCGCGGGTGGTGTTCATCGGCCGCAACCTCGATCCGGCGGCGATCAAGGAGGGCTTCGAGGCCTGCCGCGCCTGAACGGGCGCCGCCTCCCCGGCGCCCCGCGCCGGGAAGGCGATTCTCAACGTTTCCGTGGCATCACGGACGGCGCGGGCCCGCGTAACCGACCCGCGGAGCCCGCGTATCCATGGCCCACACCGCAGCGCCCGCAGGCCCGGTCCCGTCCGGGTCGGCGGGCGGAATCCCGCTCATCGCGGCCGTCGAGGGGCTGGGCAAGGCGCTGTTCGCGGCGTTCGTCTTCTTCGCCTGCTTCGCCTTCTCGGAGACCTCGCCCTACGACGCGGTCGCGATCCCCACGATCCTGCTCTGGCTCTGCCTCGGCGTCCGGCTGCACCGCGGGGCGGTGCCCCTGGTGGCGCTCCTGCTCCTCTACCTCGCGGGCATCGTCACCGCGCTGCTGCCCTACCTGAACGAGGAGTTCCCGGTCACCTGGACGGTGCAGCTGGTCTATCTCTCGATCACCTGCATCTTCTTCGCGATGTTCTTCGCGGACGACACCCACGCCCGGATGGAGCTGGCGCTCAAGGCCTACACGGCGAGCTGCGTGTTCTCGGCGGCTCTGGGCATCGTCGGCTACCTGCAATGGCTCGGGATCGAGGACCTGTTCTACAAGTACGACCGGGCCTCGGGCACGTTCCAGGACCCGAACGTCTTCGGCTCGTTCCTGACGCTCGGCGCGCTCTACCTGATGCACGGCCTGCTCACCGGCTCCACGCGCCGGCCGCTCGTGTCCCTCGCCGGCCTGCTGATCATCGTGGCCGGCATCTTCCTGTCGTTCTCGCGCGGGTCCTGGGGCGGGAGCGCCGTCGCGGTGCTGCTGATGGTGGGATCGGTCTACGCCGGCAGCGACTCCCCGCGCCTGCGCCGCCGCATCGTGCTCCTGACCCTGGCGACCATCGTTCTCGGCACCGTCGCGGTGATCGGGCTGCTCTCGGTCGACCACGTCCACAAGATGTTCGAGACCCGGGCGGCCCTAACCCAGGACTACGACCAGGGCGAGACCGGCCGCTTCGGCAACCAGATCCGCGGCTTCGCCATGCTGCTGGAGCGGCCGTTCGGGATGGGGCCGATGCACTGGCGGCTGATCTTCGGGCTCGAACCGCACAATTCCTACATCGGCTCCTTCGCCAACGGCGGCTGGCTCGGCGGGGCCGTGTTCATCGGCCTCGTGGTGGCGACCGGCCTCGTCGGCTTCCGGCTCCTGGCGCGGCCGTCGCCGGTCCGGGCGCACGCCCAGATCGTCTGGCCGGCGCTGCTGATGTTCTTCCTGCAGGCCGTCCAGATCGACATCGAGAAGTGGCGCCACGTCTACATGATGCTGGGCATGGTCTGGGCGCTGGAGGCCGCGCGGTTGCGCATGGGCACGCGGCCGCAGGCGGGCGCGCTTGAAACGCCGCGCTAGGCGCGGCATCGCTCGGTCGCGGCCGATCGGCACCCGGAGACGGTACGTGAGCACACAGCCGGAGAACGAGCGCGACCGGCTCGCGGCCCTCGAGGCCCTGGCGATCCTCGGGACACCGCCGGAACCGCATTTCGAGGCCGTCTGCCGGACCGCCCGGCGCCTGTTCGGCGTGCGCAGCGCGTTCGTGGCCTTCCTGGGCGACACGCACCAGTGGCTGAAGACGCCCTGTGCCGGGGTGCCGACCACGATGCGGCGGGACGAGAGCTTCTGCCAGCACACGATCCGCAGCGACGCCCTCGTGGTCGTCCCCGACGCGCGGCTCGACGCGCGCTTCCGCGACCTGCCCGTGGCCGCCGCGCCGGACGGGATCCGGTTCTACGCGGGCATCGCCCTGAGCCTCCAGCCAGGCCTGCCGGTCGGAACACTCTGCCTCGCCGATCCCGAGCCCCGCTCCGACTTCTCGCCCGAGGATGCGGCCGCCTTCCGCGACCTCGCCGAAATCGTCGTGGCGCATCTGCGCCTCACGGAGGCCAACGCGCGGCGCGACCGGGAGATCGCGCAGGCGGCGATCCGCGAGGCGCTGATCCGCGAGCAGCACCGGGAGATCAACGCCCGGGCCCGCGCCCAGGAGGCGGCGAACCACCAGCTCACCATGGCCGAGCAGCTCGCCAGCGTCGGGAACTGGCGCGTGGAGCTCGCGGACGGGCAGCCGGTCTGGTCGGCGAGCCTCTACGCGATCGCGGGCCGGGACCCCGCGACCCCGCCGCCGCATCTCGACGCCTTCGCGCAGATCTACCATCCCGACGACCGCGCCCGGCTCGAGGCGATCGTCGCCGACGCGATCGCCCGCGGGGGCCGGTTCGATTTCGAGGCCCGGCTGCTGCGGCCGGACGGCGCGCTGCGCGACGTGGTCGTGCGCGGCATGGCCCGGGGGGAGGGGGCGGGCGCCGGCCTGTTCGGCGTCCTGATCGACGTGACCGAGCGCCGGCGCGCCGAGGACGAGGTTCGCCGCAGCGAGCTGCGCTACCGGGGCCTCGCCGAGGCGCTGCCGCTCCTGGTCTGGACCATGCGGGTCGGGGACGGTCAGGCGACCTACGCCAACGCGCAGTTCCAGTCCTATTACGGGCCGATCGGGCCCGAGCGCGCGGAGCGCCTCGTCCGGAACCACCCCGAGGATGCCGCCGCCATGGAGGCGGCCTGGATCCGGGCGGTCGAGACCGGCACGGGCTACAGCGGCCAGTGGCGGATCCGGCGCCAGGACGGCGTCTACCGGTGGCACAAGCTCTCGCTGATCCCGATCCGCCTCGACCCGGCGGACGGCGCGGTGGCGGAGTGGCTCGGGACCGCCCTCGACGTCGACGACATCGTCACGGCGCGGCTCGCCGTCGAGGAGGCGAGCGGCCTGCTCGACATCGCCCTCGACGCTGCGGAGGCCGGCACCTGGGACTGGGACATGCGCACGGGGCTCGCCGTCCTCAGCCCGGAGAGCGCGCGGATGCACGGCCTGCCGGAGACCGGCGGCGCCCACACGATCTCGGCCTCCGCGTGGACGGCGCTGATCGATCCGGACGACGTCTCCGATGTCTGGAACGAGATCCGGCGGGCGGTCGAGTCCGGCACCCCCTACGCGGCCGAGTTCCGGGTCGGCGCGCGCTGGCTCTACGCCCGGGGCCGGACGCTCGGCGGCACCGACGGGCAGCCCCAGCGGATGGTCGGCCTCCACCTCGACATCACCGAGCGCAAGGCGGTCGAGGCGGCCCTGCGCACCGCCACGCGCGACGCCGAGGCGGCCCGCACCGAGGCGGAGCGGGCGAGCGCGGCCAAGAGCGAGTTCCTGGCCGCCATGAGCCACGAGATCCGCACCCCGCTGAACGGCATCCTGGGCTACGCCGAGCTGCTCCTCGACGGCGACGCGATCCAGAACGAGGACCGGCGGCGCCTCGAGCTGATCCAGAGTTCCGGCGCGGCCCTGCTCACGGTCGTCAACGACATCCTCGACTTCTCGAAGATCGAGGCCGGCGAGCTGACCCTCGATCCGGTCACCTTCCCGCTGGCCTCGACCGTCGACAGCACGGTGTCGATCGTGCGGGGCAGCGCGCTCCGCAGCGGACTCGCCATCGAGGCCCGGATCGACCCGGCCCTGCCGACCTTCGTGGTCGGCGATGCCGGGCGCCTGCGACAGGTGCTGCTCAACCTGCTGAACAACGCCGTGAAGTTCACGCCCGAGGGCTCGGTCACGGTGACCGCGGAGCGGGAGGGCGACGGCGTCGCCCCCGACGGGCGCCCCGGCGACGCGGTCCGGTTCTCCGTGGTCGATACCGGCATCGGCATCGCGCCGGCGCAGCAGGACCGGCTGTTCAAGCGGTTCAGCCAGGTCGACGGCTCGATCAGCCGGCGCTTCGGCGGCACCGGCCTCGGGCTGGCGATCTCCCGGCACCTCGTGTCGCTGATGGGCGGCGAGATCGGGGTCGAGAGCCGCGAGGGGGCGGGCTCGACCTTCTGGTTCCGGCTGGTGCTGCCCCGCGGCGAGCGGGACACCGCGGCCCCGGGCGCCGCGGCCGACGCGGGTGGGCCGTCGCGGCCGCCCCCGGCCGCGGCTCCGGCGGCCGGCGAGGTCCCGGGCGCGCCGCTGCGGCTGCTCCTCGTCGAGGACGTGCCGCTCAACCAGGAACTCGCCTGCGCGGTGCTCGAATCCCAGGGCTACGCGGTGGACGTGGCCGGGGACGGCGCCGAGGCGATCACGGCGGTCGGGTCGTCCGTCGCGGCCGGCCGGGCCTACGATCTCGTGCTGATGGACGTCCAGATGCCCCGCGTCGACGGGCTCACGGCCACGCGCCGCATCCGCGCCCTCGCGCCGCCCGCCTGCGACATCCCGATCGTCGCCATGACCGCCAACGTCCTGCCGTCGCAGATCGAGGAGCTGCGCGAGGCCGGGATGGACGACCATGTGGGCAAGCCGTTCCGGCGGGCCGACCTCTTCGCCACGATCAGCCGCTGGACGGCGCCGGGGGCGCGGCGGCCGGCGCGGGCCGAGGTGCCGCGCCGCCTGCCGCAGGTCGATTCGGCCGTGCTCGACGCGGCGGTCCTGACCGAGATGGAGGCGAGCTTCGGCACCGATCGCGTCGGGGCGCTGCTCGATCTCCTGGCGAACGAGCTGTCCGAGCGGTTCCGGCCGAGCGAGACCGACCGCCTGCAGATCGCCCACGACGCGCACGCCCTGGTGGCAGCGGCCGGGCTGCTGGGCTTCGTCGGCCTGTCGAGCCTGTGCCGGGAGGTCGAGGCCGCCGCCCACGCGGGCGCCGACCTGATGCCGCTGATCCGGCGCCTGGAGATCCAGCGGGCGACCGCGCTGCGAGCCATCCGGCAGCTGCGCGCGGCGTGAGTCCGCGCGCGGTATCGAGGACCCTTTCCGTCGTCGCGGGCGGAGCGAAGTGACCCAGGGTCGGCGCGCCGCCGGTGAGCGCCGCGCTGCCCTGGATCGCCTACTCCGCTCGCAGAGACGGCGGCTCCGGAGCCGTCAGTCGGGAAGAGAGTCCCCCGGCTCCTCCGGCAGCGGGTCGCCGGTCCAGGTCGTCGCGAAGGCGGCGAGCTCCCGCGCGTCGGCGAAGGCCGCCACGGTGACCTCGCGCGCGGCCGGCTCCGCCCCCGGATAGGGGGCGAGCAGGACGCGCACCCGGGCGAGCCGGCCGCTCGGCGCCTTCTCGGCGATCCAGGCCTGCGCCTCCGGCGTGAACCGCTCCGGGCCGTCGAGGGCCCGGGCGTCGGTCCGCAGCACGACCACGTAGGTGCCGAGGCTCGGATCGGCCTCCTGCACCGCCTTGACGATGTCGATCACGGGTTTTCTGCGAAGTCGTTGATCTGCACCTGGGCCTGCGCCGCGGTGAAGTTCGGGATGTCGGCGAAGATCTCCTCGCCGTGGGCGGCGACGGCCTTCTTGAAGGCGTCGACCGACTCGAAGGTCAGGAGGGCCATCACCTGGAACGGGGCGGCGCCGCCGTCCGGCGTGCCGGCGCCCTTGACGACCTTCGCGTCGTGGAGGCCGAGGGACGACCAGCGCTCGCGCACCAGCGGCATGTGGTGGCCGAGGTAGTAGCCCATGTCGAAGCTCGGGCCGGCCGGGTACATCACGCTTACCAGGATCATGGCGGTTCCTTCCTGTGTCGCGCCCGGTCGATCCGGGCGCCCGTCCTCGGGTCGTACGGCGACGGTCAGTGCAGCTTCACCCGCGGCTCGGTGCGCCGGGTCAGCGCGCGGGCCAGGGTGTCGAGGGCGGTCTTGGCCGTGCCGTGCAGCGCCCGCTCGTGCATCTTGTAGAGCGAGCGGTACATCATCCGGGCGAACAGACCGGCGATGAGCATGTTCTTGCCGCGCACGAACCCCATCAGGCTGCCCACGGTCGAGTACTCGCCCAGCGAGACCAGCGAGCCGAAATCCTTGTACCGGAACGGCTTCAGCGGCTTGCCGTCGATCTTGGCCGGGATCTGGGCGATCAGGTGGCTCGCCTGCTGGTGGGCCGCCTGCGCGCGCGGCGGCACCGGCGTGTCGGAGCCGGCCTCGACCAGGTAGGCGCAGTCGCCGATGGCGAAGATGTCGGGGTCGCGGGTGGTCTGCAGCGTCGGCGTCACCACCAGCTGGTTGGTCCGCGTCGTCTCCAGGCCGCCGATGCCCTGCAGGAAGGGCGGCGCCTTCACGCCCGCCGCCCAGACGACCAGCTCGGACGGGATGAAGGTGCCGTCGGCGAGCTGCACGCCGTCGGCGCGCACCTCGGTGACCCGCGCCTTCACGCGCACGTCGACGCCGATCTTGCTGAGGAGCTGCATCACCTCGGCCGAGAGGCGCTGCGGCACCGCCGGCAGGATCCGGTCGGCGGCCTCGACCAGGGTGATGCGGATGTCCTTGCCCGGGTCGATCTTGTCGAGCCCGGTCGAGACGACGTGGCGCAGGGTCCGGTGGAGCTCGGCGGCGAGTTCCGTCCCGGTCGCGCCCGCGCCGATCACCGTGACGTGGAGCTGGCCGGGCCGGACCGGGCCGGCCTGCGTGTGCGCCCGCAGCGAGGCGTTCACGAGGCGCTGGTGGAAGCGCACCGCCTGGTCCTGGGTGTCGAGAGCGATGGCGTGCTCGGCGACGCCCGGCGTGCCGAAATCGTTGGTGGTGGAGCCCACCGCCATCACCAGCGTGTCGTAGGGGACGGCGCGCTCGGGCGTGACCTCGCGCCCTTCCGCGTCGTAGCTCGCGGCGAGCTGGATCGTGCGCGCCTCCCGGTCGAGCCCGGTCATCCGCCCGATCCGGTAGCGGAAGCCGTGCATGTGGGCGTGGTGCAGGTAATCCACCGCGTGGTGGCCGACGTCGAGGCTGCCGGCCGCCACCTCGTGGAGCAGCGGCTTCCAGATATGCGTCCGGGCGCGGTCCACGAGGGTGACGTGCGCGCGCTTGCCGCGCCCGAGCTTGTCGCCGAGCTTCGTGACCAGCTGCAGTCCGGCGGCGCCGCCGCCGACCACCACGACGCGATGAAGGCCCGACTCGTTCTCGACGGATGCCATCGACACTCTTTCTCCTCCCGGACCGGGATCAGTCGCCGGCCTCCTTACACGGCCTGGGTTGCCGAATACCACATCGCCGGCCGCGACCCCCGGTCACGAGTGCGACGTCGCGCACCGGACGGGCGGCGCGCGGAGCCCGGTCACGCCGGCGGGGCGCCTGGCTGGCGCAGCGGGTGTGCCTCCGCGACCGCCGGCAGGGCGAGGCAGGCCTCGGCGATTCGCGCGACCGTCGGGTAGGCCGCCGTGTCGATGCCGAAGATGCCCGTCCCGACCCAGAGGCTGACGAGGCAGAGGTCGGCGTGGCTCACCGAATCGCCCTGGCAGAACCGGCCCGTCCCCGGCTCGGTGGCGAGGCGCGTCTCCAGGGTCCGGAGGCCGGTCTCGAAGGCGTTGCGCAGGAAATCCAGCATGCGCTCCCGGGGCAGGCCGTAATGCTCCATCAGGAAGGTGCGCACCCGGGGCACGTAGAGCGGGTGGGTGTCGCACGCGACCACCTGCGCCAGCGAGCGGGCCCTGGCCCGCGCCCGGGGCTCCTCGGGCAGGAGGCGGACGCCGCCCCGGGTCTCCTCCAGGTAGTCGAGGATCGCCAGCGACTGGGTGAGCGGCGGCCCGTCGCCGTCGAACAGCGCCGGCACCGCGCCCTGCGGGTTGATCTTCCGGAACGCCGGCTCGTGCTGGTCGCCGGCGTCGAGATCGATGAAGGTCTCCTCGTAGGCGATGCCCTTCAGCTTCAGGGCGATCCGCACCCGGAAGGCCGCGGCCGAGCGCCAGTTGCCGTACATGTGCATGGGTCAGCGATCTCCGACGGGGTCGAGCGAGCACAGCCGACTTCGCTGCGGCCCGCAAGGGGGCTGCGCGCGCGGCGGCCCGGGGGCGACAAGCGGTCCCGTCGGGCCCATATCGGTCTCCCGCCCCGGAGAGCCCGCACGATGGCCGATCAGACCGACGCCCGCCGCTTCATCCCCCTGAACATCGCGGTCCTGACCGTCTCCGACACCCGCCGCCCGGAGGACGACCGGTCGGGCGACACCCTGACCCAGCGCCTCACCGCGGCGGGGCACATCCTGGCGGCCCGGTCGATCGTCCCGGACGAGGTCCCGGCGATCCGCGCGCGGGTGGAGGCGTGGCTGCGCGACCCCGGCGTCGACGTGGTGATCACCACCGGCGGGACCGGCTTCACCGGCCGCGACGTCACCCCCGAGGCGCTGGAGCCGCTGTTCGAGAAGCGCATGGACGGCTTCTCGGCCGTGTTCCACCGGATCTCGTACGACAAGATCGGGACCTCGACCCTGCAGTCCCGCGCCACCGCGGGGGTCGCGCGGGCGACCTACGTGTTCGTGCTGCCGGGCTCGCCCGGCGCTTGCCGCGACGCCTGGGACGGGATCCTGGCCCAGCAGCTCGACTACCGGCACCGGCCCTGCAACTTCGTGGAGATCATGCCGCGCCTCGACGAGCACCTGCGGCGCGGCGCGAGCCTCACGGTGTGAGGCCGCGCGCTACGCGAGGTTCCCCTCCTTGCGGCGCAGGACCGAGTGCTTGCGGCCGTAGAAGAAGTACACGACGAGGCCGATCGCCATCCAGATCACCAGCCGGAGCCACGTGTCGAGGGGCAGGCCGATCATCAGGAGCAGGCAGGACAGGATGCCGAGGATCGGCACGACCGGCACGGCGGGCGCCCGGAACGGCCGCTTCATGGTGCGCTCGGCCCGCCGGAGGTAGAGCACCGAGCCGCAGACGAGGATGAAGGCGGCCAGCGTGCCGATGCTCACCATCTCGCCGAGGATGTGGATCGGCACCAGGGCCGCCACCACGGCGACCGCGGCGCCGATCATCGCCTGGCTGCGATACGGCGTCTGGTAGGTCGGGTGGACGTGGGAGAACATCTTCGGCAGCAGGCCGTCCTGCGCCATGGTGAAGAAGATCCGGCTCTGGCCGTAGAGCAGGACGAGGATCACCGTCGTCAGCCCGGTCAGCGCCCCGAGCTTGATCAGGAGCGCGAACCAGCCGATGCCGATCACGTCGACGCCCTTGGCGATTGGGTCCGGGACGTTCAGGTCCTTGTAGGGCACGAGCCCGGTCAGCACGGCGGCGACGAGCACGTACAGGATCGTGCAGACCGCGAGCGAGCCCAGGATGCCGATGGGCATGTCCTTCTGGGGTCTGCGCGCCTCCTGGGCGGCGGTCGAGACCGCGTCGAAGCCGATGAAGGCGAAGAACACCACGCCCGCGCCGCGCAGGACGCCGCTGTAGCCGAAATGGCCGAAGGTCCCGTCGTTGTCCGGGATGAGCGGGCTCCAGTTCGCGGCATTCACGTGGCCCCAGCCCAGGGCGATGAAGGCGACCACGACGGTGAGCTTCACCGCGACCATGATGTTGTTGAAGAGCGCCGATTCCTTCGTGCCCCGCATCAGCAGGATCGTGATCAGCGCCACGATCAGGACCGCCGGCAGGTTCAGCAGCGCGGTCCCGCCGCCCTCGATCGGCGTGCCCGGCGCGTTGGCGAACTGCGCCGGGATCACGATGCCGACGCTCTTCAGGATGCTGGTCACGTAGCCCGACCAGCCGACCGCCACGGTGGCGGCGCCCATGGCGTATTCGAGGATCAGGTCCCAGCCGATCAGCCACGCGAAGAACTCGCCGAGCGTCGCGTAGGTGTAGGTGTAGCTCGATCCGGCGACCGGGATCAGCGCGGCCATCTCCGAGTAACAGAGGCCGACGAAGGCGCAGGCGATGCCGCCGAGCACGAAGGACAGCATGATCCCCGGCCCGGCATACTGGGCCGCGGCCGTGCCGGTCAGGACGAAGATGCCGGCGCCGATGATCGCCCCGATGCCCATCGCGGTGATCGAGAGGGCGCCCAGCGACTTCGAGAGCTGCTGCTCGCCCTCGCCGCTCTCGACGATGTCCTCGACCGACTTGCGCCCCATCAGGCCCGACGAATCCATTGCACCATCCTTCCAGATCGGGGTGGCTCAGCGCGCGTCATCATGTCCGGAGACGGCGACGATCCTGCCGCGCTTTCAGAGTTGTAGAGGCGGATCGACCGACAACAACGTGAGCGGGCGCAAGATTCTTCCGAGCAAGATTCTCCCGAGCAAGATCTTTCCGGTCAGGCGCGCTCGATCCGAGCGATCAGCGGCCTGACCTTGAGGCGACCCGTGAACGCGCCCTCGGCACGCAGGGCCTCGCGCCGGACGACGTCGCCGGCCCGGGCCTGCCGGGCGCCGACGACGGTCTCCGCCCGTCTGACGAGCCGGCCGAGCCAGCGCCCGGCCGGGCGGTGCAGGCGGCCGAGCGCCGTCTCCGGCCGCGCGGTCCCGACGAAGCGGTCGAGGGTGCGGATCCAGCCCTCGGCCGGGACGTCGCCGGCCTCCAGGCACAGGATCCAGTCCCGCCGGGCCGCGGCGGCGCCGGCCGCGTAGGGATTGCCGCCCCGGTGCAGCACGAGGGTCGCGCCCGTGGCCTCCGCGACGGCCGCCACGGCCTCGCTCTCGCGGCCCGCGACGATCACCGCGTCGCCGACGAGGCCGCCGGCCACGCCGGAGACGAGCACGCTGAGCGTGTCGGCCAGGCGATCGATCGCGTCCGGATCGGCCGGTTCGGCCAGATAGGTCACGGCGGAGAGCATGAGCGCGCGCATAGACGATTCTGCGGCGCCGTAAACTGCCCCGCGGCCCGCGCGGTGACGCGCCGTCGCCCGGACGGGCTGCAGAGCCGCATTTGCCTGAAAAAAAGGCGCCCTTCACCGTCGTGTTCGCTCTATGTTCTTATGTGGATCCGTGAGGGAGGCGAGTCGTCATGGGGGACACGCGCGACGGGACCGCATCCGGGACCGCAAACGGGGCCGCGCCGCGACTCGGGCCGAGCGTCGCGGAACCGGCCGCCCGGCGCGGGCGCGGCGCGACGGCCAACCCGACGGGCCGATACGAATCCGCCCGGCGCGAGGCGTTCCACGACGAGACTTGGACGGCGGACGCTCCGGCACCCCTGCGCACGGAGGTCACGCCGGAGCGGTCCGCCCGGATCATCGCGCGCAACAGCTCGCCCGACATCCCGTTCGACCGGTCGATCAACCCGTACCGGGGCTGCGAGCACGGCTGCATCTACTGCTACGCGCGCCCGACCCATGCCTGGCTCGGCCTGTCGCCGGGGCTCGACTTCGAGTCGCGGATCTTCACCAAGCCGGACGCCGCCCGGCTCCTCGCCCGCGAGATCGCCGCGCCGGGCTACCGGCCCGACACGATCGCCCTCGGCACCGCCACGGATCCCTACCAGCCGGTCGAGCGGGAGCACCGGCTGACCCGCGCGGTTCTGGAGGTGCTGCGGGAGGCCCGCCACCCCGTCAGCATCACCACCAAGTCGGACCTCGTGCTGCGCGACCTCGATCTCCTGACCGAGATGGCGGCGGAGAACCTCGTGCTGGCGGCGATCTCGCTGCCGACGCTGGATCCGGACCTCGCCCGCCGCCTCGACCCGCGGGCGCCGCGGCCGGGCAAGCGGCTCGCGGCGATGCGGGGCCTGAGCGCGGCGGGCGTGCCCGTCATGGTCAACGTCTCGCCGATCATCCCCGGCCTGACGGACCACGAGATCGAATCGATCCTGGCCGAGGCGCGCGCGCACGGGGCGAGCCGGATCGGCCACGCGCTGCTGCGCCTCCCGGGCGAAGTCGCCGACCTCGTGGCGGACTGGTTCACCGAGCACTATCCCGAACGCAGGGCGCGGGCCTTCGCACTCCTGCGGGAAGCCCGGGGCGGGCGCGAGAACGACCCGCGCTTCGGCCACCGCTTCCGCGGGGAGGGCGCCTACGCGACGATGATCGGCCAGCGGGTCCGGCTCGCCGGCACGCGTCTCGGTTTCGCCTTCGGGCGCATCGCGCTGAATCGCGACGCCTTCCGGAAGCCCGGCGCGCAGCTGGCGCTGTTCTGACACGCGACCGACGCGGCGGCGCGCGCGAGGCGGCGGACCTGTCCCACAGTACGGTTCAGCGAAAATTCCAGTCATTTTGGCCGGAAACGGCGTAAGAAGATAATTCCAAAGATTGAAAGCGGCTCAAATGTTGCCCCCAAAGTCGATTATCTGATGTCTAAGTTGTGAGGAAGATCGCAGAACGTAAGATTGACATCTGTGTCATTGTGGTTCAAATGCCTGAGATCGCGAGTTTTACTGCGAGATTTTGACCAAGTTTGATTGAGTTATCGAATTTCATTTCTATATTGAGGGTCGTTCTGTGCGTAAGAGCGCGATTTTGTCCGGTGTCCGTGTCCGCAGATCCCGCCAATGGACGCTGTGCGCCGTGATCCGGTCGCGGGCGAGCCGCGCGCCGCGGCCCTGCTCGGTTCTGCCGGTCGCGACTGCCGGCCTTCCTTGAGACGGTAGAGTGTCGGGGTTTCGACCTCCGATGCCGACCGGGCGAACTCCCGGTCCGATGACCGGACCGGGAGTTCGCCGGTGAGCCCCCGGACTCGCCGCGCCCTCGCCGCGCCCTTCGAGCGAACCGGGCCGCCGCCGCGTCGGGGTGCCTGTCGCGTCGCTCAGCCTTTCCGTCGACCGAGGCCGACCGGCCGCCCTGCTCGAACCGGGCAGCCCGGCGGCGGGCCGCACGCCTCGACGCACCGCGAAGAGAGATCCCGACCCTCATGCTGCGCCTTCCGCGTCCGTCCATCGGCACGATCCTGTGCGCGATCCTGTTCTCACTCAGCGCCATGCTGCTGGCCGCGGGTGCCCGGACGGCGCTGGAGGCCGGGGCGCAGGAGCGGGAGAGCCGCCGCGTCGTCGCGCTCACGGAAGGCAGTCGTATCCTCCTCGAGATCCTGCTCGCCGTGCGCCTCGAGCGGGGACGGACCCTGCAGGCGCTGATCGCCGCGGACAGGATCCCGCCCGCCGACGCGGCCCTGATCGCCCGACAGCGCGCGACCCGGATCGATCGTCTGGAAGCGCTCCTGAGCCTGGTGCGCGCGGTCGACACCGCCGCGGTGGCGAAGACGGTCGATCCGCTCCGACGGGCGCACGAGGCCGTCATCGGCCTGACGTCGCGGATCGACGCGGCCCTCGCGGTCCCGGTCGCGGAGCGCGAGGCCGCGACCGAGGGGGTCGCCGCGACCGCCTTCCGGGATCTGCTCGACGCGCTCACGGCGACCAGCGGGGCCGTCGACGTCACGATCCCGCGCCGGGACGCGGCGCTGGCCCGCGCCCTGGACATCAAGCGCGCCGCCTGGATCACGCGGGTCGCGATCGGCGGCAACGTGGCGCGGGCCGAGACGGCCGTGACGCGGGGCACGGGCTGGTCCGAGGAGGAGCGCCTCGCCGAGGCCGAGGAGCGCGGCCGCGTCGCGGCGAGCTGGGCGAATCTCGTCGATCACATGGACGACACGCTGCCGCGGGCGGTCCAGGACGCCTTCGTCAGGGCGGGCAGCAGCAACTTCGAGGGCGAGGTCGCGGCGCGGCGGCAGGCCTTGCGGGCGGCCCTGAGCCGGGGTCAGCCGCCGGGCGTCGCGATCCAGGACCTGCGCGACCGCAACACGCGGGAGGTCAACACCATCGCCGACCTCGCCGAGGCGGCGCTGAACGCGATGGTCGCCCGCGCGCAGGCACTCTTCGCTGAGGCGGGGGCGACGCTGCTGCACACCGGCCTGTTCCTGGCCGCATCGGTGCTGCTCGCCGGTGCCGGCGCCGTCGTCGTCGTCCGCCGCGTGCTCGGGCCGCTCCGGGCCATGATCCAGGCGATGCGGGCGCTCGCCTCCGGCGACGTCGCCGTGGAGATCCCGGCCCGCGGGCGGCGGGACGAGATCGGCGCGATGGCGGCGGCCGTGGAGGTCTTCCGGGACAACCTCGTCCGCACCCGCGCCCTGGAGGCAGAGGCGGACGAGGCGGCGCGCGCCGCGGAGGCGCAGCGCCGGACCATGACGCACACGATGGCGCAGACCTTCGAGGCGGCGGTGGCCGGCATCGTCGGGCAGGTCTCCGCCGCCGCGGCCGAACTGCAGACCACGGCCTGGGAGATGACCACCACAGCCCAGGAGACGGCCAGCCAGTCCGATACCGTGGCCGCGGCCGCCGAGGAGGCGTCCGCCGGCGTCAGGACGGTGGCCGCCGCGGTGGAGGAACTCGGCACCTCCGTCCAGGAGATCGGGCGGCAGGTCCAGGGCTCGTCCGAGCTGGCCCGGAGCGCGGTCGGCGAGGCCGACCAGACGGCCGCCCTGGTGGCGGCGCTGAACGCGTCCGTCGCCCGGGTCGACGCCGTCGTCGAGCTGATCGCCCGCATCGCCGCGCAGACGAACCTGCTGGCGCTCAACGCCACGATCGAGGCGGCGCGGGCCGGCGAGGCCGGGCGCGGCTTCGCGGTCGTCGCAACCGAGGTCAAGGAACTGGCCGCCCAGACCGGTCGGGCCACCGACGAGGTCGGCCGGCAGATCGGCGAGATCCGGACCGTGACCGGTCAGGCGGTGCGGGCGATCGGGACGATCACCGGCCGGATCGGGGAGATCGACGCCGTGGCCGCCGCCATCGCGGCCGCGGTGGAGCAGCAGGGGGCGGCGACGCAGGAGATCGTCCGCAACGTCGCCCAGGCCAATGCCGGCACGCAGGAGGTCACCGGCAACATCGCCGGCGTGGCGCAGGCGGCCGACCGGACTGGCCACGCGGCCGACCACGTGCTGACGGCCGCCACCGCGCTCACGCGTCAGTCGGAGGAGCTCGCCGCGGAGGTCGAGCGCTTCCTCACCGGCGTCCGGGCCGCGTGACCCGTCGCCCGGCTCAGTCGAAGCCGCGGGTGAAGCTGAGCCGGTGGTGGGGGCTGCGCCCGAGCTGCGTCAGGCCGGCGCGGTGGACGGCCGTCCCGTAGCCGACATTGCGCTCCCAGCCGTAGCCGGGATGGCGCCGGGCGAGCCGCCGCATCAGCTGGTCCCGGAGCACCTTGGCGACGATCGACGCGGCGGCGATCTGGGGCACCAAGTGGTCGCCGCCGACGACGGCGCGGCCGGGCAAGCCCGGCAGGGCGTCGCGCCCGTCGACCAGCACGGGCGCGGCGAGGCCGAGCCGCGCCACCGCCCGCGCCATGGCGTCGAGGGTCGCGCCGCGGATGTTGATCCGGTCGATCAGGGCGCGCGACCCCGCCGCCACCGCGACCCGCGCGTGGGCGCGGATCAGGGGGGCCAGCCGGTCGCGCACGGGCTCGGGGACGCGCTTGCTGTCGTCGAGGGCCGCGAGCAGGTCGGCCGGGATCACCGCCGGATCGAACCAGACCGCGGCCACCACCACGGGTCCGCAGAGCGCGCCGCGCCCGACCTCGTCGCAGCCGATCGCCGCCGGATACGCGGCGGCCCGGGCGGGGTCGAACGGTCCGGCGACTGGGGGGCGGGCTCTGGCGGACCCGGCCGGTCCGGCGGGCGATCTGACTGGCGATCTGACTGGCGGCTTGGCGGGCGGCATCGCGCCCTCCTGCCATTCCGCGCGGACGCCGTCACGCGTCAGGCGGCGTCGCGGGTGCTCCGGGCGCCGCCATGCGCCTCGACGATGTTGCCGAAGAACTGCCGAGCGCTCACGTCCCAGCCGCGGCGCAGGGCCTCGGCCCGGCACTCGGCGCGCGACAGGCGCAGGGCCGCCAGCGCGGCGACCCGCAGATCCGGGTCGAGCACGCCGACCCGCGTGCCGCCGACGACGTCGTTCGGACCCGGCACCGGGAAGGCCGCCACCGGGAGCCCGCTGGCCAGCGCCTCCAGGAGCACGATGCCGAACGTGTCGGTGAGGCTCGGGAAGACGAAGACGTCGCAGGCCGCGTAGACCGCCGAGAGGTCCGCGCCGGTGCGGGTGCCGAGGAAGTGCGCCGCCGGCGCGAGGGCCTGCAGCCGCGCGCGGTCCGGACCGTCGCCGACCACCACCTTGGTGCCGGGCAGGTCGAGGGCGAGGAAGGCCGCGACGTTCTTCTCCACCGCCAGTCGCCCGACGTAGAGGAACAGCGGCCCCGGCAGGCCGGCGAGTTCCGCCGGCCGGGGCGTCCCGGGCTCGGCCGGCCGGAATCGTTCCGTGTCCACGCCCCGGGTCCAGCGCATCAGCCGGCCGAAGCCCCGCGCCGCGAGCTCGCCCTGGAGCGAGGCGGTGCTGACCATCGTCCCGCGGGCGGCGCCGTGGAACCGGCGCAGGTACGCGTAGGACCACGCCTCCGGCACCGGCGCGCGGGCGGCGAGGTATTCCGGGAAGCGCGTGTGGTAGCTCGTCGTGAAGGGCAGGTCGTGGGCGAGGCAGTGCCGGCGCGCCGCGAGGCCGACCGGCCCCTCCGTGGCGATGTGCACGTGGCTCGGCCGCTCGGCCCGCCAGCGCGCCGCCACCCGCTCGCGCCCGGCATAGGCGAGGCGGATCTCCGGGTAGCCCGGCAGCGGCAGCGAGCGGAAATCCGCCACGG
Source organism: Methylobacterium sp. 275MFSha3.1 (assembly GCF_900108435.1). NCBI lineage: Bacteria > Pseudomonadati > Pseudomonadota > Alphaproteobacteria > Hyphomicrobiales > Methylobacteriaceae > Methylobacterium > Methylobacterium sp. 275MFSha3.1. Next base: position 173,925 of record NZ_FNWP01000008.1, on the reverse strand, counting down.
ACAGCAGCGTCGTGGCGAAGCCGTGCTCCGGCGCGCGCCGGACCATCTGCTCGAGGGAGCGCACGACGCCGTTCACCTGGGGGTGCCACGCGTCGCTGGCGATCAGGAGCTTCACGGCGGCGCCCTCAAGCCACCGCGCGCCGGCCCGGCAGGGGCTGCGGCACGACCTCGGCCTCCCGCGCCCGCAGGAGGCTCGGGTAGTGCAGCACCTCGATGCGGCCGTCGTAGTGCTCCACGAGCCCGGTGCAGGATTCCACCCAGTCGCCGGTGTTGAGGTAGCGCAGGTCACCGATCGGCCGGTCCGCGGCGTGGTGGATGTGGCCGCAGATCACCCCGTCGGCGCCCTGGCGGCGGGCCTCCTCGGCCAGGATCGTCTCGAAGCGGCCGATGAAGCTCACGGCGTTCTTCACGCGCAGCTTCGCCCAGGCCGACAGCGACCAGTAGGACAGGCCCAGACGCCGCCGCACCTTGTTGATCAGCGTGTTGAGGGAGAGCGCCAGCGTGTAGGCGCCGTCGCCCAGATGGGCGAGCCACGGCGAGTGGCGCACGACCATGTCGAACTGGTCGCCGTGGATGACGAGGTAGCGCTTGCCGTCCGCCGCCTCGTGGATCGCGGTCTCGGCCAGCTCGATGCCGCCGAAGCTCGTGCCCACGTAGTCGCGCAGGAACTCGTCGTGGTTGCCGGGCAGGTAGACGATCCGCGCGCCCTTGCGGACCTTGCGCAGGAGCTTCTGCACCACGTCGTTGTGCTCCTGCGGCCAGTACCAGCCCGAGCGGAGCTGCCAGCCGTCCACGATGTCGCCGACGAGGTAGATCGTGTCGGCGTCGTAGTCCTTCAGGAACGACAGCAGCAGGCCGGCCTGGCAGCCGCGCGTGCCGAGATGCAGGTCGGACAGGAACAGCGTCCGCACGCGGACCGGCATCTCCTCAACCTCGGCCACGGCATCCTCTCCCGGCGGCTGAACGGTGCCGGGATCCAGAGCGCGATCCGATCTCAGTTTGATGACGCGGGTTCCGCCGGGGCGGAAAGACTTCGGTGTGCGGTGCCGCGAAGCCTCTCAACCGGAGCACGACTTCGTTGCGGCGCACAAAAAATTTTTTTGGCAAGTTCCGGAAGTTTTTCCGGTTTTCCTTTCGAGCTTCACCGCCTCATAATACCAAGAACCGGCCGCTCGGCACGAGCACGGCCGGACCTTGACAGGAAGGCGGCGAGGACGGCCCTGGAGCCGTTGGACGGGACGGCAATTCGGAGGCGACCGGCGCGCGGGGGCGCGCCGCGACGCGAGCGGCGTGAGGCCGCCTGCCGCTCCGCGGAGACCCCCCGATCACGGCAGAGGATGGCGTTCGAGGGGGTGCGGCGCGAGCCGCTCTCGACGGCGCCGGACCGACTCCCTGAGGACGCTTGGACAACCCGGCGCGGGTTCACGCCCGCGCGCAATGGACTTTTCGGAGGAAACATCATGGCCGCAACCCGGCGCCCCGGTCGCAACCACCTCTTCATCCCGGGCCCCACCAACATCCCGGAGCGCGTCCTGCGCGCCATGCACGTGCCGTCGGAGGATCACCGCTCGCCGAGCTTCCCCGAGCTGGTGAAGCCGCTCCTGCAGGACTCCAAGATGGTGTTCGGCTCGACCGCCGGGACGGTCATCCTGTTCCCGTCCTCGGGCACCGGCATCTGGGAATCGGCCCTGTCCAACACCCTCTGCCGCGGCGACACGGTGCTGACCTCGCGCTACGGCCAGTTCAGCCACCTCTGGGTCGACATGGCCCAGCGCCTCGGCCTCGACGTGGTCGTCCAGGAGGAGGAGTGGGGCACCGGCGCCGATCCGCAGAAGATCGAGGAGGCCCTGCGCGCCGACAAGGACCATAAGATCAAGGCCGTGATGGTCGTCCACAACGAGACCGCCACGGGCGTCACCAGCGACATCGGCGCGGTGCGCAAGGCGATCGACGCCGCCGGCCACCCGGCCCTGCTGTTCGTGGACGGCATCTCGTCGATCGGCTCGCTGCCGTTCTACATGGACGACTGGAAGGTCGACTGCGCCATCGCGGGCTCCCAGAAGGGCTTCATGCTGCCGGCCGGCCTCGGCCTGATCTGCATCAGCCCGAAGGCGCTCAAGATCGCCGAGGGCGGCACCGGCCGCAACGACCGGCTCGGCCACGCCTACTTCGCCTGGAAGGACCAGCTGGCCGCCAACGCCACCGGCTACTTCCCCTACACCCCCGTCCTGCCGCTGCTCTACGGCCTCCGCGAGGCCCTGGAGATCGTGAAGGAGGAGGGGCTGGAGAACGTCTACCACCGCCATCACGTGCTCGGTGAGGCGACCCGCCAGGCGGTCGCGGCCTGGGGCCTCAAGCCCTGCGCCAAGGAGCCGAAGTGGAACTCCGACACGGTCACGGCGATCGTGGTGCCGGAGGGCGCCGACGCCGCCAAGGTGATCACCCACGCCTACGAGCGCTACAACCTCTCGCTCGGCGCCGGCCTGTCGAAAGTCGCCGGCAAGGTGTTCCGCATCGGCCACCTGGGCGACCTGAACGAGCTGTCGCTGCTGGGTGCCATCGCGGGCGCCGAGATGGCCATGCTCGATTGCGGCATCAAGGTCACGCCGGGCTCGGGCGTCGCCGCCGCCTCCAGCTACCTGCGCGAGAATCCGCTGCATAAGGCGTGATCTGCGCCCGCGATCGGGGCGGGACCGGGTTGCCGGGCCCGCCCCGACGCGCAAGTAAGAACAAGACTATCGAGGAAACCGCCCGTCGTACGAGAGGGGTCCTATGACCAAGAAGATCGTGTTCCTGGATCGTGAATCCCTCGATGCCAGGGTCCGACCGTTCAATTTCCCCCACGAATACGTCGAGCACGAGTCGACCTGGACGCCGGAGGAGATCGTCTCCCGCCTCCAGGGCGCGGAGATCGCGCTGATCAACAAGGTCCCGATGCGGGCCGAGACGCTGAAGCAGCTCCCCGACCTGAAGCTGATCGCGGTCGCCGCCACCGGCACCGACGTGGTCGACAAGGCCCAGGCCAAGGCCCAGGGGGTCACGGTCGTCAACATCCGCAACTACGCGTTCAACACCGTGCCGGAGCACGTGGTCGGGCTGATGTTCGCCCTGCGCCGGGCGATCGTGCCCTACGCCAACTCGGTGCGGCGCGGCGACTGGGCGAAGTCCAAGCAGTTCTGCTACTTCGACTACCCGATCTACGACATCGCCGGCTCGACGCTCGGCATCGTCGGCTACGGGGCGCTGGGCAAGTCGATCGCCAAGCGCGCCGAGGCGCTGGGCATGAAGGTCATCGCCTACGACGTGTTCCCGCAGGACGGGCTGGTCGATTTCGAGACGATCCTGACGCAGTCCGACGTGATCACGCTGCACGTGCCGCTGACCCCCGACACCAAGGGGATGATCGGCGCCGCCGAGCTCAAGAAGATGAAGAAGAGTGCCATCCTCATCAACACGGCCCGCGGCGGCCTCGTGGACGAGGCGGCCCTTCTCGAAGCGCTCAAGGACGGCACCATCGCGGGCGCCGGCTTCGACGTGGTGGCGCAGGAACCGCCCAAGGACGGCAACATCCTGTGCGAGGCCGACCTGCCGAACCTGATCGTCACGCCGCACGTCGCCTGGGCGAGCAAGGAGGCGATGCAGATCCTGGCCGACCAGCTCGTCGACAACGTCGAGGCCTTCGTGGCGGGCAAGCCGCAGAACGTGGTCGAGTAGGCGCGACAGGCCTCTTCTCCCGCACGGGAGAGAGGGCGCGCCGCGCCGAATAAGCGAACTGACAGCTCGGGCGGACGACGACGCGAATGGGTCGCTCGGTGCGACCGCCCTATGAAAGCAAGACGATAGCGCCGCAGGGCGCGACAGAAAGGTCCGAAACGTGACGAAGAAGCTGCTGTTCCTGTTCGACACCGATGCCGTGCCGAACGTGTTCGACACGGTCGTCGGCTACGACGGCGGCGCCGACCACATCACCGGCTACGGCGGCGTGAATCCCGACAATGTCGGCGCCCTGGTCGACGGCACGATCTACACCCGCGGCGGCTCCGAGAAGAAGTCGACGGCGATCTTCGTCGGCGGCGGCAGCATGGCGGCGGGCGAGGCGCTGTTCACCGCCGTCAAGAAGCGGTTCTTCGGCCCGTTCCGGGTCTCGGTGATGCTCGATTCCAACGGCTCCAACACCACGGCCGCCGCGGGCGTCGCGCTGGTGGCCAAGGCCGCGGGCTCGCTCCAGGGCAAGAAGGCCGTCGTGCTGGCGGGCACCGGCCCGGTCGGCATGCGCTCGGCCGCTCTGCTCGCCGGCGAGGGCGCCGAGGTCACCATCGCGGGCCGCGCCCTCGACAAGACCCAGGCCGCCGCGGACCAGATCAACACGCGCTTCAAGGTCAACGTGAAGGCCGCCGCCACCCCCGACGAGGCCTCCCGCGTCGCCCTGGTGAAGGGCACGAACCTCGTGTTCACGGCCGGCGCCATCGGCGTCGAGCTGCTGCCGGAAGCCGCCTGGGCGCAGGAATCGTCGATCGAGTTCGTCGCCGACTACAACGCCCAGCCCCCGACGGGCATCGGCGGCATCGACGTGATGGACAAGGGCAAGGAGCGCAACGGCAAGCAGGCCTTCGGGGCGCTGGGCATCGGCGGCCTGAAGCTCAAGCTGCACCGGGCCTGCGTCGGCCAGCTCTTCGAGAGCACCGACAAGGTGCTCGACGCCGAGGAGATCTACGCCCTCGCCAAGACGATGGCCTGAGGAGGCGCCGGTGACCGAGACGCATCGCCCCGAGACCGACAGCATCGAGAAATTCCTGACGGAGCTGGCGAGCGCTGCCCCCACCCCCGGGGGGGGCGGCGCGGCGGCGATCTCCGGCGCCATGGGCGCGGCCCTGGTGTCGATGGTCTGCAACCTCACCATCGGCAAGAAGAAGTACGTCGAGGTCGAGGCCGAGCTGAAGGAGGTCCTGGCCAAGTCCGAGGGCCTGCGGGTCGTGCTCACCGGCATGATCGGCGAGGACGTCCAGGCCTTCGACGCCGTCATGGGCGCCTACGGCCTGCCCAAGAACACCGACGACGAGAAGGCAGCCCGCGCCGAGAAGATCCAGGCGGCGCTCAAGACCGCCTGCGACGTGCCGCTCGCCTGCTGCCGGGCCTGCCGCGCGGTGATCGACCTCGCGGCCATCACCGCCGACAAGGGCAACCTCAACGTCGTGTCGGATGCCGGCGTGGCGGTGCTCTCCGCCTATGCCGGCCTGCGCAGCGCGGCGCTGAACGTCTACGTGAACGCCAAGGGTCTCGAGGACCGCGCGTTCGCCGAGGAGCGGCTGAAGGAGCTGGAGGATCTGCTCGGCGAGGCCGGCGCACTCACCGAGAAGGTCTACGCGGTCGTCAAGGACAAGGTGAACTGAACCGGCGACTTGGGTCAGCACCGCGCGTCTCAGCGTGCCCGGTCGGCCCCGTCGACGCCGCCGTCTCTGCAAGCGAGTGAGGCAATCCAGTCGGCGCCACCCTCGCAGGCGTCGCGCTGCCCTGGGTCGCTTCGCTGCGCTCGCGATGACGGACAGAGCGTCCTGAACGAAGCGTTCCGACGTACTTTGTAGCGATTCAACAGTCGAGGCCGGGTGCATCGTGCTCCCGGCCTCGCTGTTTTCCTGTATGCTGCGTTGCAATATGAAATACGATCTGTGCTGCGACCGCGAAAAAGTCGCGGTCAATCAGGAGCTTAAAAAATTTGACGGGCGTAATCTTTCGACTCAACTAAAGTAGAGGGCGTCAACGGCGGCAACGAACCGCGGAGGAGGCGCCGAATGGACGTCCACGAGTATCAGGCCAAGGAGCTGCTCGCGAGCTTCGGCGTGGCCGTCCCGAAAGGCGCGATCGCCTTCAGCCCGGATCAGGCGGTCTACGCGGCCACAGAGCTCGGCGGCTCGTTCTGGGCCGTGAAGGCGCAGATCCACGCCGGGGCCCGCGGCAAGGCCGGCGGCATCAAGCTGTGCCGGACCTACAACGAGGTCCGCGACGCCGCCAAGGACCTCCTCGGCAAGCGCCTCGTCACCCACCAGACCGGCCCCGAGGGCAAGCCGGTGCAGCGGGTCTACGTCGAGACCGCCGACCCGTTCGAGCGCGAGCTCTACCTCGGCTACGTGCTGGACCGGAAGGCCGAGCGCGTCCGGGTCATCGCCAGCCAGCGCGGCGGCATGGACATCGAGGAGATCGCCGCCAAGGAGCCCGACTCGCTCATCCAGGTGGTGGTCGAGCCGGCGGTCGGCCTGCAGCAGTTCCAGGCGCGGGAGATCGCCTTCCAGCTCGGGCTCAACATCAAGCAGGTCTCGGCCGCGGTGAAGACGATCATGAACGCCTACCGGGCGTTCCGCGACTGCGACGGCACCATGCTGGAGATCAACCCGCTCGTCGTCACCAAGGACGACCGGGTGCTGGCGCTCGACGCCAAGATGAGCTTCGACGACAACGCGATGTTCCGCCGGCCGGGCATCGCCGACATGCACGACCCGTCCCAGGGCGATCCCCGCGAGGCGCAGGCCGCCGAGCACAACCTCAGCTACATCGGCCTCGAGGGCGAGATCGGCTGCATCGTCAACGGCGCGGGCCTCGCCATGGCCACCATGGACATGATCAAGCACGCGGGCGGCGAGCCGGCGAACTTTCTGGACGTCGGCGGCGGCGCGTCTCCGGAGCGGGTCGCCACGGCCTTCCGGCTCGTACTCTCGGACCGCAACGTGAAGGCGATCCTGGTCAACATCTTCGCCGGCATCAACCGCTGCGACTGGGTCGCCGAGGGCGTCGTCCAGGCCGCCCGCGAGGTGAAGATCGATGTGCCGCTCGTGGTCCGGCTCGCCGGCACGAACGTCGAGGCCGGCAAGAAGATCCTGGCCGAGAGCGGCCTCGACCTCATCACCGCCGACACGCTGGCTGAGGCGGCCAAGAAGGCGGTCGACGCCTGCTCCGCCGCCAAGACGCAGCACTGAGAGGGGAGACCGCGCCATGAGCATCCTCATCGACGAGACCACCCCGATCATCGTCCAGGGCATCACGGGCGACAAGGGCACCTTCCACGCCAAGGAGATGCTGGATTACGGCACGAACGTCGTCGGCGGCGTCACCCCGGGCAAGGGCGGGCGCACCCATCTGGGCCTGCCGGTGTTCAACACCGTCAAGGAGGCGGTGGCGGCGACCGGCGCCACCACGTCGATCACCTTCGTGGCGCCCCCCTTCGCGGCGGACGCCATCATGGAGGCGGCCGATGCCGGCCTGCGGCTGGTCTGCTCGATCACCGACGGCATCCCGGCCCAGGACATGATGCGGGTGAAGCGCTACCTGTACCGCTACCCCAAAGAGAAGCGGACCATGGTGGTCGGCCCGAACTGCGCCGGCATCATCTCGCCCGGCAAGGCGATGCTCGGCATCATGCCCGGCCACATCTACCTTCCGGGCAATGTCGGGGTGATCTCCCGCTCCGGGACGCTGGGCTACGAGGCCGCCTCGCAACTCAAGGAACTCGGGCTCGGGATTTCGACCTCGGTGGGCATCGGCGGCGACCCGATCAACGGCTCGTCCTTCCTCGACCACCTCGCCCTGTTCGAGACCGACCCGGACACCGACGCGGTCCTGATGATCGGCGAGATCGGCGGCCCGCAGGAGGCCGAGGCCTCGGCCTGGATCCGCGAGAACATGTCGAAGCCGGTGATCGGCTTCGTGGCCGGGCTGACCGCCCCGAAGGGTCGCCGCATGGGCCATGCCGGCGCGATCATCTCGGCGGCCGGCGACAGCGCCGCCGAGAAGGCCGAGATCATGCGCTCCTACGGGCTGACGGTGGCGCCGGATCCGGGCTCCTTCGGGCAGACGGTGGCCGACGTGCTGGCCCGGGCCGCGTAGCGCGGCCGGCCCGCCTTACGCCCGGAACGCGGCGCGGGTCCTCTCTCCCGAGCGGGAGAGGGCGCGCGTCGCGCTGGGCACCGGCCGATGCGCGCCTCCCTCCCGGAGGTGACGGCGCATCGCGCTGAACATCCTCGAGAAAGACCGTGCGCCACGAGGTGGCTCCATGACCCGCACCCTTCACGCAACCCCCGGTCTCGTCGATGCCACGGCCTTCGCGCCGCCGGTGATCGTCGGCACGTCGTCGGAACAGGCGCTGGACATCCTGTTCCAGGCGCTGCTCGACGTCGCCCGCCGGCACGACCCCGACCTGGAGGCGGTCCTGCACGGGACGGCCGACATCTCGCGCTTCTCGCCGCAGATGCTGGCGCGCGCGCTGCAGGTGCAGGGCATCTGGTTCCAGCTGATCTCCATCGCCGAGCAGAACGCCGCGATGCGCCGACGCCGGCACGTGGAGCGCACGGAGGGGCGGGCCGCGCTCGGCGGCTCCTTCGCCAAGGTTTTTTCCGACGCGCGCAAACAGGGGGTGCCCCCTGAAAAAATCCAGGCGCTGCTGAGCGACCTGCGCATCCGCCCGACGCTCACCGCCCACCCGACCGAGGGCAAGCGGGTGACGGTGCTGGAGAAGTTCCGCCGGATCTACCTCGTGCTGCGCGAGCTGGAGATGCCGCGCTGGACCGACCGTGAGCGCAACGGGCTCATGAACGAGCTGCGCGACCAGATCGAGCTGGTCTGGATGACGGGCGAGCTGCACCTGGAGAAGGCGACCGTCGAGCGGGAAGTGGCCTGGGGGCTGCACTTCTTCGACGAGACCCTGTTCGAGATGCTGCCCGAGACCCTGGAGACCCTCCACGAGGCGCTGGCCGAGACCTATCCGGGCACCGAGTTCAGAGTGCCGCCGTTCTTCCAGTTCGGCTCCTGGATCGGCGGCGACCGGGACGGCAACCCCTACGTCACGGCGGCCGTCACCCGGCAGACTCTGCACCGGAACGCGCTCGCCTCGCTCACGCGCTACCGCGACGGCGTCCGCGAGCTGGGGCGGACCCTCTCGCTCACCGAGCGCTCGCTGCCGCTGCCCGAGAGCTTCCGCGCGGAACTCGACCGGAATCTCGCCGAGAGCGGCCAGGCCCGCGCCATCACCCGGCGCAACCCGGGCGAGCCCTATCGCCAGTACCTCTCCTGCGTCCTGCGCAAGATCGAGGCGACGATCGCCCGCAACGAGGGCGAGCACCCGTCCGGCCCCGACTACGCGAGCGCGGACGGGCTGATCGAGGACCTGCGCACCCTGGAGCGCGGCCTGACCGAGGCCAAGTGCGGGGCGCTGGCGCGCGATCTCGTCCGCCCGGTGCGGCGGATGGTGGAGATCTTCCGCTTCTCGACGGTCCGCCTCGACCTGCGCGAGAACACGACCCGGACCACCGACACGCTCCACGCCCTCTGGCGCCAGCGCAACGGCGACGGCGAGCCGCCGGCCCTCGGCTCGGCCGCGTGGCGCCAGTGGCTCGACACGGAGCTCGCCCGGCCGCGCGATCCCGAGCGGTCCTTCGAGGACCTGCCCGACGCCGCCCGCGAGACGCTCGCCACCTTCGCCCTCGTCGCCGAGATGCGCGAGGCCCTCGACCGCGAGGCGTTCGGCGCCTTCGTGCTGTCGATGACCCGCTCGGTGGAGGACGTGCTCGGCGCGTACCTGCTGGCCAAGGAAGCGGGGGTGTTCCTCGACGCCGCCGGCACGGAGATCTGCCCGCTGCCGATCGTGCCCCTGTTCGAGACCATCGACGACCTGCGTGCCGCCCCGGCGATCATGCGGGCGCTGCTCAACGTGCCGGTGGTCCGCCGCTCCACCCGCTGGCAGGGCGGCGTGCAGGAGGTGATGATCGGCTACTCCGACTCCAACAAGGACGGCGGCTTCGTCGCCGCCAACTGGGAACTCTACAAGGCGCAGAGCAAGCTGACCCGGCTCGGCGAGGAGCTCGGCGTCGGGATCGCCTTCTTCCACGGGCGCGGCGGCTCGGTGAGCCGCGGCGGCGTGCCGACCCAGAAGGGCATCATGGCCCAGCCGCCGGGCTCCATCCGCGGCCGGTTCCGGACCACCGAGCAGGGCGAGGTCGTCTCGTTCAAGTACGCCAACCGCGGCACGGCCGCCTACCAGATGGAGCTGCTGGCGGCCTCGGTGTTCGAGCACGCGCTCGCCGGCGACGGCGAGCGGGCGGGCCCCGGCCACGACGACGCCCTCGAGGCGCTCGCCGGGGCCTCGCGGGCGGCCTACGTCCAGCTGCTCCAGACCGACGGCCTGGTCGATTACTTCCAGGCGGCGAGCCCGCTGGACGAGATCTCCCTGCTCAACATCGGCTCGCGTCCGGCCCGCCGCTTCGGCGCGCGCTCGCTCTCGGACCTCCGCGCGATCCCCTGGGTGTTCGCGTGGTCGCAGAACCGGCACGTGATCACCGGCTGGTACGGCGTCGGCTCGGGGCTGGCGAGCTTCATCGACGTGCGCGGCCGCGACGGCGAGGCGACCCTCAAGCGGCTGTTCAACGAGTCCCGCATCCTCCGCCTCGTCCTCGACGAGGTCGAGAAGACGCTGATGATGGTCGATCTCGACATCGCCCGCGCCTACGCGGGCCTCGTCCAGGACGCGGGCGTCCGGGACCGGATCTTCTCGATGATCGAGGCCGAGTACGCGCTCACCCGCGAGATGGTGCTGCGGGTGAGCGGCGGCACGGAGCTGGCCGAGCGCTTCCCCCTGTTCCGGGACCGCCTGAAGGGCCGGCTCCCGACGATCAACCAGGTCAGCCGCGAGCAGGTCGAGCTGCTCGCCCGCTACCGCGCCGAGACCGACGAGGACCGGCGCGAGGCGGTGAAGTCGGCCCTGCTCCTGTCCATCAACTGCATCGCGGTCGGCTTCGGGGCGACCGGATAGGGGAGGGTCCAGCGGGCTCCCTCTCCCGCGCGGGAGACGGGACCCGTGCCTCGATCCCGTACCGGGGACCCGGTCCATTCGTGCAGCCGCGCCCTGTCAGCGGTCCACGCGCGCGCCATTTGCCGCCGATGAACGGGACCGCATCCCGCAACGGCACCAGAACCGTCACCAGGAGAGAGAACCCAAGATGAGCTTCACCCTGATCCAGCAGGCCAAGCCGCGCCTGCACCGCTCCGAACTCGCCGTGCCCGGCTCCAACCCGACCTTCATGGAGAAGTCGGCCTCCTCGGCGGCGGACGTGATCTTCCTCGATCTCGAGGACGCGGTTGCCCCGGACGACAAGGAGAAGGCCCGCACCAACATCATCCAGGCGCTGAACGACCTGGATTGGGGCAACAAGACCATGATGATCCGCATCAACGGTCTCGACACCCACTACATGTACCGCGACGTGGTCGACATCGTCGAAGCCTGCCCGCGGCTCGACATGGTGCTGATCCCCAAGGTCGGCGTGCCGGCCGACGTCTACGCCATCGACGTGCTGGTCACCCAGATCGAGCAGGCCAAGAAGCGCGAGAAGCAGATCGGCTTCGAGGTGCTGATCGAGACGGCCCTCGGCATGGCCAACGTCGAGGCGATCGCCCAGTCGTCGAAGCGGCTGGAGGCGATGTCCTTCGGCGTCGCCGACTACGCCGCCTCGACCCGCGCCCGATCCACCGTCATCGGCGGCGTGAACCCCGACTTCTCGGTGCTCACCGACAAGGACGAGTCCGGCGGCCGCCAGACCCACTGGCAGGATCCGTGGCTGTTCGCCCAGAACCGCATGCTGGTCGCCTGCCGCGCCTACGGACTGCGCCCGATCGACGGACCGTTCGGCGACTTCTCGGATCCGGACGGCTACCGCTCGGCGGCCCGCCGCTGCGCCGCTCTCGGCTTCGAGGGCAAGTGGGCGATCCACCCGAGCCAGATCGAGCTCGCCAACGAGGTGTTCACCCCGTCGGAGGCCGAGGTCACCAAGGCGCGCCGCATCCTCGAGGCCATGGAAGAGGCCGCCAAGGCCGGCCGCGGCGCCGTCTCCCTGGACGGCCGCCTCATCGACATCGCCTCGATCCGCATGGCCGAGGCGCTGATCGAGAAGGCGAACGCCATGAAGGGCTGAGGCAGCCCCCGGGCGGATCCCGGCACAGGGCCGGGATCCGCCCTCCGCACTGCGAGGAACGTCTCGTCGTTGCGAGCGCAGCGAAGCAATCCAGGGTCGCGGCTACGGCGACATGCGTGTCGCTGCCGGGTTGCCTCGCTGCGCGCGCGAGGACGGCGGCGCCGCGCGGCCCGGGTCCCGTCAGAAAGGACGATCGTCCGGCAACCGCGCCGCTACCATCTCGCCCGGCGTTGGGTCCCGGTGAACCACGATGCCGCTCGACCGATCCGCCGCGATGAGCCCCAGCCGCGCGAACCCGTCGAGCCAGCCGTCCATCGGCCAGATCCCGTGCCGATCGTGAAAGCGGGCCGCGTTGGCGACGATGTCGCGGAAATGCTGCAGCGGCGGGTCGTAGCCCGGATGATGCTGGTGGTAGGCCCGGGGGCCGCCGAGGAACAGGATCGGCACGCCGGCCCGCTCGGCCCGGAAGGCGAGGTCGGTGTCCTCCGCGCCGTAGCCCGAGAAGGTCTCGTCGAAGCCGCCGAGGCGGTCATAGGTCGCGGCCCGCACCGCGAAGGCGAGGGACCAGAACAGGCCGGGCTGCGGCGCCGGCGCCACCGTGCCGGCGGGCGGGAAGACCCGCACCGGGTGCGGCGCGCCGAGACGCGCCAGATCCGTCTCGCGCCACCCGTCCGCGACCGCGCCGGCCGGCAGGTAGCCGATCTCGCAGCAGATCAGGCCGTCCCGCTCGGCCACCGCCCGCGACAGGCCCGCGACGAGCCCCGCCGAGGGGATGCAGTCCACGTCGAGGAAGATCAGCGTGTCGGCACCGGCGGCCCGGCGCCCGGCATTGCGCGCCGCGGCGAGCGGCAGGCCGGCATGCGGGAACGGCACGCGCTCCACCGGGAAGGGCAGGGCCGGGTAGGGCGCCGCGTCGTCGCCGATCTCGACGACGACGCAGCGGTCGGGCGGGTCGCCGCGGCCGAGGCCTTCGAGCAGACGGGTCAGGTGCGCGCGCCGGCCCTTGTTGAGGGTGATGACCGCGACGCTCACGGGGCGGTTCCGGCGCGCAGGACGTCGATGCGGTACTTGTCCGTCCGCGCCTGACTCAGGACCTGTGCGAAGGGTGCCGACAGCCGGATGAAGCCCTCGGCGGCGCCGTCGCCCGAGAGCGGGTAGTCGGTCTCGCCCAGCCAGTGCACCAGCACGATGTCGCCGCCGGGCGCGATCGTCGCGCCGGCCCGGCGCACGAGCGCGGCGAAATCCTCCGGGGCCAGGAAGTACAGGAACTCGGAGAGGACGATCAGGTCGAACCGCTCCTCGGGCCAGTCCGCCGGCATCGTGCCCTGCCGGATCTCGACGTGGGGGCGATCCGCGCAGCGCGCCCGGGCGTCCTCCAGGGCGGCCGGAACCAGATCCGTGGCGAGCAGACGCTCGCAGCGCTCGGACAGGGCGTGGGTGAAGACGCCGATGGAGCAGGCCGGCTCGAACGCGGCCCGGTAGCGCGCCTGCGGCAGGGCCGCCAGCGTCGCCGCGTACTTGTCGCGCTCGTAGGACGACGAGGTGAAGCGCCAGGGATCCGGGTCGCTGGCGTACATGCCGAGGAAGTAGTCTTCCGGCAGGGTCTGCGTCCGGCGGCTCATGCGGGGACCGCGACGAAGCGCTCGTAGGGGCCGCAGAGCCGGTCGATCATGGCGGGCTCGAGCCGGAAGCCCTGGGGATCGTCCGCGATCAGGTCGGTGGTCTGCGATTCGTGGGCGGCGACGGCGCGCGCCTTGGTCTCGCGATAGGCGGAGACGTCGAGGCGCAGGCCGGCGGGGCTCGGCCCGACCTCGGTCTCGGGCGGCAGGGTCCAGCCCCAGACGGGATACTCGTAGACGCGGACCCCCGGCATCTGCGGCCGCGCGAGGGCGACGATCGCCGCGGCCGCCTTGTGGTCGCAGTGGGGATCGTGGCGCCACGTGACGAAGACCGCGCCGGCCCCGATCGCCGCGGCCGCGCGGGCGACCGCGGACGCGGCGGCCTCGGCCTCGGGGCCGTCGCTCGGGACGTGCGCGTCCGGGAGGCGCAGGAAGGTGACGGCCTCGGGCCCGAGGCCGAGAACCGCCACGGCCCGCCGTGTCTCCGCCTCGCGCAGGGCGCGCAGTTTCTCGGGCGGGTAGAGACGGGAATGGGTGTGCGACCCGCAGCCGTCGCTGACCACGACGAGATGCACGGGCCGTCCCGACACCCGGGCGGCGGCGATCAGCCCGCCGCATCCGAGGCTCTCGTCGTCGGGATGGGGCGCGACCACCACGAGCCCCCGGCTCCCCAGGAGGGCGTCGAGGCTCGCCACGGGCAGCGCGTCGGCGGCGGCGAGGAAGGCGTCGGCGCGCATCAGCGGCCTCCGATCCGGTCGGAGGCCGACAAGACGAAGGCCAAGGGAAAGCGCCGGTCGCACCGCGACGGGCTGCTGACGGGATCGATCACGGGACGCTCCACGGACGGTGCGCGGGTTGTGGCGTCCCGGGTTGTCAGGCGCGGCGCATGAACGCGCCATGAGCGGCGCGTTCGGGCCGGCCGGCGGGTGTCAGCGATCGTTCTCGGTGGTGAGCGCGTCGGCGCGGGTGCCCTCGTCGACGCCCCGGCCCGCCGCGAGATGGACGCCGGGCGTCGGCGCGTCGCGGAAGACCGCCCCGGCGGCGCTGAGGGCGCTGCGCAGGGCCTCGACCTGGCCGCTGGGCGCGTCGCTGTAGCCGCCCTCGAAATCCCGCACGAATCGCTCGTCCAGGCCGACCTTGCCGGCGAGATCGGCCTCCGACCAGCCGAGCAGCCCGCGGGCCGCCCGCGACTGCGCCGGGGTCATGGCGAGCGCCTGGGTCCCGCTCTGCGCGCCCTCGTCCGATCCTGCCAAGGTGATCCTCCTGCTTCGCACTGATCAACAACGATCGCGGTCCCGGATCGTTTCCGGGCGGTCTTCGGCCGAGCGCGACCATAATTGTGCTGAAATCCTGTCGCATCCGGCAAGGCGCAAGGATTCGGAGCGGCCCACGCGAGGGGCCGGACCGCGCGGCCCGCGCGGCGCTTCCGGACCGGGATGACCTGCGCGCGGCGCGCGCGACATGGGGACTGGACGATGAGAGGGGTGCTGATCGCGAGCTTGGCCTGTGCCGTGCTGGCCATGGACCTGACCGCGGCGACGCAGGCGCAGGCGCAGATGGGCGGCTCGCCCACGGGCTTCGGCCGGGGCAACCGCCGGCCGGGCGGCGAGGAGGAGAAGAAGCCCCAGTACGTGCCGGGGACCAAGGCCAGCGAGAAGATGTTCCCGCTGGACTCGACGTGGACCGCCGTGAGCCTGAACGGCAAGCCGTTCACGGGCGGCGACCGGCCGAGCTTCATCATCGACAAGCAGTACCGCGCCCGCGGCTACGGCGGCTGCAACACCTTCGCGGCGACCGCCTTCCCGCTCAAGGAGCAGCACATCGCCGTCGGCCCGCTCGCGCTCACCAAGAAGAGCTGCGACAAGAGCCTCGCGGCCGCCGAGCAGGCGTTCTTCATCGCCCTGCGCACCTCGGCGGCGTGGGACATGGTCGGCTCGCAGCTCGTTCTGAAGAGCCCGAACGGCGAGCTGAAGTTCGACCGGGCCCTTTAAGGGCCGGTTCACCACGCCGAACGACGACGGCCGCCGATTCAGACGCTCTTGAGGGACGTCGGCGCTCACTCCTCCGGTATCGAGGAGTGAGCGGATGCCAGTCGGGATCGGGATCGGACGCGGGGATCCCCTGCGTCCCGCGGTGACGCGGACCGTGCGCTTCTCGGGACCCGAGGGCTTCCATCCGGGCGCCCTCTGGCTCGCCGCGGCGGCGCCGCTCCTGGCGACCCTCCTCCTCCTCGTCCGGCTCGCGGCCTGAGGGGAGCCTGCGCCGACCGGTCCTAGCCTCAGCGGGTGCCGGTCGCGTCCGGCGCCCGCGAGGTCTCGGAGGCGCGGTGCGTCTCGGGCGCGGCCTCCGAGCGCAGCATCACGGGCGGGAACAGGGCCGCCAGACCCGCGGCCACGCCGTACAGGACGGGATCGGCGTTCGCTCCCGCTTCGGGCGGACGGAGATCGCTGGTCAGCTTCGTGCGCCGGCGGGCATCGCGCGCGTTCGCGAGCATCTGTCCGCGTCTCCGTTGTTCGCGTGTTCGAAACGGTCAATGCCGCGTTCCGCGTTTCGTTGCCGCGGACGTCCGATATTTCTCCCGGCCCTCGATCGCGGCCGATTCTCAGCCGCGGCGCCGGAGGATCGGCACGGACCGACCGTCCGGCAGCGGGCA
This sequence comes from Methylobacterium sp. 275MFSha3.1, assembly GCF_900108435.1. Taxonomy (NCBI): domain Bacteria; kingdom Pseudomonadati; phylum Pseudomonadota; class Alphaproteobacteria; order Hyphomicrobiales; family Methylobacteriaceae; genus Methylobacterium; species Methylobacterium sp. 275MFSha3.1. The sequence continues at coordinate 157,702 of NZ_FNWP01000008.1, read as the reverse complement.
GGCGGCCGGGACGACCTCGACGATCGACGCGCTCGGACAGCGCGCCCGGCAGCCCTCGGCCGCCGCGATCTGATCGCCGCCGCAGGCGTCGGCGAAGCAGAAGGTCCCGAGATCCTCGCACGTCGCCCGGAACCGGCCCAGCGCCGCCGGCCCCCGCAGGTCCGCGGCCCCGGCCCCCTGCGTCAGCAGGAGAAGCGTCAGACCGATCAGGGCCGGGAGGCGTGCCATCTCTGTCTCCGATCCGGGTCGCGACCGCTTGCGGAGCCAGCCTAGCATTGGCAGCCTGGACGCGCCGTACCATTCCCGCGACACGTGCCGCGCGTCATCTGTCGCGATCCCGGCCGCGCCGCGCGGCCGATACCACCGCTCTTCCGTGAAAGGCCGCCATGCCGCTCTACGCCCTCGACGAGCACGTCCCCGACCTCGCCGACCCGGCCCGGGTCTGGATCGCGCCCGACGCGCAGGTGATCGGCCGGGTGCATCTCGGCCTCGATGTCGGCATCTGGTTCGGCGCGGCCCTGCGCGGCGACAACGAGCCGATCCGCATCGGCGACCGCACCAACGTCCAGGAAGGCGTGATCATGCACGTCGATCCCGGCTTCCCCCTCGTGATCGGGACCGACGTCACGATCGGGCACGGCGCGATCGTGCACGGCTGCACCATCGGGGACGGCAGCCTCGTCGGCATGGGTGCGACGGTTCTGAACGGGGCCCGGATCGGCCGCGGCTGCCTCGTTGGCGCCAACGCGCTGGTCACCGAGGGCAAGGAGTTCTCGGATCACAGCCTGATCGTCGGGGCGCCGGCCAAGGCCGTGCGCACCCTCGACGAGGCCGCGATCGAGGGTTTGCGGCAGGCCGCCCTGCGCTACGTGGAGAATGCCCGGCGCTACCGGGCCGGGCTGCGCCGCATCGACGGCTGACGGGTACGGGCCGCTCCCCGGAGGAGCGGCCGCAACACCCTTACTTCTTGGCCTTGCCGCGCTCGATCGCTTCCTCGATCAGCCGGTGGGCCTCCTCCTTGTCGCCCCAGCGGACGAACTTGACCCACTTGCCGGGCTCCAGATCCTTATAGTGCTCGAAGAAGTGCTGGATCTGCTGGATCGTGATGTCGGGCAGGTCGGTGTAGTTCTCGACCCGGTCGTAGCGCTTGGTCAGGTGGCGCGAGGGCACCGCGATGATCTTCTCGTCCTCGCCGCCCTCGTCCTGCATCACCATGACGCCCACGGGACGCGCGCTGATGATCGCGCCCGGCAGCACCGCGCGGGTGTTGGCCACCAGCACGTCGCAGGGATCGCCGTCGCCCGACAGGGTGTGGGGGATGAAGCCGTAATTGCCCGGGTAGAACATCGGCGTGTACAGGAACCGGTCGACGACCAGCGCGCCGGATTCCTTGTCCATCTCGTACTTGATCGGCTCGCCGCCCAGCGGCACCTCGACAATGACGTTGACGTCGTGCGGCGGCTTCTTGCCGAGCGGGATGGCGTCGATCTTCATGGCGTGTCGCTTCCGGAATGCGGTCTCGTCCGCTTCCCGGATCTCTTAGAGGCGCCGCCTGGCAAAGCAAATCAGTCGATGGTACGGCCCGGCAACGAGCGCTGGAAAACGTTAGCCGAAGAGAAACCCGACCTTCGGGAGCGGGAGGCCCGCCACGCGGTCCAGCACCCGCGGGCCGGCGACGCCGCCGAGCCCCTCGTAGAAGGCGCTGGCGCGGGCGTTGTCCTCCAGGCTCCACACGCCGAGCCGCGCGAGGCCGTGATCCGCGAGGTCGTTGCGCACCGCCCGGAACAGGCGGCGGCCCAGGCCGACGCCCTGGTACTCCGGCAGCAGGTAGAGTTCGTCGATCTCCGCCTCGGTGCCGAGCGACTGGCTGCGCGTCCGCCCGTAGGCCGCGTAGCCGACGACGAGCTCGCCCGTCTCGACCACCGCGATCGGCCGGCCGCGGCGCAGGGCGCCCCGCCACCACGCCCGATCCCGGGTCGAGATCAGCCGCTCCAGGGCGACGCCCGGGATGATGCCGCGATAGGCCTCGCGCCACGACGCGTCGAACACCTTGGACAAGCCGCCGAGGTCGGCCTCGCGGGCCCGGCGGATGCTCGTGGTGCGCGTGCTCATGGGCCTCGGGCCTCCCATCGTCCGACCGGCGGATAACTCGCGCGGTCCGCGCAGGTTCGATGCCGATCCGGGCGGAGTGGAGGCAAGAACGGCGCCGGAACGCGTCGGTGTGTGGTCGACCGCGTGCCGGTCGGGGGCCGGGCCCGCGAATTGCCGGGCCGCCGGGTGGCTGGTAGAGCCCGGGCTCGTTCCCTCGGCAGCCCGGCCTTGTTCAACCGCTTCCTCAAGCCCGAGACGCGCTACGCGCGCCGCATGGCCCGGATCGCCCGCTTCGAGCGGCCGATCGCCGGCCCCGGCGACCGGCTGATGGCCTGGGCCAGCATGCTGCTGATGGACCACGGCGTGTTCCGCCTCGCCTACCTCAACCGGCACCGGGTCGGCACCGGCGCCGTCTGGCGCTCGGCCCAGCCCGGTCCCCACCAGCTCGCCCGCTTCCGGGCCGAGGGCGTGCGGACGATCATCTCCCTTCGCGGCGGGCGCGAGCACGGGTCCTGGCCGCTGCAGCGCGAGGCCTGCGAGCGCCACGGCCTCAAGCTCGTCGAGTTCGTGCTCCGCTCGCGGGAGGCGCCGGACCGCACCACCATCCTCGGCGCCAAGGCGTTCTTCGCCGGCATCGAGTACCCGGCCGTGATGCACTGCAAGTCCGGCGCCGACCGGGCCGGCCTCGCCTCGGCCCTGTACCTGATCCTGCACGAGGGCCGCCCGGTGGCCGAGGCCGCCCGGCAGCTCTCCGCCCGCTACGGCCATCTCCGCTTCGCCAAGACCGGGATCCTCGACGCGTTCTTCGCACGCTACCGCGTCGAGGGCGAGGCGCAGGGCCTCGACTTCCTGACCTGGGTCGAGACCGTCTACGATCCCGAGGCGCTCAAGCGGGATTTCCGGCCGGGCTTCTGGTCGGATCTGGCCGCCGACCGCATCCTGCGGCGGGAGTGAGAATCACTCCGCGGGCGGCCGCGCCGCCTCGCGGAACGGGTGGGCCGGGTAGGTCCCGATCACCCGCAGCTCGCGCGAGAAGAAGCCGAGCTCGTCCAGCGCGCGGCGGAGGCCCGTATCCTCCGGATGGCCGTCGACCTCGGCGTAGAACTGCGTGGCGGTGAACTCGCCGTCGACCATGTAGCTCTCGAGCTTCGACATGTTGACGCCGTTGGTCGCGAAGCCGCCGAGCGCCTTGTAGAGGGCGGCCGGGATGTTGCGGACGCGGAACACGAAGCTCGTCACGCAGGGCTCGACGCCCTGGGCGACCGGCTCGGGCTCGGGGGAGAACACCACGAACCGGGTGGTGTTGTGCGCCTCGTCCTCGACGTCGCGCTCGAGGATGTCCAGGCCGTAGACCTCGGCGGCGAGGGCGGGCGCCAGGGCCGCCCGGCTCGGGTCGCCAATCTCGGCGATCTCGCGGGCCGCCCCGGCGGTGTCGCCGGCGACCACGGCCTTCAGGCCCAGCCGGCGGATGATGCGGCGGCACTGGCCCAGCGCGTGGACGTGGCTGTGGACGCTCCTCAGCGCCTCGAGCTTCGTGCCCGGCAGGACCATCAGCTGGAAGTGGATCGGCAGGAAGTGCTCGGCCACGATGTGCAGCGGCGAGATCGGGATCAGGTGGTGGATGTCGGCGACGCGGCCCGCGATCGAGTTCTCGATCGGGATCATCGCCCGCTGCGCGCGCCCCTCCGTCACCGCCGCGAAGGCGTCCTCGAAGGTCGGGCAGGGCAGCGGTGTCCAGTCCGGGTAGGCCTCCGCGCAGATGATGTGCGAGTTGGCCCCGGGCTCACCCTGGTAGGCGATGGTGCGGTCGGTCATGGCGGCGCGGATTCGTTCGTCGGATCAGTTCGGGCGCCGGCCCTGCAGCAGGGCGCGGGCCCGTTCCAGGTCGGCGGGGGTGTCGACGCCGAGCGGCAGGTCGTCGACGATGGCGGCATCGATGCGCATGCCGGCCTCGAGGGCCCGCAGCTGCTCCAGCTTCTCCCGCACCTCCAGCTCGCCGGGCGGCAGGGCCACGAACCGGCTGAGCGCCGTGCGCCGGTAGGCGTACAGGCCGATATGGTGCCAGAGGGGCCCGTCGCCCCAGGGCGCGCGGGCGCGGGTGAAGTAGAGGGCGCGCAGGCGCCCGGGACCGACCGCGTGGCCGACGAGCTTGACCACGTTGGGGTTGTCGGCCTCGTGCGGATCGGTGATCGGCGCGCAGAGGGTGACGATGTCGACGGTGCGGTCGGCGAGCGGCGCGACGGAGGCGCCGATGATCGCCGGGTCGATGGTGGGCAGGTCACCCTGCACGTTGACGACCACGTCGTGGCGGCCCTCCGGATCGACGATCTCCAGGGCCTCGGCGAGGCGATCGGAGCCCGACGGGTGGTCGGCCCGGGTCATCACCGCGAGGCCGCCCGCGGCCTCGACCGTGCGGGCGATCTCCGCCGTGTCGGTGGCGACCACCACCGGGCCGATCCCGGCCTCGACGGCGCGGCGCCAAACGTGGACGATCATGGCCTCGCCGGCGATGTCGGCCAGCGGCTTGTTCGGCAGGCGGGTCGCGGCGAGGCGCGCCGGGATCAGGACCAGGGGATCGGACATCGAGATTCGGATCCGGATGCGCGGATCGAGCGGCCGCGACGGGAGGCGGCCGGCTGCTTAACAGGCCGGCCCCCGGTTGTCGTCCCCCGGGAACGGGCCTGCGGAAACGGGCCGGGCCGCGGTGGAGAAAAGGTGCCACCCGGTGACAAGCTGGACAATTCGGTGGAACAATCCTGCGCCGGAGCGACGCGGAACGCCCCTGCGGCATTGTCAGGAGCCGCCCGGAACCGCTAAGGCAACCTCGAAATCTTCCAATGTCCGGTGTCCGAGCCCGCTCGCCCGTGTCAGGCGCGCGTTCGGCACGGCCGAGTTGCGAGAAGAGCATGAACTCGTTCGAGGTGAACAAGGTCCTGGGTGCGGTCCTCGGCGCCCTTCTGTTCGCGGCCGGATCGGGTTTCGTCGCCGAATTGATCTACCACCCGAAGCCGGCGGGCAATGCCGGCTACGACCTGCCCGAGCCGCAGCCCGAGACCGCCGCGGCGGCGCCCGAGGCCAAGGTCGAGCCGATCGCCGTCCGCCTCGCGAGCGCCAATGCCGAGAAGGGCGAGGCCGGCACCAAGGCCTGTCACGCCTGCCACAGCTTCGAGAAGGGCGGCCCGAACAAGGTCGGTCCCGACCTGTACGGCATCGTCGAGCGGCCGAAGGGCGGGCATGCGGGCTTCGACTACTCGGCGGCCATGAAGGAGAAGGGCGGCACCTGGACCTACGCCGACCTCGACGAGTTCCTGACCAACCCGAAGGCCTACGTGAAGGGCACCAAGATGGCCTACGCGGGCATCGCCGCGCCGCAGGAGCGGGCCAACGTCATCGCCTACCTGCGGACGCTCGCCGAATCGCCGAAGCCGCTGCCGGCCGTCGAGAAGACCGACGCCGCGCCGGCGGCCACGCCCGCCGCGGCCAAGCCCGAGGACAAGCCCGCCGCCGACAAGCCGTCCGCCGACAAGCCCGCCGCCAACAAGGCGTCCGAGGGTAAGGACAGCCCGGCCAAGCCCGCCGATACCGGCACCGCCAAGCCGGTCGAGGCGAAGTCGCCCGGCAGCCCGCGGACGACTGGCGAGTCGAGCGACCGCAACGCGCCGGCTCCCCCGGCCAGCGCACACGACAGCGACCAGCAGGGCCAGCCCTCGAGCCTGATCCCCGCCGAGCCGACCGCGCCGACGGCGCCGGCCGCCAAGGAGCCGGCCGCGAAGGCCAATCCCGAGGCCGTCGAGCGGGCGAAGGATCTGGAGGTCGGCGGCCCGACCAAGGATCTGAACGCTCCGCTGCCGACCCCGCAGCCGCTGCCGAAGGAGTAGACGGCACGGCCGGGTGCGGGGCCGGGCACGGTCCCGCCCCTCGCGTGCCTGGCGCGTTCCGCCGGCATGGCTCCGGGCGTGGCCCTTGCTCTAAGGCGGCTGCGCCCCGGCATCCGGCCGGATCGAGAACCGCGTAGGGCCCCTTGACTGATCGACGTCCCGCCGTGCCGGAGCGCCGGGCCCCCCTGCCGCTCCTCGTCGCCGTGACCATGACCGGGACGGTGGCGCTGCACATCTTCGTGCCGGCGCTGGCGGCGGCGGCCGTCGACCTCGGCACCAACGCCGCCGGCGCGCAGCTGACGATCACCGTCTACCTGATCGGGCTCGCGGGCGGTCAGCTCCTCTACGGGCCGCTCTCGGATCGGTACGGGCGGCGCCCGATCCTGATCGGGGGACTCGGCCTCTACCTCGCCGGCCTGCTGCTCGCGATCCCCGCGCCCAACATCGGCGTCCTGCTCGTCGCCCGCGTCCTGCAATCCCTCGGCGCCTGCGGCTCGCTGGTGATCGGCCGGGCGATGGTCCGCGACGTCTCGACCCGCGAGGACGCCGCCCGGAAGCTCGCGATCCTCACCACCGCGATGACGCTCACGCCCGCGCTGGCCCCTGCGATCGGCGGCGTGGTGAACGAGGTCTTCGGCTGGCGCGCGGTGTTCGTGGTGCTGGCCGGCCTCGTCGCCGTGCTGGGCGCGCTCGTGGTCTTCACCCTGCCCGAGACCAACCGCCACAAGGTGGCGCTGCCGGGCTTCGTCGCTGTCCTGTCCGGCTACCTGCGGCTGGTGCGGGTCCCGGTGTTCCGGGCCTACCTGGTGGCGGGCGCCTGCGGCGGCACCAGTCTCTACGCGTTCCTGGCGGTGGCGCCGTTCCTCCTCGTGGACCGGCTCGGGCGCTCTTCGCAGGAGGTGGGCTTCGACTGCCTGATCGTCGTGTTCGGCATGGTCGGCGGCGCCGTCCTGGCGAGCCGGCTCGCCGCCCGGGTGCCGATCCGCAAGGCGGCGCGGAGCGGCAACCTCCTCTGCATCGGGGCGGCGCTGTCGCTGCTGGTCGTGGACCGCACCGGCATGCTCGGCGTGGTCAGCCTGATCGTGCCGCTCTTCGTCTACGCGGTGGGCGTCGGTCTGCTCAGCCCCAACGCGGTGGCGGGGCTGATGAACGTCGACCCGCACGCCGCCGGGTCGGCCTCCAGCCTCTACGGCTTCACCCAGATGACGTTCGGGGCGCTGTTCACGGCCGCCGCCTCGGCGTGGCCGGCGACCTCGGCGACGCCGGTGGCGCTGGCGCTGCTCGCGGCCGGGCTGATCGCCGCGCTGGCGCTCCGGCGGGCCTGAGCGGGGTTTCGAACGGTCGAGCGCCAGCCCTGGCGGCGCTCGCTGCTCGGCGGACCCGTCGGCCCCCTCTGTCATCGCGAGCGCAGCGAAGCGACCCAGGGTCAGCGCGCCCTCCGCAAGTGTGGCGCTACTGGATTGCTTCGCTTCGCTCGCAATGACGGCGGCTGCGTGTGGGTTGAGCTGAGCCATTCACGCGCATGCAGAAGACCAGCCGGGTGCGGATCGAAATCACCGTCAGAGAGCTGAGGCACGCCCGCCGGGCCCCGTTTCAGGTCCTGACCGCCTCGATCGGGCCCGACACGCCCGCACGGAACTCCGCGGCCAGTTCCAGCCACAGAAGGCGCGCCGGGTCGACCGGCCCCGGCAGGGTCAGGCGCCCGGGCGGAACCGGCGTGAAGCCGAAGCGGGCGTAGTAGGGCGCGTCGCCGACGAGGATCACCAGACCTTCTCCCGCCCGCCGGGCCCCCTCGATCGCCGCGCGGGTCAGGGTGCCTCCGATGCCGCGGCCCTCGAAGCTCGGATCGACCGCCAGGGGTCCGAGCATCACGAAGGGCGTCGCCCCGGTCCGCACCGGACCCATCCGGACCGAGCCGACGAGGAAGCTGCCGACGGAGGCGGTGATGCCGAGATCGATCCGCTCGGCCGCGCCCTCGCGGAGGCGGTAGGCGGTGCGGGCGAAGCGGCCGGGACCGAAGGCCCGGGCATGGAGGCGCTCGATGGCGGGGGCATCCTCCGGCCGCTCCGGCCGGATGACGAGGGACAGGTCGGTCACGGGGTACTCGCGGGTCGGACGGGCGCCGCGTAGCAGCGCGGGGCTCGCCCCGCAAACCGCCGCGCTACTCGGCGGCGGCCAGGGCGGGCCGCGCGCCGCCCTGCGTCAGCCTCAGGAAGCCCAGGGCCGCGAGCCAGATCACCGCGCCGCAGGCGGCGGCGACGCCGAGGACCAGCGCGAAGCCGCCGCGGTCGTGCAGGAGGGCGATCGCCGGCACCACGAAGCCGCTCGCCGTGAAGCCGACGAAGTAGCGCACGCTGTAGGCGCGGGCCCGGTAGGCGGGCGGCACGTAGCGGGCGATCATCGCGTCGTTGATCACCACCTGCCCGTAGATCGCCGTCATGGCGAGGACGAGCCCGGCGAGCAGCGGCAGGCCGGTGGAGACGGCCGCGATCCCGAGCCCGAGCGGCTGCAGCACCGACAGGGCCACGAACAGGGAGGGCAGGCTGTAGCGGTCGATCAGCCGGCCCATGGCGAGCTGCATCAGCGCGCCGAACAGGAAGACGCCGGTGGCGATCGAGCCGGTCAGCGCCAGCGGCAGCGCCTGCCCGACGCCCTCGTCGATCACCTTGGGCAGGCTGATCGTCGTCAGGTTGAAGGTCAGGCCGCCCGCGAAGATCGACAGGGCGAACATCGCCATGAGCGCCCAGGGCCGGGTGACGGGGATCACCGCCGCGCCGCCGGCCTTCCTCCCCGCGGCGTCGCCGTCGCCCGGGACCAGGGCCACGAAGGCGGCCCCGCTGGCGAGGCAGACGAGGCCGGGAACGATGAAGGCCGCGCGCCAGCTGACCGTGGCGGCGAGCAGCGCGGTCAGGCCGGAGGCCGAGGCCGCGCCGAGATTGCCCCAGACGCCGTTGATGCCGAGATCGTGCCCGAGCCGGCGCGCATGGGTCACCAGCATGGCCGAGCCGACCGGGTGGTAGATCGCCGAGGCGAGCCCGAGGACGCAGAGCCAGAGGGCGAAGCCCAGCGGCGTCGAGGCGCTCGCCACGCCCAGGCAGGACAGGCCGTAGCCGAAGAAGAACACCGCCAGCATGTTGCGCCGCCCGAACCGGTCGGCCAGCGAGCCCATCGGCAGCGAGCACAAGCCGAAGGCCACGAAGGCGCCGGTGGCGAGCCCGATCAGCTCGCCGTAGCCGAGCCCGGTCTGGGCCGCGATGGCGATCACCGCGGTCGGGTAGATCAGCAGCACGAAGTGGTCGAGGGCGTGCGCGACGTTGACGAAGCGCAGGGTGCGGCGGGACAGCGTGTCCGAATCCATCGCGGCGTATCCTCCGGGACGGCACCCTGATAGCCTGACCCGATGGCGGTGTTGGGCCGGATATGTACGCGAACGGGCCAATCTCGACGGAGGCGCGCGGCGCCGCGGGGCGGTCGACCGAGGCGGCCGACTATCAGGACGTGCCCCGCCCGGTCGCGGTGATGCCCAAGACCTACGCGGCCGGGATGCATCTCGCCCGGCACTTCCATCCCCGGGCGCAGCTGCTCTACGCCACGTCCGGGCTGATGATGGCGTTCGCGGAGGACGGCACCTGGGTGGTTCCCGAGGGGCACGCCCTCTGGATCCCGCCGCTTCTGCCGCACGCGGTCGCGACCCACGGCGCGGTCGCGATGTGCTCCGCCTATCTCGATCCCGCCGCGGTCCGGTCCTTCGCGGCGAGCTGCCGGGTGATCGCGGTGTCGCGGCTCCTCGCGGCCGCGCTCACCGCGCTGGCGGAGGAGCCGGTGCTCTACGCAGAAGCGGGTCGCGGCGGCCACCTCGCCGCCCTGGTGCTCGACGAGATCGGCCGGGCCCCCGCGACGCCGCTCGCGCTGCCGCTCCCGCGCGACGCGCGCCTGCGCCGGGTCTGTCTCGCGCTGATCGAGGATCCGGCCTCGGAGGCCGATCTCGACGCCTGGGCCGACCGTGCCGGGGCGAGCCGGCGCACGCTCACGCGCGGGTTCCGCGCGGAGACGGGCCTCAGCTTCGGCGACTGGCGGGCGCGGGCCCGCGTGATCCGGGCGCTGGCGCTCGCGGCCGAGGGGCGGCCGCCGCGGGCGGTCGCGGCGGCCGTGGGTTACCGGAGCGCGCAGGCGCTGCGGACCACCGTGGCGCGGGTGCTCGGCCCGGAGCGCCCGCTCGGCGGCGGGGTCGGCGTGAGCGCCGCTTAGGCTGCCTGTCGGGGCTCCTCGAAGAGCTCGTCGGCCGGGCCGAAGAACTCGAACTTCACCCGCTCGGCCGGGACGCCGCGGCGCAGCAGGCCGGTGGCGAGATCCCGCAGGAACGGCTTGGGACCGCACAAATAGTAGGTCGCGCGGTCGTGCGGCGTGTGCTCCGCGAGCCAGTCCGCCGTGATCAGGCCCTGGACGTCGTAGTGCTCACCCGGCCGGTCCGCGGCTTCGGGCTCCGCGTAGAACGTCACGAGCGTCGCGGCGCGGGCCCGCGCCGCGAGCGCCCGGGCGTGGTCGCGCAGGGCGTGGACGCGGCCGAACAGGGCGCCGTGGACGTACCAGGTCGGCCGGTCCGGGCTGTCCGCCGCGATGGTCTCGAGCATGCTGATCATCGGGGTCAGCCCGACGCCGCCGCTGACCAGCACCACGGGCGCGTCACTCTCGGTGTCGAGGCTGAAGTCGCCCGCCGGTGCGGCGACCTTCAGCACGGTGCCGGGCCGCGCGTGGTCGTGCAGCCAGTTCGAGGCGATCCCGGCCGGACGGCCCGGCGCCGCCTCGCGCTTGACGGTGATGCGGTAGGCCCGGTCGCTCGGCGCGCAGGACACCGAGTAGTTCCGCTTCAGCACACCGCGGCCCGGCAGGTCCAGGAGGAAGCCGAGATACTGGCCCGGCCGATGCCGCAGCACCGGGCCACCGTCGGCCGGCACGAGGACGAAGGAGCGGATCGTCTCGCTCTCCTGGGTCACGCTGTCGACCACGAAGTCGCGCCAGCCGTTCCAGCCGCCCGGCTTGGAGGCATGGTCGCGGTAGATCGCGGCCTCCCGGCCGATCAGCAGTTCCGCCAGGAACCAGTAGGCCTCCCCCCAGGCCGTGGCGATCTCCGGCGTGGCGGCCTCGCCGAGGACATCCCCGATCGCGCCGAGGAGGGCGTCGGCCACGTGCGGGTAGTGCTCCGGCAGGATGTTCAGGGCGACGTGCTTCTGCGCGATGCGCTCGACCGCACCCGCCAGGACGCCGAGATTGTCGATGTTGCGGGCGTAGGCGAGCACGGCCTGGGCCAGGGCCTTCGGCTGAGAGCCGGTCTCGCCGTGATGGGACTGGTTGAAGAGATCGCGGATCTCGGCGTTCTCGAAGAGGCGCTCGTACATGCGCTTCGTGATGGTGAGGCCGTGGGCCTCCAGGGCCGGCACGGTGGCCTTGATGAGAGCGACGGTGGCGGGGGAGAGGGGCGCGGGCATGGCACAGCTCAAAAGGTGCATACGACATGCTTCTTTTAGCACCCCCTCGAAAAGATGCAAGGGAAATACATCTTATAGGGACGGTGCCTGTTCGCCTGCCTGCGGTGGTGCCGGTCCGCGGCTGCGCGTACGGACTCGGACCGCGGCGGACATCGCATCGCCCCACGGCAGGGATCGTCTTCTGGAGTTGAGATGCGCCTGACCCGCTACACGGATTACGCGTTGCGCACGCTGATCTACGTCGGGCTCCACGAGCCCGAGCAGAGTTCGATCGCCGGGATCGCGCGCGCCTACGGCATCTCGGAAAATCACCTGACCAAGGTGGTCCACCAGCTGGGTCGGCTCGGCCTGATCCGGACGATCCGCGGCCGGGGCGGCGGCCTTCGGCTGGCGAAGCCGCCGGAGGAGATCGTCGTCGGTGCAGTGGTGCGCCAGACCGAGGACGACCTGGCGCTGGTCGAGTGTTTCGGCGGCGGCGCCTGCGCCATCACGGCCCCGTGCCGGCTCCGGCGGGTGCTGGGCGAGGCCCTGGCGGCGTTCCTCGCCGTCCTCGACCGCTACACCCTGGCGGACCTCCTCGGCGCGCCGGACGGCGACGCCATCGCGGCGCTGCTGGGCCTGGCCGGCCCCCCGCGCGACGAGCCGCCGGTGCCGGCCGGCGCCGCGAGCCTCCCGGAGGCCTGAGGCTCCGCGCGGCGCGCGGTCAGGTCGCCCGCGCCGAGAAATCGATCCGCGGGTCGATCCAGACGTAGATCAGGTCGGACAGCAGGTTCACCGCGAGCCCGAGCAGCGAGAAGATGTAGAGCGTTGCGAACACCACCGGGTAGTCGCGCCCGACGATCGCCCGGAACGACAGCTCGCCCAGGCCGTCGAGGGAGAAGATCGTCTCGATGAGCAGCGAGCCGGTGAAGAAGGCCGAGATGAAGGCGCCCGGAAAGCCCGCGATCACGATCAGCATGGCGTTGCGGAACACGTGCCCGTAGAGCACGCGCCGCTCGGACAGCCCCTTCATCCGCGCGGTCAGCACGTACTGCTTGCGGATCTCGTCGAGGAACGAGTTCTTGGTCAGCAGGGTCGAGGTGGCGAAGGCGCCGATCACCAGGGCGGTCAGCGGCAGCACCATGTGCCACGCGTAGTCGGTCACCTTGTGCCAGGGCGAGAAGCTCTCCCAGCCCTCGCTGGTCAGGCCGCGCAGCGGGAACCACTGGTAGAACGAGCCGCCGGCGAACAGGATGATGAGCATCAGCCCGAACATGAAGCCCGGGATCGCGTAGCCGATGATCACCACGAAGGAGGTCGCGCGGTCGAAGCGCGTGCCGTCCGCCACGGCCTTGCGGATGCCGAGCGGGATCGAGATCGCGTAGGACAGCAGCGTCATCCACAGGCCCAGCGAGATCGAGACCGGCAGCCGCTCCTTGATCAGCTGGATGACCGTGACGTCGCGGAAGTAGCTGCGGCCGAAATCGAACCGGACGTAGTCCCAGAGCATCATGGCGAAGCGCTCGGGCGCCGGCTTGTCGAAGCCGAACTGCTTCTCGAGCTTGGCGATGAATTCCGGGCTCAACCCCTGGGCGCCGCGATAGCGGGAACCGGCGTCGCCGCCGCCGCCCGACGGCCGGCTGGCGCCGCCGAGGTCGCCCGAGCCGCCGGTGACGCGGGACATGGCCCCGTCGCGCTGGCCCTGGAGCTGCGACAGCACCCGCTCCACCGGTCCGCCGGGGGCGAATTGCACGATGGTGAAGGTGATCAGCATGATCCCGAACAGGGTCGGGATCATCAGGCCGATGCGGCGCAGGATGTAGGCGAGCATGGCGTCAGTCCCGCCCGATCCGCTTGGCCTTGTCGGCGTCGAACCACCACGTCCCGGGGGCGCCGAGGTCGTATTTCGGCGGGGTCGCCGGGCGGTCGTACACGTCCCAGAGGGCGAGGCGATGGGTCGAGGCGTACCACATCGGCACCCAGTAGCGCCCGGCCCGCAGGACCCGGTCCAGCGCCCGGCAGGCGGTGGTCAGGTCCGCCCGCGACGTCGCGTCGGCGACGGCGGTGAGCAGCGCGTCGATCGCCGGGCTGGCGATCCCCGAGAGGTTGTTGGAGCCCGCCGTCCCGGCGGAGCGGGACCCGTAGGTCTCGCGCAGCTCCGCGCCGGGGGTGAGCCCGCTGCTGTAGCGGCGCGGCGTGACGTCGAAGTCGAAATCCTTCAGCCGCGCCTGGTACTGAGACGGGTCAACCGTGCGCAGGCTCGCCCTGATGCCGAGCAGCCCCAGGTTGCGGATGAAGGGCTGCGTGACCGCCTGGAAGACCGGATCCTCGTCGAGGAACTCGAGGGTCAGGGGCTGGCCGCCGGGGAGCAGCAGGTTGCCGCCCTGGCGGGTGCAGCCGGCCTCCCGCAGGAGCGCGTCGGCGCGCTTCAGCAGCGCCCGGTCCTGGCCGGACCCATCGGAGACCGGCGGCGCCCAGGCCTCGCCGAACACCTCGGGCGGCAGGTCCTTGAACGGCTCCAGCAGGGCGAGCTCCTCGGCCGAGGGCTTGCCGGTCGCCTTGAGGTCGGAATTCTCGAAGAACGAGGCCGTGCGCGCGTAGGCGCCGTACATCAGGTTGCGGTTCGACCATTCGAAATCGAAGCACAGGCCGATCGCCTCGCGCACCCGCGGGTCGCGGAACGCGGCGCGGCGGGTGTTGATCCACCAGCCCTGCGTGCCGCTCGGCCGCGCGTCCGGCACCGTCTCGCGGACGACGCGGCCCTCGGTCATCGCCGGGAAGTCGTAGCCGGTCGCCCAGACCCGGGCGGTGAACTCCTCGCGGAACGTGAAGGCACCGCTCTTGAACGCCTCGAAGGCCACGGTGCGGTCGCGGAAATACTCGTAGCGGATCGCGTCGAAGTTGTTCTGGCCGACATTCACCGGCAGCTCGGCGGCCCAGTAATCCGGGACGCGCTCCAGGCCGATGGACCGGCCCGGATCGACGGTGCCGACCCGGTAGGGACCGGAGCCGAGGGGCGCCTCCAGGGTCGAGGCCTCGAAGTCCCGGCCGGCGTAGTAGGCGGCGGAGAAGAGCGGCAGCTGCGCGACGAACAGCGGCAGGTCCCGGGCGCGGCCCGGCTCGAAGGTCACCACGAGCCGCCCGTCGCCCGCGGCCCGGGCGTCGGTCATGGGCCGGATCACCTCGGCGATCTCGGGGTGGCCCTTGTCGCGCAGGAGCTTGAGGCTGAAGGCCGCGTCCCGCGCGGTCAGCGGCGAGCCGTCGTGGAACCGCGCCTGCGGGCGCAGCGCGAAGGTGTAGGTCAGGCCGTCCGGGCTGACCGTGACGGCGCGCGCCACCAGCCCGTAGAGGGCGTCCGGCTCGTCGAGGGCGCGGACCATCAGGCTGTCGAAGGTCAGGGGCATGCCGGCGGCCCCGTCGCCGCGCAGCACGTAGACGTTGAGCGTGTTGAAGGTGTTGAGCGACTGATTGCCGGTCGTCGCGGCGAGCTGCGCCGAGAAGCGCCCGCCGCGGGGCGCCATCGGGTTCACGTAGTCGAAATGCGCGAAGTCCGGGCCGTATTTGAGCTCGCCGAAGCTGGACAGGCCGTGGCGCTCCTGCGCGTCGGCGGCCCGGGCGGGGCGCCACGGCGGCATCGCCGCGAGGGCGCCGGCCCCGAGGACCAGCCCGCGCCGGGTCGGCATCCCGGGACCGCCCGTCAACGGGGCGCCCCGGTCTTGGCGGCGAGCTTCTCGTCGTACCACCACGTCGTCGGGAAGCCGGAGCTGGCGTAGAGCGGCAGGATCGCCGGGTGGCCGAACCGGTTCCAGCGCAGCGTCCGCTGCTGGTCGGAGGACCATTGCGGGACGACGTAGTCGTGGGCGAGGAGCACCCGGTCGAGGGCGCGCGTCGCCGCGACCACGGTGTGTCGGTCCTTGGCGAAGATCACCGTCTCGATCAGGGCGTCGATGCCGGGATCCTTGATCCCGATCAGGTTGCGCGAGCCCGGCTTGTCGGCCGCCGCCGAGCCCCAGTACTCGCGCTGCTCGTTGCCGGGCGAGAGCGACTCGCCCCACGACGCCGTGGTGACGTCGAAGTCGAAGTTGCGGATGCGGTTCTGATACTGCGCCTGGTCGATGACCCGCAGGGTGGCGTCGATGCCGATCAGCTTCAGCTGCGCCGAGAACGGCAGGATGACCCGCTCGAAGGTGTTCTGGAACTCCAGGAACTCGACGGTCAGCGGCTCGCCGGTGGCCTTGCTGACCATCTTGCCGCCGCGCAGCTCGTAGCCGGCCTCGCGCAGCAGGCCGACGGCCTCGCGCAGGTTCCTGCGCACCGCCTCGGGGCCGTCGTTGACCGGGTTGGCGTAGGGGGTGGTGAAGACCGAGGCCGGGACCTTGTCCCTGACGCTCTCGAGGATCGCCTTCTCCTCGCCCTCCGGCAGGCCCGAGGAGGCCAGCTCCGAGCCGAAGAAGTAGGAGTTGATGCGCTTGTAGAGGCCGTAGAACAGCGCCTTGTTCATCTCCTCGTAGTTCATCGCCAGGTTGAAGGCCCGGCGGACGCGCGGATCCCTAAACTTGTCCCGGCGCGTGTTGAACGCGAAGGCCTGCATGATGCCCATGCCGCGCTCGGGGAACGCCTCCTTGATCAGGCGGCCCTCCTTCACGGCGGGGAAATCCTCGTAGGCGGTCGCCCAGTTCCGGGCGATGTTCTCGACCCGGAAATCGTAGAGATCGCCCTTCAGCGCCTCGACCAGCACGGTGCCGTCGCGGAAATACTCGTAGCGCTCGGTGTCGAAGTTGTAGCGCCCGGCGTTCACCGGCAGGTCCTTGCCCCAGTAATCGGGCACGCGGGTGTAGGTGGTGGTGCGGCCCGGCTCGAACTTCGCGAGGCGGTAGGGGCCCGAGCCCAGCGGCGGCTCCAGGGTCGTCTCGGTGACGCTGCGCGCCTTGCCGTTGGAATCCTTGGCGGTCCACCAGTGCTTGGGCAGGACGCGGAGCTGCCCGATCACCTGCGGCAACTCGCGGTTGCCGGTCTCGGTGAAGGTGAAGGTCACCTCGCGCGGCCCGGTCACCTCGGCCTTGGCCACGGTCTGGTAGTAGGCGGCGTAGAACGGGCTGTTGGCCTTCAGCACGTCGAAGGACCAGACCACATCCTCGGGCGTGATCGGCTTGCCGTCGTGCCAGCGGGCGTTCTCGCGCAGCCGGTACGAGACCGAGCCGAGATCGGGGGCGATCCGCACCGCCTCGGCGAGCAGGCCGTAGGAGGTGAACGGCTCGTCCGACGACTCGGTCATCAGCGGATCGTAGATCTGCTGGATGCCGTTCTCGAGGTCGCCCTTCAGGCCGGCGACGACGATGTTGAAATTGTCGAACCCGCCCTGGGCCCCGAACCGGACCATGCCGCCCTTGGGGGCTGCCGGGTCGGCGTAGTCGAAATGCTTGAAGTCCGGGCCGTATTTCGGCTGGCCCATCAGCGTGATCGCGTGGGTCCACTGGCCGTTGGCGGCCGGCAGGGTGGCCGGCACGGCAGGCTGCGTCGACGGCATCGCGGCCGGTTCCTGCGCACGGGCCGGGGCGAGCTGGAGGCAGGCGACGAGGAGCGTCGCGGCGAGGAGGCGTCCAGTCACGGTCTGCGCTGTCACGGGCAGGCTGTCTCCGTTGGTTCGAGCCCGCGCCGGACGCGGACTCTCTCGACATGTCAGGGGGTCATAGGACGCGGACCGCCGCCCGTCGACCATGCGGGAGCGCACAGGGCCGCACGGGTCCGAAGGCGCGCCCAGCCGCAAGTCCGCGTCACGCCGCCCGCCCCCGCCGGCCCTCGACCAGCCACATGGCGAGCAGGGCGGCCGCCAGCGCGGCCAGCGCCGCGAGGCCGAGCGCCAGCGGGTAGACCTCAACGCCGCGGATGTTGGCGCTGTCGCTCGGCCGGAAGCCGATCCAGTCGCTGCCGGCGAGGCGGCCGCCGCGCACCAGCGCGAGGCGCGGCACCTGGATGCCGCCCGACTCGGCGACCCGGCGGACCGAGCCGCCCGACCCGTCGGCCGCGGCCTTCAGGCGCTCGGTGTCGCTGAACACGTCGGCGAGCTCGCGCGGGTTGGCCGGCCCGACGCTGACGAAGGCCACGAGGTTGCCCGACCGCAGGGTGTGCAGGCCCAGGGTCTCCGCGTCGAAGGTCGCGGTGAACAGGCCGGGCTCCTGGGGCTTGAGCGTCAGCGTCGTCACCTTGCCGGTGGGGCCCGTCACTGTGACCGGCTCGGCCTGGTCCGCCATCGTCTGGCGCTCGACCCGCACCTCGCGGCCGCGCCCGGTGGTCTGGGCGCGCAGCGCCTCCTCCTCCAGGGCCGGCTCCTTCATCAGCCAGTGGCCGAGGCGGCGCAGCAGGTCGAGATAGGGGCCGCCCTCCTGGTAGCCCCGCGCCCAGAGCCAGGCGTGGTCGGACAGGAGCAGGGCGACGCGGCCCTTGTCCTCGCGCGACAGAGCGAGCAGCGGCAGGCCCTCGGCCCCCGACAGGATCGGCTGGATTCCCGGCCGGGTCCGGGCCTCGACGATGCGCAGCCAGTCGCCCCAGGCGGGCGGGTTCGCGTCCGAGCCCGGCAAGGCGCGGGTCACCGGGTGGCGCTGGCCGACCTGCGTCGGCGTCGCCTTGTAGGGCTTCTCAACGACCCGGCCGTCGGGGTCGCCGGGCAGGATGCCGGCGAGCCGGGTGCGGGCGAGGCTGGCCGGTCCGGCGAATTCGGGTCCGGCGGCGATCAGCAGGGCGCCGCCCTCGCGGACGTAGCGGACGATGTTGTCGAAATAGGCCTGCGGCAGCACGCTCTGATTGGCGTAGCGGTCGAAGATGATCAGGTCGAAGTCCTTGATCTTCTGGACGAACAGCTCGCGCGTCGGGAAGGCGATCAGGGAGAGTTCCGAGATCGGCGTGCCGTCCTGCTTCTCCGGCGGCCGCAGGATGGTGAAGTGGACGAGGTCGACGTTGGCGTCCGACTTCAGGAGGTTGCGCCAGGTGCGCTCGCCCTGGTGCGGCTCGCCGGAGACGAGCAGCACCCGGAGCTTCTCGCGGATGCCCTCGATCGGTAGGACCGCCCGGTTGTTGACCGTGGTGAGCTCGCCCGGCAGCGGCTCGACCTCGATCTCCACCACGTTCGGGCCGCCGTGCTCGATGCGCAGGTTGAGGGCGAACGGCTTGTCGGTGGCGACGTCCCGCCGGCCGATCTCCTCACCGTCGCGGCGCACCGTGACGACGGCGTGGCCGGTGCCGCCGCGCTCCATGACCTCGGCGCGGATCGTCAGGTCCTTGCCGACGATGCCGAAGCGGGGCGCCTCCAGGAGCTTGATCTGCCGGTCGCGCTCGTCCGGGTGTCCCGTGACGAGGACGTGGAGCGGCGCCTTGATGCCGAGCTGCGCCAGCGAGGACGGGATGTCGTGCACCACGCCGTCGGTGAGCATCACGATCCCGGCGAGGCGCTCCGGCGGGACGTCGGCCAGCGCCTGGCTCAGGGCCGTGAACAGCTTGGTGCCGTCGTCGCCGTCCTTGGAATCGGGCACGTCGATGAAGCGGGGCTCGATATCGGTGAGCGCACCGAACCGGCGCTGCAACTCGGCGCGGACCGCGTCGGTCATCTGCGGCCGGTCGCCGAGCTGCTGGGACCCGGACCGGTCAACCACGATGGCGGCGACGTCCTTCACGGGCTCGCGGTCTTCGCGCACCAGCGCCGGGTTGGTGAGCGCCGCCAGCACCAGGGCGAGGACGAGGACGCGCAGCAGCGCGGTGCGGCCCCGGGCCAGGACGGCGAACACCGCCAGGACGGCGACGATCGCGCCGAAGACCGCGATGGCCGGCCAGGGCAAGAGGGGCGTGAAGCTGAGGCTCAGCATGGGGCGGAGCGCTCCGGATCCGTGAGGCGAGGCCGCGTTTCGTGCTGGGCGCCGCTCCGTTCACACAACGGCCCGGGCGAGCGCGACGGGCTCCCTCTCCTGTGCGGGAGAGGGATGGGGTGAGGGACGATACGCTTCAGGATCGAGCACGCCGTCGATGTGCCGACAGCGCGCGCCACGTCCGGACAGGTCTCACCCCTCACCCTGTCCCTCTCCCGCACGGGAAAGGGAATCCGCGCCCTATGCAGCCGCCGCATCACCGCGCGCCCGCTTCGGATCGGCAGGCGCGCCGCGCGGGGAGAGGATGCGGCCTCGCGCCGCGTGTCCGAACCCATCATCACTGCCCCAGCCGCTCCAGCAGCGCGGGCACGTGGACTTGATCCGCCTTGTAGTTGCCGGTGAGCGTGTACATCACGATGTTCACGCCGCCCCGGAACGCCATCTCGCGCTGGCGCTGGTCGCCGCCCACGACCGGGTAGAGCGGCTCGCCCCGGCGCCCCACCGCCCAGGCGGCGGCGAGGTCGTTGCCGGTGATGATGATCGGGCTCACGCCGTCGCCGGCGCGGGCCGGGCGGCGCTCGGCGCCCTCGGCGGCGGGCGGCAGCGCCTCCACCCAGGTCTGGCCCGTGGCGTAGCGGCCGGGGAAGCTGTCCACGAGGTAGAAGGCCTTGGTCAGCACGTGGTCGAGGGGCACCGGCTCCAGTTCCGGCACCTCGAGCGTCGCCAGCATCTTCCGGAGATAGGCTCCTTCCGGGGTGGGCGGCCCGCCCGGCCGCGCGGTGAGCGCGTCGCGGGTGTCGAACAGGACCGTGCCACCGTTGCGCATGAACGCGTCGATCTTGCGGATCGCGACGTCCGAGGGCTGTGGCCGGTTCGGGGCGATCGGCCAGTAGATCAGCGGGTAGAAGGCCAGCTCGTCCTTCGCCGGATCGATCCCGGCCGGCTCGCCCGGCTCCAGCGCGGTGCGCGCGGCCAGCATCTGGGTCAGGCCGGTGAGGCCGGTGCGGCTCGCCTCGTCGACGGCGGCGTCGCCCGTGATCACGTAGGCGAGGCGCGTGACCAGCGCCGACTCGATGCCGTTCGGCCGGTTGGCCGGCGGCTCCTCCGCGCGGACCGGGCGCGCCGGCAGGGCGGCGAGCAGGACGAGGCCGGCGAGGGCCAGCACGGCCGGCCGGCCGCGCAGGCGGGCCGCCAGACCGCCGCGGCGCAGGAAGCCGCCGAGCCACAGCCCCGCCAGGGTGTCGAGCGCCAGCAGCAGCAGCGCCAGGGTGAACAGGCTCGGCCGCAGGTCCAGGGTCTCGGCGCCGGCGAGGGACCCGAACCGGGCGCCCTCGAGCGCGGCGGTGTCGAGGGGCTTCAGCCGGTCATCCGGTTTCAGGGCGTTCACGCTGATGCCTCCGTCCGGCGGGCCGTAGAAGCCCGGCGGATGTTCGAGGTTCGCCCGGTCGGCGTAGTCGGCCGACACCGCGGTGGCCGAGGCCGGGGGCGATCCCAGCGCGCCGAAGCCATCGAGGGTCACCCGCGGCGCGAGCACCGGGGCGGCGGCCCGCGTCGCGTCCCCCTGGACCGGCGCCGCGGCGCCGGCCAGCGCCACCACGCGCCGGAGCATGTCGATGAACAGGCCGGAGAGCGGCAGGTTGGACCACGTGGTGTCGGCGGTGACGTGGAACAGCACGATCGTGCCCTGGCCGCGCTTCTGCGCGGTGACGATCGGCGTGCCGTCCTGGAGCGACGCCCAGGTCCGGCTCGGCAGGTCGCCGTCCGGCTCGGCCAGGATCTGGCGGCGCACGCCGATATCGGCCGGCGGCGTCAGGCCCGCGAAGGGGCTCTCGGGCGGGAAGGGGGCCAGGGTCTTGGGGCTGTCCCAGGAGAGCGTGCCGCCGAGGGTCCGGCCGCCCCGCCGCAGCCGCACCGGCACCAGCGGGTCGTTGCCGGCGGCGAGCCGCGGGCCAGCGAAGCGCAGCAGCATCCCGCCGTCCTTCACGAAGCTCTCGATCCGCGCGGTGGTCTTCTCGTCGAGCGCGCCGACATCGGCCAGCACGAGGACCGAGACCTGATTGTCGAGGAGCTGGTTGATCGAGTCCGCCGTGCCCTTGGCGCCCCGCGGCTCCTGCACGTCCGCGAAGGGCTGGAGCGCCCGCGACAGGTAGTAGGTCGGCGCCAGGAGAGGCTGCGCCTGGTCGAGGGTGCCGCCGAACACGAGCCCGACCCGGCGGCGCTTGCCGCGCTCGTCCTGCAGCACCACGGCGCCGGCCGAGCGCTCGCCCGCGATCTCCAGCCGGCTGATGCTGTTGCGCAGCTCCACCGGCATCTCGAAGGTCGCGTCCGCCTCGGTGGCGTCGGCCCCGAAGGCGAAGTCGCGCTCGGCGAGCGGGAGGCCCTTCTGGTCGAGCGCCCGGATCACGCCCGCGTCGCGCCCGTTCGGCGCCGCCCGCAGGACGTGGGTCACGAGCTTGCCGGCATTCTCGGTGGCGGTGAGGGCGAGGGCCGGCGGCCTGTCGGCCCGCAGCACCGTGAGGGCCGCGCCCCTGTCGCCCGCGAGGTCGGCGAGCCCCTTGGCGAAGCGCGTGTCGCCCGCGCCGGCGACGCCGTCGCTGATCCAGACGAGGCCGGCGCCCCGGTTCTTGTCGAGGAAGGTCTCGATCGTCGCGAGATGCGCGTCGCGGGCGGGGAGGATCGGGCGCGGCGCGAGGGCGCGCAGGCGCTCCAGGGCGGCGGCCGGCGTCTTCGCCTCGAAGGCCGCGGGGGCGTCGGCGAGGCCGATCACCGCGACGGGCCGTCCGTCCCGGGCGGCGCCCTCCACGGCGTCGGTGGCGACGCGCAGGCGGTCGCGCCAGTCGTGGGCGGCGGGAAAGCCGTTGTCCAAGAGCACGAGGAGCGCGCTGCGCCCGCCCCCGGCCCCCACGCCCCCGGCGTTCCAGACCGGGCCCGCGACCGCGAGGATCAGGGCGGCGGCGATCAGGAGCCGCAGGATCAGCAGCCAGGGCGGCGTGCGCGCCGGGGTCTGCCGCTGCGGGATCAGGTCGGCGACGAGCTTGAGCGGCGGGAAGTTGATCCGGCGCGGGCGCGGCGGGGTCACCCGCAGCAGGAACCACAGGGCCGGCAGGCCGATCAGGGCGGCGAGCGCCAGCGGCGCCGCGAAGGTCAGACCCAGCATGGCGGCCTCACTCGGTGCCGCGGGCGGCGATCAGCGTGGCGAGCCGCAGGGCCGCCTCGCTCGCCGGCCGGTCGGTGCGGTGGATCGTCAGCGTCCAACCCTGTCCGCGGGCGATGGACGCCAGCGCGGCCCGGTGCTCGGCGATCCGGGCCCGGTAGCGCGCGCCCCAGGCGTCGGCGTCGCCGATATCGAGACTGAGGCCGCCCTCGAGATCGTGCAGGACGGCCTGGCCGGTGAACGGGAAGGTCTCCTCGATCGGGTCCGCCACCATGAGGAGGTGGCCGCGGCTGCCGCGGCCGGCGAGGCTCTGCACGGAGGCCGCGATCCGGTCGGGCTCGGTCAGGAAGTCGCCGATCAGCACCACCTCGTCGAAGCGGGCGGGGCTGGCCCGGGGCGGCAGGTCCTGGGTGAGGCCGGCCGTGTCGGCCACGAGCGCCTGGGCCAGGCGCTCGACGATCCCGCGGGAGGCGCTCGCGCGGGTCAGGCCGAGCAGGCCCACCCGCTCGCCGCCCTCCACGAAGGCGTCGGCCAGGGCGAGGCCCAGGATCAGAGCGCGCTCGATCTTCGGGGCCGAGGCGAGGTCCGACACGAAGCCCATCGAGGCCGAGCGGTCGATCCACAGCCAGATATTGTGGGCCGCCTCCCATTCGCGCTCTCGGACGTAGAGCCGGTCGTCCCGGGCCGAGCGGCGCCAGTCGACGCGGGCCGCGGCCTCGCCGGTGACGAAGGGGCGGAACTGCCAGAAGCTCTCGCCCGGCCCGGCGCGGCGGCGGCCGTGGAGGCCGTGGGCCAGCAGGCTCGACACGCGACGCGCCTCCAGGACGAGGCGGGGCATCTTGTCGGAGAGGGCGGTCGCGCCCTCGCTCTCGCGCCGGCCGGGGGTGCGCCTGCCGGCGTCGAGGGCGTTCGTCGCGACCAAAGTCAGAGCTTCTCCGCGAGCTTGGCGATCAGGCCCTCGATGGTCTCGCCGTCGGCGCGGGCGGTGTAGCTCAGCGCCATCCGGTGCTTGAGCACCGGCTCGGCGAGCGCCTTCACGTCGGCCACCGACGGCGCGACCCGGCCCTCGATCAGCGCCCGGGCGCGGGCTGCGAGCGTCAGCGCCTGGCTGGCGCGGGGGCCGGGCCCCCAGAGGAGCTTGTCCTTCACGATGGCGTCGCCGCTGTCCGGCCGGGCGGCGCGCACGAGGTCGAGGATCGCCTCGACCACGGCCTCGCCCACCGGCAGCCGGCGCACGAGGCGCTGGGCGGTGAGCAGCTGCTCGGTGGACATCACGGCCCGCGGGCGCGCCTCGTCCACGCCGGTGGTCTCGATCAGGATCCGCCGCTCGGCGGCGCGGTCGGGGTAGCCGACGTCGATCTCCAGGAGGAAGCGGTCGAGCTGCGCCTCGGGCAGGGGATAGGTGCCCTCCTGCTCGATCGGGTTCTGGGTGGCGAGCACGTGGAACGGCCGCGGCAGGTCGTGGCGGGCGCCCGCCACCGAGACGTGGCCCTCCTGCATGGCCTGCAGCAGCGCCGACTGCGTGCGCGGGCTCGCCCGGTTGATCTCGTCGGCCATCAGGAGCTGGGTGAAGACCGGCCCCTGCACGAACCGGAAGGCCCGGCGGCGCTCGGCGTCCTCCTCCAGGATCTCGGTGCCGAGGATGTCGGAGGGCATCAGGTCGGGCGTGAACTGCACGCGCCGCGCGTCGAGGCCCAGCACCGTGCCCAGCGTCTCGACCAGCTTGGTCTTGGCGAGGCCCGGCAGGCCGACCAGCAGGCCGTGGCCGCCGGCCAGGATGGTCACGAGTGCGAGATCGACCACTTTCTCCTGGCCGAAGATCACCCCGTGGATCGCCTCCCGCGCCGCGCCGACATCGGCGAGGCAGCTCTCCGCCGTCGCCACGATGCCGTCGTCCAGGGTGGTGGCCGGGCTGATCCCCTGCGTCATGCCGATATCCATCTCCTGCCCGGGCCCCGCGGGACCCGCCGGCCAATCCCGCAAGTGTGGGGCTTCAGGTGCCGGGCTGGCAAGGTCGGGATCGCCGCACGCCCGTTCGCGGCCGCGTTGGCGGCGTCCGGCGCCCTCGCCGAGACCGGAGCCGCCCGCGATGGGTCGGACGCCGATCCCGCCCCGCTCTTGGCGTGGGCGACCCGGACCTTTAGGAAGGCGCCCAAGCCGGGGCGATCCTCACCCGCGACCGCCGGACCGGCCGAACCCTCTGATGTCTCTCGCGGATCGCGGCGTGGGCAGCTTTGCGGGCTTCCCGCGTATCCGGACCTGACCATGCGCCTTCGAGATGTGTTCGTCGTCGGATCGTCGGAGAAGGCCGGCCTCGCAGGCGCGGCGCAGTCCCTCGCGCGCCCGCTGACCCGGCGCCTCAAGGGCCGCCGCCGCACCGAACCCCGCCAGGCGGACCTCGTCCGCGCGGTCAAAGAATCCGGCCTGTTCGACCCGGCCTGGTACGCGAGGCGCTACCCCGACGTGGTCGGCGAGGGGATCGATCCGGCGGTGCACTACGCGGTCCACGGCGGGCGCGAGGGGCGCTGGCCGCACCCGCTCTTCCACGGCGACCTCTACCTCGACTCCGTCCCGGGCCTCCGGGCCGAGGGCACCAACCCGCTGCTCCACTACCTCGACCGCGGCGCCGCGGCGGGCATCCGCCCCAACCCGCTGTTCGATCCGGACTGGTACGCGACGCGCTACCTCGGCGGCGCGGAGCACCGCGCCCGGGCGTTCTCCGACTTCCTGTCGCGCAGCGACACCGACCCGTCGCCTGAGTTCGACACCGCCTGGTACCTGTCGCGCTATCCGGATGCCCGCGCGGCCGGCGGCAACGCGCTGAGCCACTTCTTCGAGACCGGCCGGAAGCAGGGCTACCTGCGCAACCCGGAGGAGTTCGCCGGCCTGTCGCGGCACGTCGACCTGATCCGGCGGTCGGGCCTGTTCGACGCCGCGTTCTACCGCGAGCGCTGCCCCGAGGCCGAGACCAGCGGGCTCGAGCCCCTGGAGCACTACGTGATGGCCGGCGGCTACCGCCGCTACGCGCCCCACCCGCTGTTCGATCCCGACTGGTACGCGGCCCAGTCCGCCGCGGTGCGGGCCGACAGCCTCAACCCGCTGGTCCATTACCTGGAGCACGGCGCCGCCGAGGGCCTCGACCCGGGGCCCTGGTTCGCCACGCGCTGGTACACCGAGACCTACCTTGAAGACGACGCGGCCGACGGCGCAGCGGGGCAGAACCCGCTGGCGCATTTCCTCGCCGACGGGGGCCGCACGACGAGCCCGTCGCCGCGCTTCGACGCGCCCTGGTACCGCGCCCGCTACCCGAAGGTCGCGGCGCTCGGCCTCAACCCGCTGATCGACTACGTCACGACCGGCCTGGAGGCGGGCCGCCTGACCCGCCGCGTCCCCGGGGCCGCGGTGCCGGAAGCCTCCGACGCGCGCCTCTCCTGCCTGAAGCGCGAGCCCCGGCGGCACGGCCGCACCGCCCTGTTCATCACCCACTGCCCCGAGGGGCGGATCCGCGGCCACGTCGAGCCGTACCTGCGGGCGTTCGCGGAGAACGGGACCGACCTCGTCCTGATCATCGCCGCCGACCAGCACAAGAACGCCGTGCCGCAGGCGATCCTGGATCTCTGCGCCTCGGTCTACCTGCGTGAGAACAGCGGCTTCGACTTCGCCGCCTGGGCGCATGTCCTCCTGGAGGACACCGACCTCCTCGATTCCGAGACGCTCTACCTCGCCAACGACAGCCTCGTCGGGCCCCTCGACCGCGACGACTTCGCCGGCCTGCTCGCCAAGATCGACGCCTTCCCGGAAGCGGTGATCGGC
Organism: Methylobacterium sp. 275MFSha3.1; assembly: GCF_900108435.1. Lineage (NCBI taxonomy): Bacteria > Pseudomonadati > Pseudomonadota > Alphaproteobacteria > Hyphomicrobiales > Methylobacteriaceae > Methylobacterium > Methylobacterium sp. 275MFSha3.1. The sequence continues at coordinate 131,445 of NZ_FNWP01000008.1, read as the reverse complement.
CTCGCCGACAATTTCTACTATAGCCACCACCTCCAGAGCTTCTTCCTGGCCCTGAAGCGGCGCTGCCTGTCCTCGTACGCGTTCAACCACTTCCTCCTGTCGGTGGCGAACTGGCCGGACAAGAACGCGGTCATCACCGAGTACGAGCTGACCTTCTCGCAGCGGATGCGGGCGGCCGGGCTCGGCATGCGCAGCCTGTTCTCGGCCCAGAACAAGCACATGTCGCTGGTCAACGACCCGCGCAACAATCGCACCCTGTTCGACTGGGAGAACATGCTCAGCCAGGGCTTCCCGTTCGTGAAGCGCTCGCTGCTGGGCGAGCACGCCGCGATCGGCGGGGCGGCGGTGCGGGAGGCGATCGCCGAGCGCGGCTTCGACCTCGACCGGCTCGACGTGACCTACACGTATCCGGGCGCCAAGATCTGGGCCGACCTGCGCCGGCCCCGGGCGCCGGAGCGGCCGCTGCGCGTCGCCTACGTCTCGCCGATGAATTACGCCAACGGCCTCGGCGTCGCGGCCCGGAGCTACGCCCGCGCCCTGCATCGGACCCCCTTCGCGCTGAACGTCCACCCGATGGAGCGGCCGTTCCACGTCCACGCCCGGGTGGCGCCGGCGTGGCAGGCCCGGACCTTCTCGGGTCCCGCCGACGTCGCGCTGGTGCATTTCAACGGCGACAGTTGGCACTCGCTGATGAGCGACCGGCAGCGGGCGATCGCCGCCGAGGCGCGGCTGAAGATCGGGCTGTTCGTCTGGGAGACCTCCCACGTGCCGGGCGGCTGGCTGCCGACCGTCGACGGCCTCGACGCGATCTGGGCCCCGACGGAGTTCTGCGCGGCGATCTTCCGGCAGATCACCGACATCCCGGTCGACGTCGTGCCCTACGTGGTCGAGAACGAGGCCGGCGAGCCGGTGAGCGCCGCCGCCAAGGCGAACCTGCGCAAGGCCTTCGCGATCGACCCGTCCAAGCGGGTGATCCTCTACGCCTTTGACGGCTCCAGCTACCTCGCCCGCAAGAACCCGCACGCGCTGATCCGGGCCTTCCGGGCGGCGGGTCTCGGGCAGGCCGGCTGGCAGCTCGTGCTCAAGACCAAGCACGTGTTCGACCTGCCCGAGGAGGGCAAGAAGCTCCTCGACCTCGTGGGCACGTCCGGCGACGTCGTGGTGATCGACCAGCCGCTCTCCCAGAACGAGCTCGGCGCGCTGTTCGATCTCTGCGCGGTCTACGCGTCGTCGCACTCCTCGGAGGGCTTCGGCCTGACGATCGCCGAGGCGATGGAGATGGGCAAGGTCGTGGTCGCCACCGATTACGGCGGCTGCCGCGACTTCCTCGACGCCACCTGCGGCTTCCCCGTGAAGGCCGAGGTCACGGCCCTCGACCAGACCTACGGCCCGTACCTGCGCGGCGCCGAGTGGGGCCAGGTGGACGAGGCGGACCTGACCCGGGCCCTCAACGACGCCGCCCGGGCGGTGACCGGCGGCGACGCGGCCCGGATCGGCGCCGCCGCCCGGGCGCGCATCCGCGAGCGCCTGTCCATCGGCGCGGTGGCGCGGGCCATGGAGGCGAGCCTGACCCGCATCCTGGCCGCCGAACGGTCCTGAATCCCCGGAGACGCGACCCGTGTTGAAGAAGAAGCCGGTCCCGACCCCGTCGGCCTCGTGGGGCACGCTCCCGTGGCCGGACGCGATCCTGCCGCTGCCCCTCGACGGGCAGTTCCGCCCCCTCGACGAGCGCCGGCTCGCCCAGGTCGCTTCCGGCCAGTTCCCCGCCTGCCGGGCGATCTTCGTCGCGCCCACGGCCTCCGAGCTGCGCCCCGACCTCGCGGCGCACCTGACGCGCGCGCTGGCGGAGCGGCCCGATATCGGCATCTTCTACGGCGACGACGCCGTGGTGGACGGCGCCGGCCAGGTCCGCAGTGTCCACTGCAAGCCGGCCTTCAACCCGGCCCTCCTGATGGCCGACGACTATATCGGCTTCCCGCTGCTGATCCGCGTCTCGGCCCTGGCCGGCCTGAGCCCCGATTTCGGCCTGCGCCACGGCAGCGCCGCGTGGTTCCGATTCCTGCTCGGCACGATCTCCGCGGGGATCGGCATCGACCGGATCCCCCAGACCCTGATCGCCTCGCCGCTGGAGCGCCCGAAGGCGACGCGCACGGCGCGCGCCCACGCCCTCGACCGCTGGTTCGAGACCTCCGGCATGCCCCTGCGCGCCGCCCCGGGGCTGAGCCCGGACACGCTGGAGATCCGCCGGAGCTTCGACGCGCGGCCGGCCGTGACCCTGGTCGTGCCGACCAACCAGAGCCGCTCGAAGGACGATCAGGGCCGCGCCGTCGAGGGCGCCAAGCCCCACGTGATCAACCTGCTCGACAGTCTCGGCCGCAGCACCTACCCGGCCGACAAGATCCGCGTGCTGATCGGCGACGACGTGGCCGACGACGCGATCTACCGCGGCCGCTCCGACCGCTTCACCGTGTCCCGCCTGCTGACGACCCGGGCTCCGGGCGAGCGGTTCAACTACGCGGCCAAGATGAACACGCTCTGGCGCGCGGCCGAGACCGACCTCGTCATCCTGATGAACGACGACCTCGTCGTGCGCCGGCCCGGCTGGATCGAGGCGCTCCTGACCTTCGCGCTGGACCGCGGCGTCGGCGGCGCCGGCGGCCGGCTGCTGTTCCCCACGGGCAAGATCCAGCATGCCGGCATGGCCGGCGGCATCTTCGACGTGTTCGCCCACCCCTGGTACAACCGGGACGCGGCTGAGCCGACCTACGGCGACTGGGCGCTGACGCAGCGCGACTGCTCGGCGGTGACCGGGGCGCTCTTCGCCACCCGCAAGGCGGTGCTCGAGGCGGTCAACGGCTTCGACGAGGGCTTCGCCCTCGACTTCAACGACGTCGACCTGTGCCTGAAGATGCGGCAGCTCGGCTACCGCATCGTCTACACGCCCTTCGCCGAGCTGGCGCACCACGAGAGCGCCTCGCGGCAGACCAGCTTCGCGCCGGGCTCGCAGATCGCCCGCTTCCTGCGCCGCTGGGGCGACGTGATCGCGGAGGATCCGGCCTACAGCCCGCAGCTGCGCATCGACACCGACGTGGTCGCCCCGCGGGCCGACGCGACGCGCTGGATCTCGGAGCGCCGGGCGGACGCCGCCTGAGCGGCCCCGGATCCGGCGCGCCCGGGTTAAGCTAAACGCGCGAAGTTCGGCGCGGCGGCCTGGAACGGGGCAGTCCGAGCCTCTACCCATCGTGGCGGATGCGCGGACGGAACCGTCCGCGCCGGGGTGGGGAGCCCAACGTGAAGAAGCCGCTCACCGCCGCCGCCCTCCTCGTCGGCCTCGCCCTGGTCGGCCTCGCGGCGGAGATCCGGCTGCACGAGCGGGGTCGTCCCGTCGCCAGCACGGCGGTCCGGTCGGGCGGCGCCGCCTTCGCCCCGGCGCCGATCCCGGCGGACTGGGTCGTCTCCGGCGACCCCGTCACCGAGGTCGCTGAGGTCTCGCAGACCCATGACGGCAGCGCGCAGGTCTACCTGTGGCGCACCACGGCCAGCACGTTCCGCTGGACCCACCACGCCGACGAGATCATCACCATCCTCGACGGCGAGGTCTTCGTCACCGACGCCGACGGCAGCCGCCACCACCTGACGCCGGGCGACGTGGCGCATTTCCCGGTCGGGTCCGTCCAGCTCTGGGAGGTGCCGAGGACGCTCCTGAAATCGGCGATCCTCAAGCACCGCAGCCCGACCCTCGTCGAGGCGTCCCTGCGGTGGCTGCGCCGGGCGCGGGCGCTCGTCGCCGGCTGAGGCGCGGGCGCCGGCGGCATCCGCCGCGCCGCGCCGACGAGGCGTAATCTAGGTTGAATCCCGCGCTCCGGTGACACGGCTTGCTAAGGCTCGGCGCGGCATCATCGGCGCTCCGACGCCGCGAACCGACCCGATGCCCCCACCCCGCGACCTGCAGCTCGACGCCGCGCGCGGTCTCGCCGTGCTGCTGGTCCTCTCCGGCCACCTGCTGCAGCCCGTCTTCTACGGCCCGTCGGGGCCCGAGCCGGGGCCGGCCCTCGCGGTCTGGCGGGTCATCTACGCCTTCCACATGCCGTTCTTCTTCCTGCTCTGCGGGATGGTGGACCGGATCAAGGGCGAGGCGAGTCTCGGCGAAGCCTGCCGCTCCGCGCTGCGGCTCGTGGCGGTGACGCTGGCGTTCGGCACCCTCGCGCTGGTGCCCCAGGCCCTCGCCGGCACCCTGTCGCCCGGGGACGCGCTGGGCGACGCGCTGTGCGGCCGCGACTTCGGTCTGGGCGTGCTCTGGTTCCTGGTCGCCCTGGGGCTTGTACGGGTGATCGACGCCGCGGCGCGCGCGGCGACCTTCCCGGGCGGCTACTGGATCGTCCTGGGCGGCGCCCTGGCCCTGTCATGGACCTGCAGCGCGCGGGCGTTCCCGTACTGGCAGGTCCACGCGCTCGTGGGCGCCCTGCCGTTCTACGTCGCGGGCCTGCGGCTCGGGCCACGGGCGTTCGACGTGTCGGCGCTGCTCGGCGCCTGCGGCCTCGCCGTGCTCCTGCTCTGCGCGCCGCGGAACTTCGTCCACGTCGCGACCGGGCATTACGGCGACCCGGCGCTGTTCGCCGTGACGGCGGTGGCGGGCTCGGCGTTCGCGCTGGCGGTCGCCGGCCGGCTGCGCGGCCCGCCGCGCGCCGCGGCCGGCCTGCTGGGGCGGGCGAGCTTCGAACTCTACATCGTCAGCGGCGTCTTCCTCCTCCTGGCGCCGCACTGGCCCGCCTGGGACCGGTGGGACGGCCTGGTGCTGCTCGCCGCAATCGGCCTGCCCCTGCACCTGATCGCGGCTCGCGGGCTGCGCGGGCCGATCCGGGCCGTCCGCGCGGCCGCCGACAGTGTTGTCGACAGCGCGGTCGACGGCTTGGTCGACGGGCTCGCCGGTCGCCGGCGTCGCGCGCGGCCGGGCTTGTCCGGGGCGGATCCTTAAGACTTGTGCGGGACGATCCGCCGGCATTCCGGCCGCAAGACCTTCGATGACAGCGCCACACGCCAGGGGCCCCGATGTTCGCTGAGCGCCCGCGCGGCGGCGTCGGCGCGTGGCCCCTCATCGCCGCCACGCTGGTCGCCACGATCGTCTGGATGGCGGTCGCCGGGCTGCACTTCGCCTGGGACAGCGCCCTCGTCACCCTCGCGGCCTGCGGCGGACTCGAGGCCCTTGCGCGGGTCTACCGCACGCGCCGCCCCGAGCCGCGCATCGCCGCGACGCTGAGCGCGCTGGCGCAGGTCATCGCCTTCAGCGCCTGCGCGGCCGCGCTGTCGTACACGGTCGCGAGCACCGGCGGCCCGCTCTGGGATTCGACCTTCGACGCATGGGACCGGCGGCTCGGACTGGACTGGCGCGCCTACCTGGCCTTCGTGGACGGCAATCCGCGGCTCGGGCTGGCGCTCTCGCTGGCCTACCGGAGCCTGATCCTGCAGACCATGCTGGCGGTCATCCTGCTGGGCTTCAGCGGTCGGCTGCGGGCCCTGCGGGACTTCGTCCTGGCCTTCGCCCTCGCCGGCACGGTGACGGTCCTGATCTCCGCGCTGACGCCGGCCCTGGCGAACTTCGTGTACCTGGGCCTGTCCCTGGCGGACTTCCCCAACCTGCACCCGGCCGCGTCCTACGTCCACGTCGCGGACCTGACCGGCCTGCGCGACGGCACGCTCCGGACGATCTCCCTCGACCACGTCGAAGGCATCATCACGTTCCCGAGCTTCCACGCGGCGCTGGGCGCCCTCTACATCTGGGCCTTCTGGCACCTGCGCGCGGCCCAGATCCCGGCCCTCCTCGTCAACGTCCTCCTCATCGCCGCCACGCCGATCGACGGCGGCCACTACTTCGTCGACGTGATCGCCGGGCTGGTCATCGCCGTCCTGGCGATCTGCGCCGCGCGGGCGCTCGGGCGGCGGTGGGCCGCGGACGCGCCCAGTCCCGGAGCGCCCGAGGGCGGACCCGCACCCGGGCGGGCCTGACGCGCGCGGCCCGCGGGCACCTCAGAGCGGCTCGCCTCGCATCAGCCGGGGCCGCGAGTCGCGCGCGGCCGCGGCCTCGCCGATGAAGAAGCGCTTGAGCCCCGGCAGCCGGTCCACGATCCCGAGGCCGAGGTCGCGGGCGAGGCGCAGCGGCAGGGCGTCGTTCGAGAACAGCCGGTTCAGCCCGTCGGTGGCCGCCGCCATGGCGAAGCTGTCGAAGCGCCGGGCGCGCTCGTAGGCGCGCAGCACGTCGGGGCTGCCGGGGTCGAGGCCGAGGCGCAGCGCGCCGGTCACGGATTCGGCCAGCGCCGCTGCGTCCGCGAGCCCGAGATTGAGGCCCTGGCCGGCGATCGGGTGGATCACGTGCGCCGCGTCGCCCAGCAGGGCGAGGCGCTCGGCGCGGAAGGCGCGGGCGATGCCGAAGGCGAGGGGGTGACGGCTGGGGCCGTGCTCCAGCGCGAGCGCGCCGAGATCCAGGGTGAACCGGCGCTCGATCTCGGCGAGCACCTCGTCGGGGCCGCCGGAGAGCAGGGCCTCGGCGTCGTCCGACCGCTCTGTCCAGACGATGGAGGAGCGGTGCCCCAGGGGGCCGCCGTCCCGCAGCGGCAGGATCGCGAACGGGCCCGCGGGCAGGAAGTGCTCGAAGGCGCGGCCTTCGTGCGGCCGGGCGTGGCCGATCGTCGCCACGATCCCGACCTGCGGGTAGGACCAGCCGACCCAGCCGATCCGTGCCGCCTCGCGCAACCGCGAGCGCGCGCCGTCGGCGGCCACCAGCAGGTCGCCCCGCAGGGTCTCGCCGGTGGTGAGCGCCGCGCGGATCGCGGCCCCCTCCGGCACCGCGCGCACGACCCCGGCGGCGACGATCGCGACCCCCGCCGCCCGGCAGGCCTCCGCGAGGGCCGCGGCGAGCGGCTCGGCCTCGATCATGTGGGCGAAGGGCTCGCCGTCGTCGCGCTCCGCGTCCGCCTCGCGGCCGAAGGTCAGGAAGACCGGCCGCACCGGGTCGGCGAGGCGGCTGTCGCTGATCACCATCTCGCCGATCGGCTCGGCCGCGTCGGCGACCCGGGCCCACAGGCCGAGGCGCTCCAGCATGCGCCGCCCGCCCGCCGCGAGGGCGTAGGCGCGGCCGCGATGCCGGGCGGGGTCGGCGGCGCCCGGGTCGATCACCGTCACGGCCAGCGCCGGCCCGTGGGCCTGCTTCAGGGCGAGGGCCAGGGCGAGGCTGGGCAGGCCGCCGCCGGCGATCAGGAGGCTGCGGCTGCCGGGGCGAGGCGTCTCGGCCGTCATCGGGGCGGATCTCCTAGGGGTCCCGCGCGGGACGCGTGGATTGGTTCGTCCGAAAAGCCTATGTCGCACGCGGGCAACGAACGGAAACCCCGCGGGTCATGACCGACGCCAACACCGACGCGATGACGGACGCCGTCGCCGAGCTGATCGCCATCCTCGACCTGGAGCGCCTGGAGGTCGACCTGTTCCGCGGCCAGAACCCTAAGACAGGCTGGCGGCGCGTCTTCGGCGGGCAGGTGGTGGCGCAGGCCCTGGTCGCCGCGACCCGGACGGTGCCCGACGACCGTCCCGCCCACTCCCTTCACGCCTACTTCATGCTGCCCGGCGACCCGCGCACGCCCATCGTCTACGAGGTCGAGCGGATCCGGGACGGGCGGAGCTTCACGACCCGCCGGGTCAAGGCGATCCAGCACGGGCGCGCGATCTTCGCCACGACGGTCTCCTATCAGGTCGTCGAGGAGGGGCTCACGCACCAGCCGGCGATGCCGGCGGTGGCCGGGCCCGAGGGGCTCCTCGACGGCAAGGCCCTGGCGGCGGTCGGCGGCACCGGGATGCCGGAGGCGATCGCCGCCTATTTCGGCCGCGAGCGGCCGATCGCGCTGCGGCCGGTCGATCTGAACCGCTACCTGCCCGCCGGCGCGGGCGGCCGGGCGCCGGACCCGATCTTCAATGTCTGGCTGCGCGCGGCCTCGGCGCTGCCGGAGGATCCGGCGCTGCACCGGGCCGTGCTGGCCTACGCGTCCGACATGACCCTGCTCGACGTCTCGCTGATCCCGCACGCGCGCTCGGTGTTCGACCCGATGATCCAGGCGGCGAGCCTCGACCACGCGCTCTGGTTCCACCGGCCCGTGAAGATCGACGACTGGCTGCTCTACGCCCAGGACAGCCCGGTCGCGGGCGGCGCCCGCGGCTTCGCCCGGGGCCAGATCTTCGACCGGGCCGGCAACCTCGTGGCGTCGGTGGCCCAGGAGGGTCTGATCCGCCCGACGCGGGATTAAAACGCGTTGCCGCGCGTGTGTTGCCGGCACGCAACGGGGCGAGATGCACGGAATTGGGCAGATTGCCTCGTCTTTGTGCGGCAACGCGACCGGTCCTGCCCGCGATCTGGCCGCATCGGGCTAATCGATGGGCAAAATGGCGACCGGCCAAAATGTTCCCGGCCGAGCTTGTCTGGCATAGTCCTTGAATAGCGGCCTTCGACCGCGGGTCATCCCGAGCCTGCGGACGGTCCGGGTCGGCTCGTCCCGCAGGTCGGGTGACGGCAACGGTTCCCGAGGACTTCGAAGGGGGCGTCGCCCATGAAAATCGTGATGGCCATCATCAAGCCGTTCAAGCTCGAAGAGGTGCGCGACGCGCTCACCGGAATCGGCGTGCACGGCCTGACGGTGACGGAGGTGAAGGGTTATGGCCGCCAGAAGGGCCACACCGAGATCTACCGCGGCGCGGAATACGCCGTCAGCTTCCTGCCGAAGCTGAAGATCGAGGTCGCCGTCGCCTCGGACCTGACGTCCAGCGTGATCGACGCCATCGCGGGGGCCGCGCGGACCGGCCAGATCGGCGACGGCAAGATCTTCGTGATGCCGCTGGAGAAGGCGGTGCGCATCCGGACCGGCGAGACCGACGCCGACGCCCTCTGATCCGCGGCCCGGTGCGCCCGGGCCCGCCGATCCCCAGACCTCCTGAAACACTACGGACTTGAGACCGGGAGCCACGTGCCCATGAAACTTCGTCATGCCCTCATGCTCGGCTTGGGAGGGGCGGCGATCGCCGCCCTCCTGATCGAGCCGTCCCTCGCGCAGACCCCGACACCCGAAGCCGCCTCGCCGCCGCCCTCGCCGATCCCCAACAAGGGCGACACGGCCTGGATGCTGATCTCGTCGGCCCTGGTGCTGATGATGAGCATCCCGGGCCTCGCGCTGTTCTACGGCGGCCTCGTCCGCACCAAGAACATGCTGTCGGTGCTGACCCAGGTGTTCGCGATCGTGTCGATCGTCGGCCTGCTCTGGGTGTTCTACGGCTACAGCCTCGCCTTCACCAGCGGCGGCGGCCTCAACGACTTCGTCGGCGGCCTCTCGAAGGCCTTCCTGAAGGGCGTCGACGCGAACTCGACGGTCGCGACCTTCTCGAACGGCGTCGTGATCCCGGAATACGCCTATCTGTGCTTCCAGATGACGTTCGCCATGATCACGCCCGCGCTGATCGTCGGCGCCTTCGCCGAGCGGATGAAGTTCTCCGCGCTGGTGGTGTTCACGATCCTCTGGGTCACGATCATCTACTTCCCGATGGCCCACATGGTCTGGTACTGGGCCGGCCCGGACGCCGTCGGCAACGCCGCGAAGGCGCTGGCCGCCGCCACCGACGACGCCTCGAAGGCGACCGCCCAGGCGGCCCTCGACGCGGTCAACAAGGATGCCGGCTTCCTCTTCCAGAAGGGCGCCCTCGACTTCGCGGGCGGCACGGTCGTGCACATCAACGCGGGCATCGCCGGCTTCGTCGGCTGCCTGATCATGGGCAAGCGCATCGGCTACGGCCGCGACCTGCTCGCCCCGCACTCCCTGACCATGACGATGATCGGCGCCTCGCTGCTGTGGGTCGGCTGGTTCGGCTTCAACGCCGGCTCGAACCTCGAGTCCAACGGCACCGCCGCCCTCGCCATGCTCAACACCTTCGTGGCGACCTGCGGCGCCGCGGTGGCGTGGCTGTTCGCCGAGTGGGCCCTCAAGGGCAAGCCGTCCCTGCTCGGCATGCTGTCGGGCGCGGTCGCCGGCCTCGTCGCGGTCACCCCGGCCTCCGGCTTCGCCGGCCCCATGGGCTCGATCGTGCTCGGCCTCGTCGCCGGCGTGGTCTGCTTCGTGATGTGCTCCACCGTGAAGAACGCGCTGGGCTACGACGACTCGCTGGACGTCTTCGGCGTCCACTGCATCGGCGGCATCCTGGGCGCGCTGGCGACCGGCATCCTGGTCGACCCGAACCTCGGCGGCGTCGGCATCCCCGACTACACCTCGAAGCCGGGCGAGCTCGCCGTCGGTGCCTACGACATGATGAGCCAGCTCATCGTCCAGGCGGAGGCGGTCGGCCTGACCCTGCTGTGGTCGGGCATCGGCTCGGCGATCCTCTACAAGCTCGTCGACGTGACGATCGGCCTGCGCGTCACGCAGGAAGAGGAGCGCGAGGGCCTCGACATCGCCGATCACGGCGAGCGCGCCTACAACTACTGAGACGGACGGCGCGGCCCCGCGGGGCCGCGTCTCCCGAACGAGAAAACCCCGGCTCCGCGAGGACCGGGGTTTTCCGTTGCGTCACGCCGTCATCGCGAGCGCAGCGAAGCGACCCAGGGAAGCGCTGCGGCCGGAATCGGAGCGAAGCCCTGGATTGCTTCGCTCCGCTCGCAAAGACGATGCGGGGCGGCGATCGGGCATCGACCCCGAAGCATTCACGCCGCCCGCGTCAGCGCTGCCTTCTCCTCCGCGAAGGCCCAGTCGAGCCAGGGCGTCAGCGCTTCCAGATCCGAGGTATCCACGGTGGCACCGCACCAGATCCGCAGGCCCGCCGGCGCGTCGCGGTAGGCGCCGATGTCGAGGGCGACGCCCTCGCGGTCGAGGCGCTCGACGATCCCCGCCGCGAAGGCCGAGACCGCCGCGTCGCCGCGGGCGAGCACGTCCGGATCGGCGATCACGAGGCAGACGCCCGTGTTCGAGTAGGTCGCGGGATCGGCGGCCAGCGGCGCGATCCAGGGCGTGCGCGCGACCCAGTCGTAGACGACCTTCGCGTTGGCGTCGGCCCGCGCGTGCAGCGCCTTCAGGCCGCCGATCCGCTCGGCCCAGTCCAGGGTGTCGAGGTAGTCCTCGACGGCCAGCATCGAGGGCGTGTTGATCGTGTCGCCCTTGAAGATGCCCTCGATCAGCTTGCCGTTCTTGGTAAGGCGGAAGATCTTCGGCAGGGGCCAGGACGGCGTGTGGCTCTCCAGCCGCGCCACGGCGCGGGGCGAGAGGATCAGCATGCCGTGCGCCGCCTCGCCGCCCATCACTTTCTGCCAGGAGAAGGTCACGACATCGAGCTTGTCCCAGGGCAGGGGTTGGGCGAAGGCCGCCGAGGTCGCGTCGCAGATCGTCAGGCCCTCGCGGTCGACCGCGATCCAGTCGCCGTCCGGCACCTTCACGCCGGCCGCGGTGCCGTTCCAAGTGAAGACCACGTCGCTGTTCTTCGTGTCGATCGCCGCGAGGTCCGGCAGGATCCCGTAGGCCGTCTGGTGGATGCGCGGCGCGATCTTGAGCTGCTTCAGCGCGTCCGTGACCCACTCCTTGCCGAACGCCTCCCAGGCGGCGACCTCGACGGGCTTCGGCCCGAGCATCGTCCACATCGCCATCTCGACGGCGCCGGTGTCGGAGGCCGGCACGATGCCGATCCGGTAGTCGGACGGCACCTGCAGGACCGTGCGGGTCAGGTCGATCGCCCGGCCGAGCTTGGCCTTGCCGAGGGGGGAGCGGTGCGACCGGCCGAGGGCGGCGTCGGCCAGCGCGGCCGGGGTCCAGCCGGGGCGCTTGGCGCAGGGGCCGGAGGAGAAGTGGGGCAAGCGCGGGCGCTGCGTGGGGCGGCTGGTCATGGCGGATCCATCCTTGCAGAGGGCCGCGCTCCCGGGGGAGGCGCGTCCCGGCTCGCGCATGCGCCGAAACCGGCCGGCTTGCAAGCGCCTGTCCCGGCGGCAGTCTTCGCGGCGCTGCCCCCGGTCGGGACAGGGCCCCGGGCGGCGGGGAACAGTCGATTAATCCCGGCCCGTTAGCCTTAATGAGGTGCCGCGTAGCGTTTGAGGTGCGCCGATGACTTTCCACAGCGCCGCGATATTGGCGGTCTGGTCCGTTCTACTCTTGGTTATTGGGGCCTTAATTCCCCGCCTCCTGCAGGCGGGCCGGACACCGCGGCTGGTGCCGCAGCCGCTGCGGCTCGACCCGCCGGATTACGACCGCGACGGCCCGGTGATCGACCTCGAGCCGGCCTGACCGGGGCTGCCCCCGGGGCGCAGGTCCGGGCGCCGCTCGGCGGTGATCCGCTCGGCCTCCGCCCGCCGCCAGCGGGCGATGGCGGCGTGGTTGCCGCCGGAGAGGACGTCCGGGATCGCGCGGCCCTCCCAGTCGCGGGGGCGCGTGTAGTGCGGGTACTCGAGGAGCCCGCCCTCGAAGCTCTCCTCGACGCCGGATTCCACCTTGCCCATCACGCCGGGCAGGAGGCGCACGCAGGCGTCCAGAACCACCAGGGCGGCGATCTCGCCGCCGGACAGCACGTAGTCGCCGATCGAGACCTCCTCCAGGCCGCGCCCGGCGATCACGCGCTCGTCGACGCCCTCGAAGCGGCCGCAGACGATCAGCGCGCCCGGTCCCGCCGCGAGGTCGCGCACGCGGGCCTGGGTGAGCGGCCGGCCGCGGGGCGACATCAGCAGGCGCGGGCGCGGGTCGTCGGCCCCGGTCGCGGCGTCGTAAGTCGCGGCGTCGATGGCGGCGCCGAGCACGTCGCAGCGCAGGACCATCCCGGCCCCGCCGCCGGCCGGCGTGTCGTCCACCGAGCGGTGGCGGCCGAGGCCGTGCGCGCGGATGTTGCGGGCCTCCAGGGTCCAGTCGCCCCGCGCCAAAGCGTCGCCCGACAGGGACACGCCCAGCGGGCCCGGGAACATCTCCGGGTAGAGGGTGAGGATCGTGGCCCGCCAGGGCGTGTCCGCGCGCGTCATGGCGCTTGATGGCGCGCGGGGTGCGGCACGGTCAACGGGCCCGGCACCGTCGGCGCGCCCCGCGGGTTGTCGGCCATGATCCGCGCCCTCGCCCTCCTCGCGGCCGCTGCCGCCACCGCTGCCCTGGCCGGCCCGGCCCGCGCCGCCGAGCCGCTGGCGCCCCCGGGCGCGCCCGCCGCCGCCTTCCCCAGGCCCGACCGGCCCGTGGCCGAGATCGTCGCGCCGCGCTGGTCCTCGGAGGCCGAGCGCGACAGGGCGGGCGAGTTCGAGCAGGTGGCCGAGGGGATGGGCATCGCGCCCGGCGAGACGGTGGCGGATATCGGCGCCGGCAGCGGCTACTACGCGGTGCGGTTGAGCCCCCGGGTCGGGCCGCGGGGCCGCGTGCTCGCCGAGGACGTGACGCCGTCCTACCTGGCGGCCTTGGAGAAGCGGGTGAAGGTGCTCGGGAACGTCACGGTCGTGCGCGGCGAGCCGCACGACCCGCGCCTGCCCCCGGCCTCGGTGGACGCGGCGATCCTCGTCCACATGTACCACGAGATCACCCAGCCCTTCGGCCTGCTCCACAACCTCGCCGCCGCGATGCGTCCGGGCGGCCGGGTCGGGATCGTCGATGCCGACGCGATCCCGTCGCGGCACGGCACGCCGCCGGCGCTCCTGCGCTGCGAGCTCGCCGCCGCGGGCTACCGCGAGACCGGCTTCCGGCCGCTCGCGGACGGGGCCTACCTGGCAATCTTCGCGGCCCCCGCCCCGGAGGCGCGCCCGCGGCCGGAGACGGTCCGGCCCTGCCGCGACGACGCGACGGCGCGGTAGCGGCGCCTCAGGAGCGCCAGCGCAGCTCGCGGCGCTCCAGCGGGTTGACGAACGGGCGCCCGTCGCGGGCCGATTCCAGGGCCTCGCGCTTCAGCCGGAAATACCATTGCGAGGGCAGGTCGCCCTGGCCGAACAGCACCATGGTGGGCTTGCGGTCGAGCCCGTCCTGCGCGTGCTGGAGCACCTGCTGGTCCTGGGTCAGGAACTGCCGCATCAGCGGGCGCGCGACCGGCTTGAGCAGGTTCAGGGCCGGCATGCTCCAGTAGAGGGCGTTGGTGAGCAGCGTCCGGTCCGGCGTCAGCGGCGTCGCGAAGGTGTAGTTCGCCACCCGCTTCGCCCCCGCGCGGATGCGCTCCAGCCGCACGCCGGGCAGGCGGAACTCGATCTCGACCTCGGGGACGCCGCCGAGCAGGCGGTAGACCGGTGAACTCGTCGTGGTGGCGTGGCTCGTCATCACGAAGCCGTGGGGCACCGGCTGGAAGGTCTTCACCTTCTCGCGGAGCTGCTTCGAGGGCCGGAACCACCACGAATCGTGGACGAAAGCGACGTGCCCGGGATCGACGAGGCTCAGCGTCGTCAGGTCGAAGGAGGCCTCGATCTCCAGCTCGACCACGAGGGAGCCGGCCGGTTCGAACTCCAGCGCCGGGACCTCCGGCACCGCGCCGGCGGCGGGGCCGAGATGCGGGTTGACCCAGAGGAAGCCGGCGCTCTCCCGCACGGGGAAGCGCTGCACCTGGATGCGCGAGAAGTCGGCGGCGTCGTGCTCCGACAGGGTCGGGACGTCGCGGCAGCGCCCGTCGGTGCCGAAGCGCCAGCCGTGGAACGGGCACATCAGGGTGTCGCCGTCGAAGCGGCCCTTCGACAGGGCCATGCCGCGGTGGGGGCAGCGGTCGCGCAGCGCGAAGGGCGCGCCGTCGGGGGCGCGGCCCAGGACGATCTGCTCGCCGTTCAGCGCCACGGCCCGCAGGGCCGACCGGCCGCCCGCCCTGCCGAGGCTCCGGGACTGCCCGACGCAGTACCACGCGTTGCCGAGCGGCTGGCGCATCGCGTCGGGATCGAGCGCGGCCTCGTCGGCGGGGCGCGGCGGGTTGGCGAAGGGCGCGTTCAAGGCGGTTCGGGCAGACCTCGGGGCGCCCGTCATACGCCCGGCTGCCGGGACGGGGAAGCGTCGGGCCGGGGAGGACAAACGGGCGCAGGCGCGGGGCTTCACAAGCCGGGCGCGGCCACATACCTTCGCCTCACCCGCAACCAACGAAAGGAGGTGATCCAGTGTCTCATTGTCATCAGCCGTGTGTCTCGGCTCATCGGACCTGGACCGTCGCCTCCGGCGCGTCGCTCTAAGACGCGTCAGAGACCCGATCTCGGGACAGTTCCGCCGGACAACACGGTTCGGCAATGGAAGGGCCACCCTCTCGGGTGGCCCTTCGGCGTTTCAGGGTCCGGACATGCGGTCGGCGCCGCTCAGCGCCGCTCAGCGCCGCTGGGACTGGAACAGCGGCTGGGCCAGCGCCTCGGTCCGGGCGCGCCACAGGTCGCGCTCCTCGCGCAGGGCGTCGCGCTCGCCGGCCAGGGTCAGCCGCTCGGCCCGCAGGGCGTCCCGCTCGGCGATCGCCCGGTCGCGCTCGGCGCGCAGCTCCTCGCGCTCGGCCCGGAAACGCTCCCGCTCGCCGCGGAACTCCTCGCGCTCGACGCGGACGTCCTCCTGCTCGGCCCGGAGATCCTCCAGGGAGCCGATCTCGTCGCGGATATGCTCGCGGAGCGTCCGGATCTCGTCGGCCAGGATGGCCTGCAGCTCGTCCTGGCGCTCGGCCTCGACGCGGAGCCTGGCCTTCAGCATCAGGTTCTCGGCCATCAGCTCGGCGATGTCGGGATCCTCGGCCGCGGCCCGCGGCGCCTCGGGGGCCGGGACGACGCGGGGCGACCACGCCGTCTCCCCGCCGCGCGGCCGCTTCGCCTCGTACTGGGTCTCCTCGGGCCGGGCATCGCCGCGGGCCTCGGCCGGCGCCTGGGCCTTCATCGCCGTCAGCCAGTCGCGGAGCGGACCGGTCGCGGGAAAGCTGCCGGACTCGGTCGGCGAGTGAGAGCGGGCGGGTTCCGACATCGGCGGGCGTCCTGATCGAATATAGCCCGAAGACAATCCCAACATGCTTAACGATCGGTAAAAGTTAACACCGATCGGCGGCCCGTTTCGGCACCGCCGCGGCGCCGGGCCGGCCGAAAAATTGACTTTCCGGCCGGCTGCCGCTACGCCCCGGCCTCCCGATCCGTAGCAGATCGACCGATGCCAAGCCGACCGGTCCCGCGAGGCCGGAGGTCAACGCCCGACAGCGCGTCCGCGCCCTCGGGCGCGATGGGCGTTGGCCGATATGCGAGGACGGGATCCGCCGGCCGAGGCACCCGCATGACGCGAGATCAAGAAGCGTTGAAGATCGAGGACGCGATCAACGAGACCTGCCCGTGGTCGGGCAAGCCGATCTCGGCGGACTCGCTGACGCTCTACAACGGCGCCGTGGTGGGCTTCTGCAACCCGGACTGCCGGGACAAGTTCGCCAAGGCCGTGCGCGGCTTCGAGGCCGCCCTCCAGGCGCGCCGCGTCGAGCGCGCCGGGCTCGAGCAGTAACGGCGGGGCGTCAGGAACATGTTCGAAGGCCTGTCCGACCGCCTCTCCGGCATCCTCTCGGGGCTCACCCGTCGCGGTGCCCTGACCGAGGCCGACGTCACCGCCGCCATGCGCGAGGTGCGCCGCGCCCTGCTAGAGGCCGACGTCGCCCTCGAGGTGGTCCGCGGCTTCACCGACCGGGTGAAGGAGAAGGCCGTCGGCGCCGTCGTGCTCAAGTCGGTGACGCCCGGCCAGATGGTCGTGAAGATCGTCAACGACGAGCTCGTGGCGATGCTCGGCACCGACGCCGAGACCGTCGATCTCAACGCCCCCGCCCCGGTGCCGATCCTGATGGTCGGCCTGCAGGGCTCGGGCAAGACCACGACCACCGCCAAGATCGCCCGGCGCCTCTCCGACCGCGAGAAGCGCAAGGTCCTGCTCGCCTCGCTCGACACCCGCCGCCCGGCCGCCATGGAGCAGCTCGCGGTGCTGGCCAAGCAGGTCGGCGTGGAGAGCCTGCCGATCATCGCCGGCCAGTCGGCGGTGCAGATCGCCAAGCGCGCCATGGACGCGGCCCGCCTCGGCGGCTTCGACGTGGTGATGCTCGACACCGCCGGCCGCACCACGGTGGACGAGGGCCTGATGGCCGAGGCCGCCGAGGTGAAGGCCGCGACGAGGCCCCACGAGGTGCTGCTCGTCGCCGACGCGCTCACCGGCCAGGACGCGGTCAACACCGCCCGCGCCTTCGACCAGCGGCTCGGCGTCACCGGCATCGTGCTGACCCGCATGGACGGCGATTCCCGCGGCGGCGCGGCGCTGTCGATGCGCGCCGTCACCGGCAAGCCGATCAAGCTCGTCGGCGTCGGCGAGAAGGCCGACGCGCTGGAGGAGTTCCATCCGGCCCGCGTGGCCAACCGCATCCTCGGCATGGGCGACATCGTCTCGCTCGTCGAGAAGGCCGCCGAGACCATCGACCACGAGCAGGCGCTCCGCACCGCGGAGAAGATGCGCAAGGGCAAGTTCGACCTCGAAGACTTGTCCATGCAGCTCGCCCAGATGGAGAAGATGGGCGGCATCGGCGGCCTGATGGGCATGCTGCCCGGGATGGGCCAGATCAAGAAGCAGGTCGAGGGCGCCAACCTCGACGAAAAGATGTTCAAGCGCCAGCGGGCGATCATCTCGTCGATGACCCCGCAGGAGCGGAAGAACCCCGACCTCCTCAAGAACAGCCGCAAGAAGCGCATCGCGGCGGGCTCGGGGGTCGACGTCTCGGAGATCAACAAGCTCCTGAAGATGCACCGGACCATGGCCGACATGATGAAGGCGATGGGCCAGGGCAAGCGCGGGATCGGGCAGGCGCTCGGCTCGATGTTCGGCCTCGGTGGCGGGATGGGCGGTGGAATGCCCGGTCTCCCGCCCGGCATGCCGGAGCCGACGCCGGAGCAGATCGCGCAGCTCGAGAAGCAGTTCGGCGGCAAGCTGCCGCCGATGCCGCCGGGCCTGGGCGGGGGCGGGATGCCCAAGCTTCCCGGACTTCCGGGCCTCGGCGGTCCGAAGCTGCCGGGTCTCGGTGGGTTCATGCCGGGGAAGAAGAAATGAGCGTGCTCGCGGCCCAGGCCGTCGATCCCGAACTCGCGCGCCTGCGGGACAGCATCGACAATTTCGATGCGGCGCTGATCCACCTCCTCGCCGAGCGTTTCCGCTGCACGCAGCGGGTCGGCGAGCTCAAGGCCCGAAAGGGGATCCCCCCTTCCGATCCGGACCGGGAGGCCCGTCAGGTCGCCCGGCTCCGCAAGCTCGCGGTCGAGGCCAAGCTCGACCCCGACTTCGCCGAGAAGTTTCTGGCCTTCGTGGTCAAGGAAGTCATTCGGCACCACCAGTCGATCAAGGCGGACCACGAGTCCCAGATCGAGCAACAGCGAAAGTAGTCAGACCATGGCCCTCAAGATCCGTCTCACCCGCGGCGGCGCCAAGAAGCGCCCCTACTACCGCATCGTCGTCGCCGACGCCCGCGCCCCGCGCGACGGCCGCTTCATCGACAAGGTCGGCGCCTACGACCCGATGAAGGCCAAGGACGATCCGGCCCGCATCGTGCTCGACAACGAGAAGATCCAGAGCTGGCTCGCCAAGGGCGCGCAGCCGACCGACCGCGTCCTGCGCTTCCTCGACCAGGCCGGCCTCGCCAAGCGCCCGACCCGCAACAACCCGCAGAAGGCCGAGCCGGGCGAGAAGGCCAAGGAGCGCGCCGCCAAGCGCGCCGAGAAGGCCGCCGCTCCCGCCGAGGACGCCGCCGCGTAAGGCGCACCGGTCATGGCGCGCCGCCCCGCAGGTCCCACCTCCCGCGACGGCGGCCGCCGAGGCCGCACGAGCTCGGCGATCGGCAAGATCGCGCCCGACGCGGCGACCTCGCCCAAGGCGCCGGCCCCCAAGCCGGCGCCCCGGCCCGCGCCGCCCGATCCGAACCTCGTCCTGCTGGGCGAGTTCGGGCGGGCGCACGGCCTCACCGGCGAGGTCCGGCTCAAATCCTACACCGGCGATCCGCAGGCGATCGCCGGCTACGGAACGCTCCAGACGGCCGATGGCCGGACGCTGACGCTCGCCGACGTGCGTCCCGCCCCCGGCCCGTCGCCCGACATGCTGATCGCCCGGGTCAAGGGCGTCTCGGGCCGCAGCGCCGCGGAGGCGCTCAACCGCGTCGCCCTGTACGTTCCGCGCGACCGTCTGGCCGCGCCCGAGGACGACGACGAGGTCTACGCCGCCGACCTGATCGGCGCCGCGGCGGTAGACGAGGCCGGGACCCTCGTCGGGACGATCGTGGCCGTGCCGAATTACGGCGGCGGCGACCTCCTGGAACTGCGCTCACCGAACGGCGGCGCCACCGCGCTCCTGCCCTTCACGAAGGCCTTCGTGCCGGTCCTCGACGTGGCGCAGCGCCGCGTCACCGTCGTCGCGCCGGAGGACCTGTTCGCGGCGCCGGGTGAGAAGCCCGCCGACGATCCGGGCTAGGGACGGCGGTCGGTCCGCGCGCCGGCGGCGCGTCCGGAGGCCGGGCGGCGCCCTCAGTGCCCCCCGGCCGGCGCCCCGCCGCCGAGCTTGACGCTCTTCAGGCTCAGGGCCAGCGGGACCGCGCAGGCCGCGACGAGGCCGAGCACCCAGAACACGTCGATATAGGCCCAGTAGGCCACCTGCGTGCTGAGGACGCTCCCGATCCACGCCGTCGCTTGGTTCTGGGCCTCGATCCCGGCGTAGCCGTGCTCGGAGAAGTACTGCGTCGCCTGCCGCATGGTCTCCTGGTAGGCCGGCGAGGCCGGGTTGACGCTCTCCACCAGGCGGCTCTGATGGAACTGGCTCCGGTAGGCCAGGATGTTCTGCGCCAGGGAGACGCCCATCGAGCCGCCGACGTTGCGGGCGACGTTGATCAGCGCCGAGGCCTGGTCGGTCTGGTCCTTGCGGATCCCCTCGTACGAGGCCGAGGTGATCGACAGGAACACCATCGGCAGGCCGATGCCGATATAGACCCGCGACCACGCGAAGAACGCGAAGGTCGTGCTGCCGTCGATCCGCGTCAGGTCGTACATGCCCAGCGCCACGATGGTCATGCCGGTGGCGATCAGCCATTTCGGCTGGACGTAGGACGAGATCCGGCCGGTGAGGAACATCATCACCACCGTGACGATGCCGCCGGGGCCGAGGACGAGGCCCGACAGGGTGGCGGTGTAGCCGTAGTATTCCTGCGTGATCTGCGGGATGAACTGCGTGGTGGCGATCAGGATCGCCCCGGTGAACATCATCACCAGGAAGCACGAGCCGAACTGTCGGTTGCCGATGAGGCGGAGGTCGACGGCCGGGTTCTCGCGGGTCAGCAGCCACGGGATCATGGCGATGAACGAGACGACCATCAGCACGCCGGACACATTCATCAGCGTCGAGGTGCCGAACCAGTCCTTCCGCTGGCCCTCGTCGAGGATCACCTCCAGCGAGCCGAGGAACAGGGCGACCAGCACGAAGCCGACGATGTCGAAGCGGATGCCCTTGCGCACCAGGGCGCGGCGCTCTTTCTTGGCCGCGTCGCTGTCCTCGATCAGCCAGTACATCAGCCCGAGGGCGATCACGCCCACCGGCCCGTTGATCAGGAAGCACCAGTGCCAGGAGGCGTTGTCGGAGAGCCAGCCGCCCAGCGTCGGGCCGATCACCGGCGCCACCACGATGGCGACCCCGTAGAGCGCGAAGGCCTGGCCGCGCTTCTCCGGCGGGAAGGAATCCGCCAGGATCGACTGCGCGAGCGGCGCCATGCCGCCGCCGCCGAGCCCCTGCATCACCCGGAACAGCAGCAGCGATTCCAGGCTCCAGGCGAAGCCGCACAGGATCGACGAGACGGTGAACAGCGCCACCGACCACATGAAGAACGCCTTGCGGCCGTAGCGCTTGGCCAGGAAGCTCGACGCCGTGAGCGTGATCGCGTTGGCGACGAGGTAACTCGTCACCACCCAGGCCGCCTCGTCCGGACCGACCGCGAGGCCGCCCGAGATGTAGCGCAGGGCCACGTTGGCGATGGTGGTGTCGAGCACCTCCATGAAGGTCGCCAGCGCGACCACGCCGGCGATCAGCCACGGATTGTGGCCGCCCGGCGCCTTCCCGGACGCGGACCTGCCGCCCGCCGCCTTGCCGCCTGCCGCCTTGCCCGCACCCGGCCTGCGCCCCGGCGCGGCCGCGCTCCCCCGGCCGGCCACGGCGCTCACCGCACCGTGACGGTCGGGACAATCGACATGCCCGGGCCGATCGACACGTCCGTCGGCCAGGTCTTGACCACGATCTTGACCGGGATGCGCTGGGTCACCTTCACGTAGTTGCCGGTGGCGTTCTGCGCCGGCAGCAGGCTGAAGGCCGTGCCCGAGCCCGGCTGCACCGAGGCCACCGTGCCCTGGATCTTGCGGCCGGGATACGCGTCGATCTCGATGTCGACCGGCTGGCCCGGCCGCATGTCGGTGATCTGCGTCTCCTTGAAGTTCGCCGTCACCCAGATGTCGTCGGGCACGAACATCGCCAGGGTCTGGCCGGCCTGGGCGAGCTGGCCGACGCCGCCGGTGAGCCGCACGACGCGGCCGGCCTGGACGGCGCGGACCGTCGTGTAGCCGAGGTTCAGCTCGGCCTGCTCGACCTGCGCCCGGTCGCGGCCGAGCTGCGCCTGGGTCGAGGCCTTCTGGGCCTGGAGCGAGCCGACCTGCTTCTGCGCGGCGACCACGCTGGCATTGGCGCTCTGGACCGCCGCCTGCCGCTGCTGCAGCGTCGAGGTCGCCGACTGCGACTGCTGGACCGAGCCGGAGCCGCGCTCGGCGAGGTCCTTGTAGCGGGCCGCGTCCTCCTGGGCGAACTTCAGCGCCGCCTCGGCGGTGGCGACCTGCGCCTTGGACACCTCGATGTTGGCGTACTGCGCCTGGATCTGCGCGTCGATGTTCCTGATGCCGGCCTCGTCGGCGGCGACCTGCGCCTTCGCCTGGTCGAGGGCGATGTCGTAGTCGCGCTGGAAGACCTGGAAGAGGATCTGGCCGGCCTCGACGTGCTGGTTGTCGGTGACCGGCACGTCCACGAGGTAGCCGCCGACCTTCGGCTGGATCGAGATGCTGCGCGCGTCGACGAAGGCGTCGTCGGTGCTCTCGTAGGGGTGCATGTAGAGCAGCCAGTAGAAGAACACGCCGACGCAGAGCGCGACGACCGCGAGCCCGCCGAGCAGGAACGCGAGCGGGTGGCGCCGCAGGACGTTGGGGCGCCGCGCCTCGTCCCCGTCGTCGTCGGGATCCGCCGCGTCGTCGTCGGCCTGCCCGTCCCGCGCCTCGGGCGCGCCGTCGGCCTCGTCCGCGCCGGGCTTGCGCGCGGTCTCGCGGTCGGACGCGCGGTCCGCGGCCGGCGCGGCGCGGCCGAGATCGAGCACGTCGCGCTCGCGCGCGACGGTCCGGCCGTCGGCCGGCCGCGGGCGCGCCTCGTCCTCGGAGAGGTGCCGCTGATCGTCGAACATGGAAAGTCGTCGCCCGATGGGCCGGCCACCCCGGGGGTGACCGGGCTTGTCGCATCGCCCGCCTCAGGCAGCAAAAGCCGGCCGCAGGCCCAAGGTTCCACGCGCGGATCAGCCCGCCTAGGAACGCATGCCGCACTGCGGCGTTCTGCGCCCGGAACCTTTGCCGTTCCCGGCCTCAAGGCCCAGGAGTTTGCCATGACCAGCAGCCCATCCCCGACGTCGAACCGCCCCGGTTCCGGCCCCGCGACCACCCCCTCCGGCATCCCGCTCGTCGGCGCGGCGCGCCTCGACGCCATGAGTGCGGCCCTGGCGCGGAACTGGTGGCTCGTCGCCCTGCGCGGCGTCATCGCGGTCCTGTTCGGGGCGATCGCGTTCATCGCGCCGGGCGCCTTCGTGCTGTCCCTGGTCCTGTTCTTCGCCGCCTACATGCTCGTCGACGGCGTCGTCGCCGTCGTCGGCGCGGTCCGGGCCGCGCAGCGCCACGAGCGCTGGGGCTTCATGCTGGTCGAGGGCCTCGTCGACATCGTGGTGGGCGTCGCCGCGGTGCTGGTGCCGGCCGCGGCCGTCTGGGCGTTCGTGCTGCTGCTCGCCGCGTGGGCGCTGGTCACCGGCGGCCTGATGATCGCCGCCGCCTTCCGCCTGCACCTCCATTACGGGCGCTGGTGGCTGGGCCTCGGCGGCGTCGTGTCGATCCTGTTCGGCCTCGCGCTGCTCATCAACCCGGGCATGTCGGCCCTGGTGCTGACGTGGTGGATCGGCTCCTACACCTTCGCCTTCGGCATCCTCCTGCTGATCCTGGCCTTCAAGCTGCGCGCCCAGCACGGGGCCGTCGGTCCGGGAGCGCCGCTCGGCCGGTGAGCCGGCCGGGACCGGATCGGGCCCCGTGGCCCGATCCACACGGTGGCGGCGCGATCGACGCGCCGCCCGTCCCGCGACCCAACGGCTGCGGGACACCGCGACGGATGCGGCTTAGAAGGCTCGGTCGGCCGGATCGGCCGGTCCCGGAACACGCACCACGATGACGCCCGACGCGCCGGAACGCGCCCCGGCCGACGGGCCGAAACCGCCGAAGCCGGACCCCGCCGCCGACGCCCCGGACCCGCGGCTCGCCGCCCGGGAGGCCGGGCGGGCCGCGCGCGACCTCGCGCGCCATCTCCGGACCCTCCTCGCCGCGGCCGGGCTCGGCCTCGCGCGGACCGGCCGGGCCCTGTCGGCCCGCGCGGCGGAGCGCGCGGCGCGGGCGCGACGGGCACCGGCGGAGCGCCCGCCCGCCGTCGCCGAGACGGACGCGCGCGCCCTGAACCGGCGTTCCCGGCCGATCCTCGGCCGCCGGCACCCGGCCCTGCTCGCCGCCGCCCTGGTGGTCCTGCTGCCGGCCCTGGCGCTGGCGATCTACCTGTTCGCGGCCTTCGTGAGCCTGCCGCCGCTGGGCGGCGCCGTGGTCGAGACTGGCCAGCGGGCGATCACCGTCGAGGCCGACGACGGCCGGGTCTTCGCCACCCGCGGCAGCTTCCGCGGCCAGAAGCTCACCGCGGCCGACCTGCCGCCGCACCTCGCCCAGGCGATCGTGGCGATCGAGGACCGCCGCTTCTACAGCCACTGGGGCATCGACCTGCGCGGCCTCGTCCGGGCGGCGTGGCGCAATCTCCGCGGCGGCGGCGTGCGCGAGGGCGGCTCGACCATCACCCAGCAATATGTCCGCCTGACCTCCCTCAACCAGGAGAAGACGCTCTGGCGGAAGGTGCAGGAAGCCTTCCTGGCGCTGCGGGTCGAGTCGACCATGAGCAAGGACGCGATCCTGCTCGGCTACCTCGACTCCGCGTATTTCGGCGCCGGCGCCTACGGGGCGGACGCGGCGGCGCGGCGCTACTTCGGCAAGCCCGCCAAGGCGCTGAACCTGCCGGAATCGGCGATGCTGGCCGGTCTGGTGCGGGCGCCCTCGCAGCTCGCCCCGACCCGCAACCTCGGCGGCGCCAAGGAGCGCGCCGACGTGGTGCTCCAGGCCATGGTCGAGACCGGCGCGATCTCGCAGGCCGAGGCCGACGCCGCGCGCAAGCAGAGCGTGACCCTGAAATCGCCCCCCGAGGCGCCGCCCGGCACCAACTACTTCCTCGACATGATCGCGGGCGACGTGAAGCGCCTCGCCGGCACCGACGGCGACATGACGGTGCGCTCGACCCTCAACCTCGACCTGCAGAGCCTCGCCGAGGGCGTCGTGGCCCGCCGCCTCGACAAGGACGGCGCCCGCCGCAAGGTCGGCCAGGCCGCCATGGTGGTGCTGTCGAAGGAGGGCGCGATCCTCGCCATGGTCGGCGGCCGGGACTACGAGGACAGCCAGTTCAACCGCGCCGTCCAGGCCAAGCGCCAGCCCGGCTCCCTGTTCAAGCTCCTCGCCTACCTGACGGCCTACGAGAAGGGCTACACGCCGGAATCCGTGATGGTCGACCGCCCGGTCCAGATCGGCGACTGGCAGCCCGAGAACGACGACGGCCGCTACCGGGGGGCCGTGCCCCTGCGGACCGCCTTCGCGCTCTCGATCAACACCGTGGCGGCCCAGCTCGGGCAGGATGTCGGCATCCCGGCGGTGATCGCCACCGCCCGCAAGCTCGGGATCCAGTCGGACCTGCCCAACGTGCCGAGCCTCGTCCTCGGCTCGGGCGCCGTGAGCCTCCTGGAGATGACCCGCGCCTACGGCTCGGTCCTGTCCGGGCGCACCCCGCTCCAGTCCTACGGCATCCAGGCGATCCGCGGGGCCGCGCCGCAGCCACTCTACGTCCGCGCCGACGCGGCCCCGGGCCCGATGCTGGCGCAGGAGCCGCGCACCATGATGCTCGACTCGCTGCAGGCGGTGGTGGAATCCGGCACCGGCCGCGCCGCGCGGGTGCCCGGCCAGATCATCGGCGGCAAGACCGGCACGAGCCAGGATTTCCGCGACGCGTGGTTCGTCGGCATGACCCCCGACCTCGTGGTCGGGATCTGGGTCGGCAACGACGACGACAGCCCGATGAACCGCATGTTCGGCGGCGAGATGCCGGCCGGGATCTTCCACGACTTCGTCCAGCGGGCCGCCGAGAAGCTCGCGAAGGGCAAGGCCCGCCCCTCGGCGGAGCGGGCCGAGCCGGCCCGGGCCGCCGCCGCGCCCGCGGCCGAACCTGTCGCGGCCGGCGAGGTCCGCGGCGTGCCGGAGGTGATCGATACCGGCACCCTCAACCTGCGCGGGCGGGTCGTGCGCCTCCTCGGCGTGGTCGGCGAGCGCGGCCATCTCGCCCGCCAGCTCGCCAGCTACCTGCGCCGCCGCGAGGTGGTCTGCACCGGCCTGTCCGACGGGGCCACGGCCCGCTGCCGCATCGAGGGCGACGACCTCGCCGGGCTGATCCTGGCCGCGGGCGGCGCCCGCGCCTCCGAGGACGCCCCGCCGGACCTCCTGGGCGCGGAGGAGCAGGCGCGCGCCGAGCGGGTCGGCCTGTGGGGCCGGTGAGGGCCTAGCCCGTCCCGAGCTTCGCCAGCGTCCGCGGGTCGGGGACGCCGGCGAAGTAGCGCGCCAGCGCGTCGGCGAAGACCGGCTCCTCCGGCACGGCGCGGGCGAACAGCGTCACGCTGGAGCGGAACTTCAGATCGTCGGGCGAGCCGAAGATCGCGTGGGCCGAGCGCCCGGCGACGGCGTTGACGGCCGCCGTGCAGGCGCGCAGGCGCGCGCCGAGCACCGGGTGTGCCGCGTAGGCCTGCGCCTCCGCGAGAGACCCGATGGCGTAGCGCTGCGCCATCGGGCTCGCGCCGAGCCCGGCGATCTGCGGGAAGATGAACCACATCCAGTGGCTGCGCTTGTCGCCGGCCTGCAACTCCGCCAGGGCGCGCCCGTAGACGCCCTCCTGCGCGGCGACGAAGCGGCCGAGGTCGTAGGTGTCGCTCATGCGCGGCTCCGTTGTTCCGGTCCCGCACCGTCAACCGCGCGGCGGCCGCCGGGGATGCAGGCGCGGGTCCGGAGTGCCGCTGACGCCGCGCCGGGATTGGTGTAAGCGCCGCCCATGCTCGGAACGCTCGTCGCCTTCATGGTCGCGAACCCGGCGATGAGCCACGCCCTGACGGCGATCCCCGAGACCGCCGGAATGGCGGCCGTTCTGATCCTGCTGCGCAGTCCCCGACCGGAAGGCGTCGCGGCGCTCGTGGTCTCGACCTACTATTACGGCCGCGAGGCCGGGCAGCGGGAACACGTCCTCAAGCACGCGGGCTGGGACGCCGTTCAGGCGCATCTCGGCGCCGAGTTCCTGTACGACTGGTCCCTACCGAACCTGCAGCAGTGGGTGGCGCCGACCTGCGCGGCCTGGGCGGTCGCGGCCGCGATCTATCTGGTCCGGTCGCGGATGGCGCGGGCGGCTCTGCCGGGTACCCGGCTCAGGCGCGGGTGAACGGTCCGTCCGACGGCCCGATCTCGCTCCGGTCTCCGAGGAGCCGCCGGCCCGAGGCGATGATCTGGACCGTCTCGCGGCTGGAGCACTGGCGCCGCGCCAGGGCCTCCAGGTCGCGCAGGTAGTCGATGACGGGACCACGCTGCTTGTCGGCTCGGCCGATCACCGGCTCGACCTTGGCGGTCACGAGGCCGCCGACCGTGTCCCAGAACTCCGCCGGTCGGATCGCGGCGTCGCCCATCGCACGCTCGTGCATCCCCGGTCTCCGCTGTGCTCGCACCGCTCTTGTCGAGCGTTTCGGCCGCCGGCGCATTGACCCATGTTGAAGACGCTCCTCCGGAGCGCGGGGCTCGCGGCATCGTCATCCGCGCGCCGGGCGATCCGGCGGGGCAGCATCCGGTGCGCCGCCCCATAATGGACCGCGCCACCGCGCGCGTTTCGGATCGACCGCAGGGAGCCCGCATGCCCGCCGACGACGTCTCAACCCGCGATGCCCGCGCACCCGAGCCCGCACGGACGCGCGCGCCCCCGGCCGGGGAAAGCCGCCTCCGCTCGATCGCCAAGGCCGTGAGCTGGCGCGTCGTCGGGAGCCTCGACACGCTGCTGCTGTCCTACCTGTTCACCGGCAGCGTGCTGGTCGCCGGCTCGATCGCCTCGACCGAGACCGTGACCAAGACCGTGCTGTACTACCTCCACGAACGCGGCTGGGGCCTGATTCCCCTCGGTCGCGCCTGAGATCCGTCCGGGAGGCCGCGTTGCCCGCCAGCTCCGCCCCGCCGCCCGGCGGCGTGACATCCTCGAGAGCCCGAACCGGAGAGAGCCGCATGCCGCAGATCACCGTCGGAGGACTCGGCCTCCGCTACCACCTCGAGGGCCCGGAGGACGCCCCGGTCGTCGCTTTCTCGAACTCGCTGGGGGCGACCCTGGAGATGTGGGACGCGCTGGTGCCCGCGCTGACGGGGCGTTACCGGACGCTGCGCTACGACACGCGCGGCCACGGCGGGTCGGAGACGCGCGACCGGCCGGTCGCGATCGCGGATCTGGCCGGCGATCTCGCAGGCCTTCTGGACGCCCTCGGCATCGGACGCGCCCATCTCGTCGGCCTCTCGCTCGGCGGGATGACCGTGCAGGCGCTGGCGAGCGCCGATCCCGGACGCGCGCTCAGCGCCACCCTGATGGCGACGGCGGCCTTCCTGCCGAGCCTGCAGAGCTGGGACGAGCGCGCCGCGACCGTGCGCGCCCAGGGGACGGCGGCCGTGGTCGAGGCGACGCTGGGGCGCTGGTTCACGCCGGGTTTCGCGGAGCGCGCCCCCGAGACGGTGCGGGCTGTCCGCGAGCGATTCCTGGCCTGCGATTCGGCCGGCTACGCGGTGTGCTGCGGGGCGATCGGGCGCATGGATCTCCGTCCGGCGCTCGGAGCCATCACCGCGCCGACCCTGGTGATCGCCGGCCGCGACGATCCCTCGACGCCCCCGGCCATGGCCGAGGAGATCTGCGGCGGCATCGCCCAGGCCGAACTCGTCGTGCTGCCCCGGGCGGCGCACCTGCTCGCCGTCGAGCGCGCCGAGGCGGTCGGCGGCTACCTGCGCGCCTTCCTCGACCGCGCCGCGCCGGGCGCGTAGGCGGGCCGCGGCGGCGTCGTCCCGTCAGTCGCCCGAGTGTTCGGGACCGCGGCCGCTTCAGTGGCAGGCGATCCCGACATCGGCGGGCGACATCTCGCGCGCCAGGCGCCGCCCGGTCCGCAGCAGCGCCTGCCCGAGCAACGACACGGTCAGCGCGTCGCCGTCCTGCTCGGCCAGCCGATAGGCCGCGAGCAGGGCGTCGCCGAGATCGCCGAGCGTTGCCGTCGGCTCCGCGTCCGCGCGCTCCGGCCGGCTCCCGGCAATCCGGTCGCGTCCGTCCGCCGCCGCCGCGCCGTGCGGTCCCTCGGTCAGCGCGACCGGTCTCGCGCGGCGTCTCGCGTTGCCGTCGTCCTCTGGTGAGCCGTTCCGCATCGTCTTGGTCCCTCAACCACCTCGAGGGTGCACCTACAGGTTGCGGACCGTCAACTCCCTCCGATGGCGCCCGGCGAGCGGTCGAGCGTCGCAGCCGGCGCGGCGGCCGGACGGGGTGTCGGACGGGGTGTCGGATGTTCCGCCCGCGCGGGAGCGGCCGGAGCCCGCAGAACAATCGCCGCGATCCACAACTTTTACGTGCAGGCCCCATGGATCGGCGCGTCCGGGCGAAGGTTCAGGGTCGCCATGAACGCAGCAAGGCCCCCGCGGTCAGCGCCGCGGAGGCCTCGCTCATCCACGCTCCATCAGGAGCGCGCGGACGGTTTTACTTGATGAGGGCCAGGAGAGCCTTGCCGGCCTTGGAGTTCAGCTCCTTGGCGTCGAGGGTGCCGTCGTTGTCCGGGTCGGCCAGCTTGAAGCGCTCGCCGACGGCCGCGAGGTACTCCTTCTTGTCGAGCGTGCCGTCGCTGTCCGGATCGGCCTGCTTCACGCCGGAGGCGCTCAGGCGCCCCTTCAGCTCCTTGGCGTCGAGGGTGCCGTCGGCGTCCTTCTCGAGACGGTCGAAGGTCGCCGAGGCCACCGCCTCCACTTCCTTCATGTCGACGGTGCCGTCGTTGTCGGTGTCGATCATCTTGACGGCGCTCGCCCCGCTCATCGGCTTGGCGAAGGCGGCCGGAGCGGAGAGGCCGCACACCGCGAGGGTGACCGCCGCGAAGCCACTGATGAAACGTGAGGTCATTGCCAGATGCTCCCGAAATTTGATGCTCGATCTTCCTAGTCTCCGACTCACCGTGCCGCAAGTGCGAAATTCGACCCTGTGGGTTGCGTGCTGTCCCGGGTCGCGCTTCGGAGACGCGGCATAGAAAAAGGGGCCGGCGCGAGCCGACCCCCGAAGAGAGCGCACAATCGCCGACAGGCGATTCGCGCGGTGATTCAGTATCCGTAGCCGCGCCGCGTCACCGGGCGGTCATCGTCGAACCGCTGGCGTCGGTAGAGACGATCCTCGTCGTAGGCGCGGTCGCGCCGATACTCTTCGCGGCGGAAATCGCGATCCCGCTGGGCGCGGGAGCGCAGGTCGACACTCGGCCCGTCGGGACCGATATCGATTCGCTGCGCCGCAGCGGGGACGACGCTCGTCAGGGAGGCGGCCAGGACGGCGCCGGCAAGCAGGGTCTTCATGGACTCTCCTTCGTGCGTTCGGACTCCAACCCGTCCTCGCGCCGATCGTTCCCGATGTTCTCCCGTTCTTCCCGGAGCCGACACAGATCCGGGCTGATCAGGCGAGCGTCGCCAGGTCCTGAAACCAGTGCTGCGCCTGGACGTAGTTCTTCACCCGCGACGACAATGCGTGCGGATTGGTGTCGTGAACGACCCAGACCTGCACGGCATCGTCGACGACGATTTCGTGGATGCGCGCGAGCAGCCGGTTCTGCTCGGCCACGTCGAGGCTCGCCTTCACCTTGTCGCAGAGGGCGTCGACCTCGGGATTGCGGTAGTGGCTCCAGTTCACGCCGTTCGGCGCGATCTGCCGCGAATCGTAGAAGCGCAGGATCGCGTAGAACGGGTCGGAGGTGACGTAGGCGATGTTGCCGGCGCTGACGCCCTTGAGGCTCGGATCCGCGGCGCCCTGGCGCCACGCCGTGTAGGCCACCTCCAACTCGACGGTCTTGAACGCCACCTGGATGCCGACCTCGGCCCAGCTCTGCTGGACGAACTCGTTGATCGGCAGCGACAGCATCTGCCCGGTGCCGCCGGTCGGGATCAGGACCGTGGCCTTCACGGGGTTCTTCACCGAGTAGCCGGCCTCCTCGACGAGCTTGCGCGCCGCCTCGACGTCGGTCCGGATCTTGAAGCCCGGCTTGCCGAACCACGGGCTCGATTCCTGGACCTGACCGACGGCGGGCTGGGCGAGGCCGCCCATCAGCTCGACGACGCCCGCGCGGTCGATGGCGAGGTTGGCTGCCTTGCGCAGGCGCAGGTCGCGCCAGGGCGAGCCCTCCACCATCGACAGGTGGTAGTTCCAGACATGGGGCGTCTCGTTGCCCACGACCCGCATGCCGGCGGCCTTCAGGCGCGGCACCGCGTCGGGCGCGGGCGTCTCGATCAGGTCGACGCTGCCGGACAGGAGCGCGTTCACCCGGGCGAGGTCCTCGGGTACGCAGGCGAGGGTCAGCTTCGCGAGCTTCGGGACCCGCTTCGGGTTCCAGTAGCCGGTGTTCGGCAGCAGCTCGAGGCGCACCCGCGGCACCAGCTGCCCCATCCGGAACGGCCCGGTCCCCGAGGGCTCGAAGGCGAACTTCGTCCAGTCCTTCCCGACCTTCTCGTACTGCGCCGGCGACGAGATCAGGAACCAGAGCATCTGGTAGGGGAACAGGCTGTCGGGCGTCTTGGTGACGACCTGGACGGTCTTGGCGTCGACCTTCCGGTAGCTCGCGACGCCGGGCAGGCGCGGGCGGACCTGGGACGCCTGCCGCTGGTCGAAATGCGGCGCCTCCTTGTTCAGCACCTTGTCGAAGTTCCAGATCACCGCGTCGGCATCGAAGGCCGACCCGTCGTGGAAGGCCACGCCCTCCCGCAGGTGGAAGGTCCAGACCTTGGGGTCGGCCGGGTCGGCCTCCCAGGCGGTGGCGAGGCCGGGCACCATCTTGCCCGGCCGGTCGGCGACGTCGAGTTCCCAGGCGACCAGGGGATCGTAGAGGGTCAGTCCGGTGAACTGGTAGCCACCCGCGCCCCGGTCCGGCTGGCCGGTCGTGAGCGGCAGGTCGGTCATGGAGATGCCGTAGGTCAGGGTGCCGGGGGCCGCGCCCTGCGCGCCGGCGCGGCCCGCCGCCCCCAGCGCCGCCAGGGCGACGCCCCCGGCCATCAGGGATCGGCGTGTCGGCTTGATCGGGTTCATCGTGTCTCTCGGCTGAAGGCGCGGGCGCCGCACGGAACGGCACCCGCCCTCGGGCGCGCGGCGGCGCGGCCCGGGCCTCCACCCCATGCTGCATACAGAATGATGCACGCATCGTGCCCAATGGCCGCCGGCGTTCCCCGGACAGCCCGGGGGTCAGGCCTCCCAGACCTGGCCGGGCCTCAGGGCGACGAAGCGCTCGGCCGGGATGCCGGCTCCGCCGAGGGCCGCCGCCAGCGCCTCGGCGGGCCGCTCGACGCCCTCGTCCGTGAGCTGGAACGTGCCCCAGTGGTGGCCCAGCGCCTGCTCGGCGCCGAGCAGGCCGAAGACCTTCACCGCCTCGGCCGGGTCGACGTGCTGCGCCTGCATGAACCAGCGCGGCTCGTAGGCGCCGATCGGCAGCGTCGCGAGGCGCGGCGGCCCGAAGCGCGCCCGCACGTCGGAGAAGAGGGCGCCGTCGCCGAAACCGGTGTCGCCGACATGGTAGTGCACGCCGCGGGGCGAGGTGATCACGAAGGCGCACCACAGCGCCATGCGCCGGTCGTTGACGCCCCGGGCCGACCAGTGGTTCGCGGGCGTCAGGTGGACCTGCAGCCCGTCGCCGAGATCGACCGACTGTCCCCAGTCGCGGGTCTCGACATGCATCGTGTCGTCGTAGCCGCGCAGGATCGTGTCGTTGCCGAGCGGCGCCACGATCAGCGGCTGGTGCGCTTGCCAGAGCCGGGCGAGGCTCGGTCCGTCGAGATGGTCGTAGTGATTGTGGGTGATCAGGACCGCGTCGATCGGGGGCAGGTCGGCGAAGGCGATGCCCGGCGGGTTGACGCGCTTCGGCCCGGCGAAGCGGACCGGGCTCGCGCGCTTGGCGAAGACCGGGTCGATCAGGATGTTCCGGCCGGCGACCTGAACGAGGTGACTCGCGTGGCCGATCAGCACGACCCGCAGGCCCTCGACGCGCTCGGGCGGCCGGTCGGCCGGGTAGGGGCTGGGGAAGCTCTTGGGCCAGGGCTCGCGCTGCCGCTTGGCCTGCCAGCGCAGCACGTCGGGGAGCGCCTTGTCGGTGGACTGACCGGGCAGGAAGAACCGCAACCCGTCGAAATGGTCGGAGGTCGGGCCGCGGTAGTACGGGTTCCGTCCGCGCCGGTGCGCGGCGTAGCCGACGCCGCCGAGCGTCATGACCGTGGCCGCACTCGCGACCGTGAGCAGGCTGCGCCGTTTCATGGGTCCGAGATGGCCGGAACCGGGGACCGGTCAAGCACTGCCGCGGCGCGGCGGGGAGCCTCAGGGCGGTTTCGGCGCCGTCTCAGGGACGTCGCTCAGCGACGCCTGCAGGGACGCATCAGGCGGCCGGAGCGCGCCGGCTCACTCCACCATCTCGGCAGCGAGGGACAGGCGCGCCCGGTAGACCACCTTGCCGACGCCGTCGCGGACGCAGGCCACGTAATCCTGGCGCTCGACCTCCGGCAGCATGTCGCGGGCGATCGCCGACATGATCCGGGTGACCTTGGCGCGGGCCGCCGGAAGGTCCGGCAGGTCGAATCCGACCTCATCGTGGATCGGCTGGGAGCCGTCGTGCAGGTCGATGAAGTAGCGGGGCATCGGCGCCAAGCATCTCTAAGAGAAGTAGTCTGCCGACAGGATTGGTCTTGCTATGGTTAACAGTGCCTTAAAAGCCGAGCTTTGAGGCCGCTCCACGGTCGGGCGAAAGCCGCTTCCGGCCTCGCTGCGCCGCGCCCGACCCGCCCCGGCGTTTCGGAACGCCGCGGACGGCCGCGGGCTGGCGCGGGAGACTTTCTCGGCGGCCCGGCGCGGGAGTCTTCCTCGGCGGCCGCGGCCGGGAGAGCCGCCCGGCCGGCGGATCCGGCGGGTCGATGCTGCGAGCCGGCCCGCTCAGGCAGGCCGGCGCCGCGATCCGGTTCTCACACGCCGTCCGGCGGCAGCGCCTCCGTCACCTCGACGCGGCGGTTGCCGGCCACCGGAACCGTCTCCTCGGTGGCGGCGACGTCGCTCTGAGCCGGCGCCCTGTCGAGCGCCTCGGCGACCGCCGCCACGCCCTGATAGCGGGTCAGCCGCCGGTCGATCATGCCGTCGATCCGGTCGTGCAGCTCGGACACGGTCAGGCTGCGGCGCTTGCCGCCCGTCTTCTCGGTGAACAGGCCGCGATTGGCCCGCGCCGCGGTGCGGAACTCGCGGCCGGCGACCTCGTCGGGCTTCTCGGAAGAGAGCGACAGGAAGCGCCCGGCGCTCGCGGTGCCGAGGAAATGGGCGAGGTACAGCTCGGTCGTGGTGAGCGCGCGCCCGACCCGGGCCTCGATCCGGTCACGGTCGCGCTTGATCAGCTCGGCCGCCATCAGGGCGGCGACGCGCGGGTCGTTGCGCAGGCCGAGCACCCGGGCGCGCATGCTGCCCGTCACGGTGATCGCGGCGCCCCGGCCCTTCACTGCGGCGGCTTCCTCGGCGAGCCCGTAGCGCGCACCGTAATCGCGGATCATCTCCAGCCAGGTTCGGGCGACGAACTGGAACAGGCCCTGCGCCGAGGAGGTCGCGGCCTTCGCCGCGGTGTCGAAGCTCGATTCCTTGTCGGCCAGCGCCATCATGTAGACGGGATCGACGCCGGCCTCGTCGGAGGCCTTGACGATCGTGTCGACCACCTTGCGCGGCACGCTGCGCTCGCCGAACTTGACCGCGTCCTGCTCCTGCGTCACCCGCGGCAGGGCCGCGAGGTCGTCCTGGATCAGGGCCGTGGTGGCGGGCTCCTGCTCCGGCAGGGGCAGGCCGTTCCAGGCATCCTTCGCCGGTGCGTCTGCCGATGCCGCGGGCGCCTCGGCGGGAACCGCGGGCTCGAACGCGCGTTGAGCGAGTTCCTGAGCGGCGCGCGGGCTGATGTCGACCCGGTCGTGGGCCTGAGCGGCCGGCGCGAAGTAGGCGGGCGCGAAGGCGGCCTGCGGCAGGCCGAACCCGGCGACGAGCCCGAGGGCCAGCGTCCCGGAGATCCGGCCGAGGCCGGTGCGGCGAAGTGACCGGCGCCCTGCGTCGCGCCCGGCCCGCGGCAGCCACGCCACGGCTTCATCCTCGGAATGCCCCGTGCCGGTCAGGGTCTGCGGCACGAGTCGGTTCACGTCGTCGGCGCAACGCGCCGGCTCCGGGAAAACCCCCATCATCGGTCCTCTTCTAGATCGGTCCTTGCGTCCGCCCGGCTCTGACGGCCGGGTTTTTTCTGGAAGCGGCGGCCCTATCGACGCCGGCCGTGACCAGAATGGGACGGCCCCGTGATCCAAGCGTGGCACGGTCAAGGAAGGGTTAACTCTCCCGCTTAGGGCCCCGTTAACGCCGCCGACCGGCGGCCGATCGGCCGCGCGCGGGACGACGGCGGGGCGATGTTGTCGCATTCGGGTTGGAACGGAGCACCGCCGAGCCAGTTAGGTACGGCCCCGGGGGGGTGAATTTCCGTCCCAGGACGGACCCTTCAAGACGCCACCCGCGTCCGCACAAGGACATCAGTTTCCGATGAGCATGCAGTCCGGTCGCCGCGTCGGTGTCGCCTTCGTTGGCATGGGAGGCGCCGTCGCCACCACCGCCATCGCCGGCATCGAGATGATCAAATCCGGCTCCAACCGTCTCGACGGGCTGCCGCTCGCCGGTCTCTCCGTGGCCGGCATGGCCGACTACAAGGACCTCGTCTTCGGGGGCTGGGACCTGAACGGCGACGACCTCGCCTCCGCGGCGAGCGGGCACGGCGTGCTCTCGAAGGACGACATCGAGAACGGCGCCCAGGTCCTGAAGGGCATCACGCCCTGGCCGGCGGTCGGCAGCGCGAAGTTCTGCAAGAACATCGACGGTCAGAACCGGATCGTCGCCAAGGACCACCGCGAGGCGGTCTCGGTGATCGCCAACGATCTCCGACGCTTCCAGAAGGAGAGCAACCTCGACGACGTGGTCGTGGTGAACCTCGCCTCCACGGAGCGCTGGCCCGACCTCAGCGACCCGACCCTGAACTCCACCGCCGCCTTCGAGAAGGGCCTGGATTCGAGCGACGAGGCGATCTCGCCGGCGATGCTTTACGCCTACGCGGCGATCAAGAGCGGCATCCCCTACGCCAACTTCACCCCGAGCGTCGCCGCCGACGTCCCGGCGCTCCTCGACCTCGCCAAGGAGCTGAACGTCCCGGTGGCCGGCAAGGACGGCAAGACCGGCCAGACCATGATGAAGACGGTGCTGGCCCCCGCCTTCAAGGCGCGCGCCCTCCACGTCGACGGCTGGTTCTCGACGAACATCCTGGGCAACCGCGACGGCCTCGCCTTGAACGATCCGAACTCGCTGCAGTCGAAGCTCAACACCAAGGGCACGGTGCTCGACTCGATCCTCGGCTACCCGGTCGAGGACCACCTCGTGCACATCCACTATTACCGGCCGCGCGGCGACGACAAGGAGGCCTGGGACAACATCGACGTCACCGGCTTCATGGGCCAGCGGATGCAGATCAAGGTCAACTTCCTCTGCAAGGACTCGATCCTGGCCGCGCCGCTCGTCATCGAGATCGCCCGCGTCCTCGATCTCGCGAGCAAGCGCGGCGACGGCGGCGTGCAGGAGCAGCTCTCGACCTTCTTCAAGGCGCCGATGGTCAAGAACGGCCACGGTCCGGAGCACGCCTTCGGCAAGCAGGAGCAGATGCTCCGCGACTGGCTGGGCGTGCACTAGGCTTCGTCAGAACCAGGGGGCGGCTTTTCGGAACGAGACGATGCCAAGCGAGACTGAGCCGCCCCGTTCCGGCGCCGCCGCGCCGGAAGCGCTGCGCGACCTTCTGGTCGAGATGAACGACCTCAAGCGCGTCCGCTCCGCGGGCCGTACGGGCTCGATCGCCGAGCGGCTGTTCGCGCAGGGCTGGGGGCTGCTGACCGGCGGCGCCACGCCGGACGACGTCGCCCTCGACATCGCGGCCGTCACGCTGGCGGCGACGCGCCTCTGCGATCTCGACGCGGCCTTTCTGACAGCGGCGGGGCTCTCGGACGAGGCCGCCTCCGCGGTGCTGGTGGCGGGGTTCGACGCCGTCACCGGAGAGCTCGATCCGGACCTCCGCGACCGCCTGCGCGCGCGGCTCGCGCCGCGTCCGGCCGGCCGGCCCGGGCCGCTGCCGGGCTTCGTCGGCGCCCTGGCGCAGCAGCCGCGGGCGGGCGTGACCTGTCCCGGCCGCGCCCGGATCCTGCTGGAGCCGCCGGAGAACCACGCCGAGCACTGCCTGATCGTGGCGGTCTACGGGGTCTGCCTCAGCCCGTTCTACCGGGCCGATCCCGGCACCGTGTTCCTGGCCGCGATGGCCCACCACTTCCACAATGCCGCCATGCCGGATGCCGGCTTCACCGGCGAGATGCTGCTCGGCGACCATCTCGGGCCGATCATGGCGACCACCACTGCCTGGGCGCTCGCCGAGATCGACGAACCCCTGCGGGCCCAAGTCGAGCGCGCCCGCGCGATCCTGCCCGACGACGCCACCGCCGAGGGCCGGGCCTTCCACGCGGCCGACTGCATCGACCGCGTCCTCCAGATCGCCCAGCACCTGCGCGGGGCCTCGACCACGATGGGGATGGTGCTCGACGAGTGGGAGCTGGTCCATGCCGGCCCGGTGAAGGGCTTCCACGATCGTGTCCTCGCCGACATGCGCATCCCTTGATCGCCGGACCCGGTCGCCCATCTGCCCGGGCGGCTCCGAGAACCATGATCCCGTTCGAACTCAGATCGCCGGACACCGGCAACCCGCTGAAGGCCGACGGCCCGCACGCCCTGCGCGATGCGGAGACCGGCGCGCGCTGGCCCGTGATCGACGGCATTCCGTACCTGCGGATCAACCGCGCGGCCCTGGTGGAGCGGGTGCTCGCCCATCTCGACGCCGGCGAGCCCGACGAGGCGCTGGCCGCGCTGCTGGTCGATCAGGATGATTGGTGGAACGGGCCGCCGGCCGATCCCGCCGGGATCATCCGCCTGATCAAGACGCGCCGCGAGGCGACCCTCCGCGAGGCGGTCGAGCTCCTCGGCTGGGGCCGCGTCGGCGACTACTTCCTGCACCGCTGGAGCGACCCGACCTTCCTGGCCGGCCTGTCGCTGCTGGAGGCGCACTGGAACGAGCCCGTCTGCGTCTTCGAGTTCGCCTGCGGCATCGGCCACTACCTGCGCGAGTTGCAGCGGCGCGGCTGCAAGGTCGCCGGCGCCGACGTGGTCTTCGCCAAGCTCTGGGTCGCGCGCCACTGGGTCGTGGCCGAGAAGGCGCAGCTCGTCTGCTTCGACGCCGGCTCGCCCCACTGGCCGATCCCTGGGGCGCCGGTCGACCTCGTCGTCTGCAACGACGCCTTCTACTTCCTCGACGACAAGGCGGCGCTCCTCGAGAACCTCCGCCAGAACGCCGGCGACGACGGCTGGCTGGCGCTGAGCCACATCCACAACCGCGACTGCCCGGGCTTCTCGGCCGGACGCGCGGTGACGGCCGAGGAGATCGCCGAGTTCTTCCCCGACGCCCTGGTCTACGACGACGCGGAGCTGACCCGGGCGCTGGTCGAGGCGCGGGCGCCGGGCCCGCAGGACCCCGCCGCCCTGCGAAGCTGCGAGGCGTTCTCGGTGGTGTGCGGTCCCGGGATGCGACCGGCGCCGCGCGCCCTGGTCGACGGCCTGACCCTGCCGAAGCCCGGCACCGTGCTGCGGCTCAACCCGCTCTACGCCGCCGAGGGCGACGGCTACGTCATCCGCTGGCCCTCGGAGCGCTACGAGGCGGAGTACGCCCCCCGCGCCACCTACCCGCTCCACTCCCCCGGCCCCGAGCACCTGACCTTCGAGGCCGGCCTCGACGCGCCGGAGACGCAGCGCGTCCGGGTGCGCGAGTTCGTCGACCTGCCGGAGCGGTGGTGATGGACGCGGTCGGCTGGGGCATCGTCGGCTACGGCTGGGTCGCCCGCGACTACATGGAGCCTGGCATCCGCGCCGCCGGACACCGCTTGGTCGCGGTCTGCGATCCGAACCCGGATTGCCGCGCCGCGGCCGAGGCGGCGGGTGCCCGGGGCTACGCCGACCTCGCCGGCCTCATCGCCGAGCCCGCGGTCGAGGCGGTCTACGTGGCGACGCCGAACCACCTGCACCGCGGCGCCGTCGAGGCGCTGGCCGCCGCCGGCAAGGCGATCCTGTGCGAGAAGCCCATGGCGGCGACGCTGGCGGATGCCGAGGCCATCGCGCACGCCGTCGAGTCGCAGAAAATCTTCTACGGCACGGCCTTCGACCAGCGGCACCACCCGGCCCACCGGACGATCCGCGGGCAGGTCGAGGCCGGGCGGCTCGGCACCGTGACGGCGGTGCGGATCGTCTATGCCTGCTGGCTCGGGCGCGACTGGTCGGAGGCCGGCCAGCCGAACTGGCGGATCGACGCCGCCCAGGCCGGCGGCGGCGCCCTGATGGACCTCGCCCCGCACGGGCTCGATCTCGTGGACTACCTGCTCGGCGAGCCGATCGCCGACCTCGCGGCCCTGACCCAGACCAAGGCCCAGGATTACGCCGTCGACGACGGCGCCCTGTTGATCGGGCGCACGCGGAGCGGCGCACTGGCGAGCCTGCACGTCGCCTACAATTGTCCCGACGCGCTGCCCCGCCGCCGCCTGGAGGTGGTCGGCACGAAGGGTCTGCTCGTCGCCGAGAACACGATGGGCCAGACGGCCGGCGGCTCGCTGACCTTCGTCGACGGCGCCAGCGGGCGCGCGGAACCGCTCGCCTTCGACGCCGACAGCTCGCCCTTCACCGAGCAGGTGCGCGCCTTCGGCTCGGCGCTGCGCCGGCCCGAGGAGCGGGCCGCGTACGCGGCGTCCCGGGACCTTCACACGATGCGGCTCGTCGCCCGCGCCTACGGGCAGGGGTAGCGAGCACAGGCCAGGATCACACAGCGCCGAGCCCCGATCCCATCCATCCCACCCGCGCCCTCATCCTGAGGTGCCCGCGCCAGCGGGCCTCGAAGGAGGGCTCCAGGGATCGCAGCGCCGTCTGGAACCCTCCTTCGAGGCCTCCGCTGCGCTACGGCACCTCGGGATGAGGTGCGTGAATGGGACGACGGCACGGCGCACGGTTCGAGGAAGACGGGAACACGACGTGACCAACGCAGACGCCTTCCACGACCAGGACGACCGCGCCCGCCACGAGCGGATCAAGGCGCCGCGCCCCTACCGTTTCGGCGCCAAGCGGCCGATCGAGGGCCTGCCCGAGACCCTGCCCGACCCGGTCAAGGCCTATCTCGACGTGCTGCCGGAGGGGCGCGTCGTCGGCTTCCCGCTGGCACCGCTCGATCGCACCGGCATCCCGGTCTGGTTCGTGGCCCTGTTCCTCGACGACCCGTTCTTCGTGGGCGCGATGCCGTCTGGGATCGGCTACGGCGCCACCGACGACGAGGCGCTGATCGGCGCCGTGGCGGAGATCGCCGAGAACCTGATGCCCTCGCTCGCGGTGCTGCCCCGCGCGAAGGAGCGGGCGAGCTATACCGATCTCGCCCGCGTCTACGGCGCCAAGTCGGTCGCCGACCCGCTGACCCTGTGCCTGCCCGCCGGGTCCCCGGTCGGCCGCGACACGGTGCTCGAGTGGACGCCCGCGATCCGCCACGCCACCGGCGAGATCGTCCTGATGCCGCTCGACGTCGCCGCCACCGACTATTTCGAGCTGTCGGAGGGCTACAAACCCTTCACCAACCTGATCACCAACGGCCTCGGCGCCGGGCCCGACGTGCCCTTCGCGCTGGGCCACGGCGTGCTGGAGCTGCTCCAGCGGGACGGCAACGGCCTGCTGTTCCGGGCCCTCGACCAGGGCGTGATGCTCGACCTCGACGGCATCGGCCCGGAGAACGCCGCCATGCTGGCCCGGCTGAAGGCGCTGGGCATCCGGGCGCTGCCGAAATTCGCTACCGACCAGTTCGGGCTGACCAACCTCTACGTCGTCGGCTACGACGAGGATCCGGCGCGCACCCCGGCGCCGATCGCCCTCTCGGCCTGCGGCGAGGCCTGCGACCCGGACCGGGAGCGGGCGCTCCGCAAGGCGCTGCTGGAGTTCCAGGCCGCGCGGGTGCGCAAGACCTTCGGGCACGGTCCCCTCGACATGGCCGCCACGGTGACGCCGCCCGGCTACGTCGACGCCTTCATCCAGAAGGCGCTGCCCAGCCTGGACCTCGAGGAGAGCCGCGCACTCCAGGCCATGCTCGAATGGATCGAGATGCCGGCGGCCGACCTGCGCGGCGTGCTGGCCGACACGGTCTATTCCGAGCGCAGCACGAAGCGATTCACGGAGTTGCCTTCCACTCCGGCCGCCGACGGCCACGCCCGGGGGAAGATCGCCTGCGACCGGCTGCTCGAAGCCGGGTTCGACGTGCTCTACGTCGACTGCACACCGCCGGGCGGCGGGGTCGGCGTCGTGAAGGCGATCGTGCCGGGGCTCGAGGTCGAGACCATGAGCTACTACCGGATCGGCGAGCGCAACACGAGGAAGCTCATCGACCGCGACCATCCGCTGATCCAGTTCGGCACCGAGAGCGAGACCCTGCGGCCGGTGCGTCTGACCCCTGAAGCCCTGGAGCGGTTCGGCGGCCAGCCGCTGTTCGACGTGGCCCTGGCCGAGCGGATCGTCGGGCGGCACTATCCGCTCTACCGCGAGCCGGAATCGCACCACGCGCCATTCCGCCTCGCCCAGCGGAAGGGGAGGGCGGCGTGACGCTCCGGTTCGCCTACAACACCAACGGCGCGGCCAACCACCGCCTCGACGACGCGATCCACCTGATCAAGGCGGCGGGCTACGACGGCGTGGCGCTCACCCTCGACATCCACCACCTCGACCCCTTCGCCGACACCTGGGCGGCGGAAGCCGGCCGGGTGGCGAGCCTGCTGGAGAAGCTGGAGCTGACCTGCGTCATCGAGACGGGCGCCCGCTTCCTCCTCGATCCGTCCGCCAAGCACGAGCCGACGCTGGTGACCGCCGACGCCGCGGGCCGCGCCCGGCGGGTCGGCTTCCTCAAGCGGGCGATCGAGATCGGCGCCATGCTCTCCGCCGAGGCGGTCTCGTTCTGGGCCGGCGTTCCGAAGCCCGGCGTCGATCCCGGCGAGGCCCGGCGCTGGCTGGAGGAGGGGCTGCACGAGGTCGCCTCGTTCGCCGCCGAGGCCGGTGTCGTGCCCTGCCTGGAGCCCGAGCCCGGCATGCTGATCGAGACGCTCGACGACTACGCTTCCCTCTCCGTGCCGGGCTTGAAGCTCGCCCTCGACACCGGCCACTGCCTCGTCACGGGCGAGCGCGAGCCGGCGGCCGCCGTGCGGGAATTCGCCGACCGGATCGGCACCGTGGCGATCGAGGACATGAAGCGCGGCAGCCACATCCACCTGCCGTTCGGCGAGGGCGACATGGACGTGCCGGGTGTCCTGGAGGCCCTGGAGGCGGTCGGCTTCGGCAAGCTGATCTGCGTCGAGCTGTCCCGCGAGAGCCACCGGGCCGACGTGATGATCCCGCAGGCGCTGGACTATCTCCGCGGCTGTCGGCGCTCCGGCCCGGTCCTGGCCGGCGAGCAGGAGACGCGGCGGCAATGGCAGTGAGAGCCGAACCGCGGCGAGGCGAGGATCGGGCACGGGGGAGGGGGCGCCTCGGCGCCTCGCCCGGTCGATGCGAAGGTGCGGCGCGATGAGAATCCTCTTCCTCAGCCGCCGCTATTTCCCGGCGATATCGGGCATGAGCGTCTACGCGCAGAACCTGCTGCGCGAGCTGGTCGGCGCCGGCCACGACGTCACGATGATCTCGCAGTACCGGGGCGACGCCTTCGGCACCCGGGTCTACGGGGGCGGGCCGCCCCCGCCGGTGCCGGGCGTTCGGGTGATCGGCCTGGAGCAGCTCGGCGAGCAGGCGTCGGGCGACTTCGAGCGCGACATCGCCGCGATGGTGGACGCGATCTGCCGCGAGCACGCCCGACAACCCTTCGACATCCTGCACGCGCAATACGGTTACCCGACCGGCTGGGCGGTGCTGCTCGCCGCGCGCGAACTCGGCGTGCCGAGCGTCGTCTCGATCCAGGGCGGCGACGGCCACTGGGTCGGCTCCTGCTGCGAGACCCACCGGGTCGCCATGTGCGAGGTGCTGGCCCACGCCAACGCGCTGCTGATCGGCGGCGCCTCCTTCGTGGACGAGGTCTGCGAGCGGCTCGGGTCGGACCCCGCCCGCTTCACCATCGTGCCCGGCGCGGTCGACACCGACCGGTTCGCGCAGGGCACGCCCGACGGGCTGCCCGCGCCCCATCCGGGCCCGGTGCGGCTGTTCTACCACGGCCGGGTCGACCGCCGGAAAGGCGTGCTCGACTTCATCGAGGCCCTGGCGATCCTGCGCGCGCAGGGCACGCCGTTCGCCGCCACCATCTCGGGGATCGGGCCCGACGTGGACCCGGCCAAGGCGCTCGCCGCCGAGCGCGCCTTCTCGGAGCGGGAGATCGCCTTCACGGGCTACGCCGAGTACGCCACCGTGCCCGACCTCTACCGCCGCGCCGACGTGTTCGTCT
Source organism: Methylobacterium sp. 275MFSha3.1 (assembly GCF_900108435.1). NCBI lineage: Bacteria > Pseudomonadati > Pseudomonadota > Alphaproteobacteria > Hyphomicrobiales > Methylobacteriaceae > Methylobacterium > Methylobacterium sp. 275MFSha3.1. The sequence goes on along the minus strand of NZ_FNWP01000008.1, from coordinate 88,188 downwards.
CGCCGACCTACGCGGAGGGCTTCTCCAACACGATCCTGGAGGCGCTCGCGGCCGGGCTCGCCACCGTCTCGTGCCACGCGGTCGGCGTCTCGGACTGCCTGCGCGACGGGGAGAACGGGCTGCTGGTGAACCCGGGCGACGTCCCGGCGCTGGCCGCCGCGCTCACCCGGGTCATCGCGGACGCGGATCTGCGCCGCCGCATCGCGACGGCCGGCTTGGAGGAGTGCCGCCGCGTCTACTCGTGGCACGCGGTCGGGCGGCAGATCATGGACGTCTACGCCCGCGTGCGCGGCGAGCGGCCGGCCACCGGCTTCTCGCCGGATCTGCCCCACGATCCGACGTGTCGCTTCCGCGCCGAGCCGCACTTGCTCTGAGCGCGCGGGTTGGAACCCATCGAGACCGTCGCACCCCGGACCATGCCCACCGCGCTCGCCCTCTCCCCCCATCTCGACGACGCGGCCTTCTCGTGCGGCGGCCTCCTGGCAAGCCTCGCGCAAGCTGGCTGGCGCGTGGTGATGGCGACCCTGTTCACCGGCAGCGTCGCCGAGCCGAGGGGCTTCGCGCTCGCCTGCCAGCTCGACAAGGGTCTGGGACCGGAGGTCGACTACATGGCCCTGCGCCGGGACGAGGATGTCCGGGCTGCCGCGGCGCTCGGCATCGCGCCGCCCGTCCACCTGCCGTTCCGGGAGGCGCCGCACCGGGGCTACGGCTCGGCGCCGGAGCTCTTCGCCGACACGCGCGCCGACGACGGCGTCGCGGCCGAGCTGGCACCGGCCATTGCGGGGCTGATCGCCGCGGGGAGTCCCGATCTCCTCCTGGCTCCGCAGGCGATCGGCGGGCACGTCGATCACGTCCAGACCGTGCGGGCGCTGCGCAGCCTCGCGCCGGCGCAGCCGATCCTGTGGTGGCGCGACTTTCCCTATACGGTGCGGGAGGCCGCCCCGAAGGCGCCCCTCGCCGACCTGTTCGCCGACCTCGCCGAGCCGGCGATGCGCCTCGCCCCGGAGGCCCAGGCCCGGAAGCGCGCCGCCTGCGCGGCCTATGCCAGCCAGATCGGCTTCCAGTTCGGCGGCGTGGCCGGCCTCGACGCGCGCCTCGCCCGGGAGGAGGGCACCGAGCGCTTCCGCCGCTCAGGCCGCCTCGGCCTCACGATCCCCGGCCTCGATGCCGGCTGAGCCGCGGGCGCCGAAGGCGCTGGCCGATCCGGAAGCCCTCGCGGCCCGCCGCGCCCTGATCGACAGCCCCCACATCGCACCGATCCGGGCGCTGGCGGCGCGCGTCGCGGCCGAGCGCGGCGCCCCGGTCCCGGCGCCCGACCCCCTGGACGGCGGCGTCGGCGCGCGGATGCTCCTCCTCCTCGAGACCCCCGGCCCGGCGGTCCTGCGCACCGGCTTCGTCACCCGCGACAGCGCGAACGGCACGGCCGCGAACCTGTTCCGCTTCCTCGCCGAGGCCGGGCTCAGCCGGGCCGACACGCTGATCTGGAACGCGGTCCCCTGGCTCATCCACGCCGAGGGCGCCCGCAACCGGGCGCCCCGCCGGGCGGAGGTGGCGGCGGCCGCGCCCTATCTGGCCCCGCTCCTCGACCTGCTGCCGCGCCTCGCCGTGGCGGTGCTGGCCGGCCGCTTCGCCGGCGAGGCCGCGCCCGCCCTCGCGGCGCTCCGCCCCGACCTTCCGGTGATCCGGGTGCCGCACCCGAGCCCGACCTATGTCTGCACCGCGCCGGAGGTGCCGGAGCGGATCCGGCGCGGCCTCGCGGAAGCGGCCGCGATCCTCGATCGGACCTCCGGCTGAGGATAGATCGCCCGTCACGGGCCTGCCTTCCCTGGCCTTGCGCCCCGGTTCGGCCTACATGCGGGGCAACGGGCCGCGGTCCGGGAGATTCCGGCACGGGCTGACGGCCTTCGGGCCGGGCCGCGCAGCCGGAAGGGCGGACGCCGATCGGCATGAATTTTCAGGGACAGCACCGGAGCCCGGCCGAGCCGGTCGAGCCGGTCCAGCACGATGCCGAGGCGGGCTCGAAGCGGAAGAGCCGGCGCAGCCGCTATGCCTGGATCGGCACGGCGGCCAGCATCGTGCTGTTCGCCGTCTCCCTCGGCGTCCTGTGGAAGCTCGTGCAGAGCGTCAGCTGGGCGGAGGTGCGCAGCGCCATCGCGGCGGCGACCGCCGAGCAGCTCGGGCTCGCCTTCCTGTTCGTCGGCATCAGCTACCTGTTCCTGACCGGCTACGACGCGCTGGCCCTGCGCCAGCTCAAGATCAAGGTGCCGTACCGGATCACCGCGCTCGCCTCCTTCACGAGCTACGCGGTGAGTTTCACTCTCGGCTTCCCGCTGCTCACCGCCGGGACGATCCGCTACTGGATCTACGCCCGGCAGGGGCTCTCGACGGCCAAGATCGCCGCGCTCACCGTCATCGCCGGCTTCACCTTCTGGCTCGGCATGGGCGTGGTGCTGGGCCTGAGCCTGATCATCGAGGCCGGCCAGCTCGCCGGCCTCGCCTTCACGTCGATCCGGATCAACCAGGGCGTCGGCCTCGCGGCGCTCGCTCTGGTGCTCGGCTACCTCGCCTGGGTCTCGGCCAAGAAGCGCAGCATCACCGTCAAGCAGTGGCGCCTGGAGCTGCCGGGCGCCTCGGTCTCCATCGGCCAGATGATCGTCGGGATCGGCGACGTCTGCGCGGCGGCGGCGGTGCTCTACGTCCTGCTGCCGCAGGAGACGACGCTCGGCTTCACCACCTTCCTGGCGATCTACGTGCTCGCCGCCATGCTGGGGATCGCGTCGAATGCGCCGGGCGGGATCGGGGTGTTCGAGGCGACGATCCTGCTCGCCCTGTCGAGCCTGCCGCGCAACGAGGTGCTGACCTCGCTGCTGCTGTTCCGGGGCTGCTACTACGTCGTGCCGTTCGTGACCGCCCTGGCGATGCTCGGGCTGTACGAGATCGTCAAGCGCGCGGGCGGCGCCCGCGATCCCGGGCCTCCGGAGGGCACGGCCGGCCCGTCCGGCCGGGCGTGGCACGACGAGTCCGAGCCCCGCTGAGCGGCCGGCCGCGCCCGCCATGTCCGGCCGCCTGCGCAGCTCCCCCGCCTGGACCGGCGCCGCGATCGCCGCGGGCCTGCTCGGGCTCGCCACCGCGCTGACCGGGCGGCTCGATCTCCCGCTGATCCTGATCGGCCTCGCGGCGGTCTGCCTGGGCGGCTGGCTCGGCGGGCGCGGCCGCGAGGCGCCCGCGCCGCGCCCGGCCACCACCACGCCGCGCCACGCCGTCGCCGAGGCGCTACTCGCCCACGTGCCGGACCCGGTCATCCTGGTCGACCGGCGCACCCTGGTGCTGGAGGCCAATCCCGCCGCCCGGGCGCTCCTGCCGGCCCTCCACCAGGCCCGGCCGCTGTCCTTCGCGCTCCGCGACCCGGAGGTCCTCGACGGCATCGAGGCGGTGCTGAGTTCGGGCCTCCCGCGCCGCGTCGCGCTGTCGACCCGGGTGCCGCTGGAGCGGACCTTCGATGTCCAGATCGGCGCCCTGCCGATGCCCGACGGGTCCGGCGTCAGCGCGCTGCTGTTCCTGCGCGACCTCACCGCGGCCCGGCGCCTGGAGGCGATGCGGGTCGACTTCGTCGCCAACGCCAGCCACGAGCTGCGCACGCCGCTCGCCACCCTGATCGGCTTCATCGAGACCCTGCAGGGGCCGGCCCGCGACGACGCGCAGGCCCGGGAGCGCTTCCTGGAGATCATGCGCGTCCAGGCCCTGCGGATGACGCGGCTGATCGACGACCTGCTGTCGCTGTCGCGGATCGAGCTGCGCGAGCACGTCGCCCCCACCGCGGTGGTCGATCTCGGGGCGCTCGCCCGCCAGATGGTCGACGCCCAGGGCCCGCCCGCCGAGGCGCGGGGCGCCACGATCCGGCTGGAGGAGGGTGCGGGCCCCTACGCGGTCCCCGGCGACGCCGACGAGCTGGCGCGGGTGATCGAGAACCTGATCGAGAACGCCGTGAAGTACGGCGGCGGCCGGATCAGCGTCGGGCTCGCCCGCGAGGACGACCCGCGCCTCGGGCGCCGCGTCGTCCTGTCGGTGGCCGATGACGGGCCGGGCATCCCGCCCGAGCACATCCCGCGGCTGACGGAGCGCTTCTACCGGGTCGACGTCGCCTCGAGTCGCGCCCGCGGCGGCACCGGGCTGGGGCTCGCCATCGTCAAGCACAGCCTCAATCGCCACCGCGGCCGCCTCGCCATCGAGAGCGCGGCCGGCGAGGGGACGACCGTGCGGGTCAGCCTGCCCGAGTACGGCGCCGCGCCGCCTCGGTTCGCGGCCGATCAGGCCGGCCCGGTATAGGGGCCGATCCCGAGCCCGGCCTCGACGCGCCCGACCCAGGCGCGGATCGCCGGGTAGTCCGTGAGGTCGAAGCCCCCCTCGTGGGCCATGCGCGTGTAGGCGACGAGCGCCACGTCGGCGAGGGTCAGGGTCTCGCCCGCCATGAAGGCCGAGCGCCCGAGCGTGTCCTCCATCAGCCGCAGGGCGTCGGCGCCGCGCTCGGCGAGCTTCGGGTCGAGATCCTCGGGCGCCCGCTTGAGGTAGTGGAACTGGTAGCGGCGGACCGCGATGTAGGGCTCGTGGCTGTACTGCTCCCAGAACATCCACTGCAGCATGCGGGCGCGGGGCAGGGGCTCCGCGGGGACCAGCGCGGAGCCTTCCGCGAGGTAGACGATGATCGCGTTCGATTCCGACAGCACGGTGCCGTCGGGCAGGACGACGATCGGCACGCGGCCGGCGGGGTTCAGGGCGAGGAACTCGGGCCGGCGCGTCCCGCCGCCCGGGACGTCGACGTCGCGCCAGACCGCCGGGATGCCGAGATGCGCCGCGACCCACTTGACCTTGAGGCAGTTGCCGGAACCCGGGTCACCGTAGATCGTCAGCGGCTCGCTCATCTGTGTTCCCGTCGCTCCGGTGGGCGGCGACCTTGGCCGGGCGGGCGCGATTCGACAACGGCCGCGGCCCGCATCGACCGGCCGGATCCGGAGCGTCGCCCGCGAACCCTTGACCTTCCCATCATGGGAAGCTCCATCTGACCGGGCATGGATGCTTCCAACCGGACAACCGCCATGTCGAGATCCATCGCCCTGACCCTCCCCGTCGCGGGCATGTCCTGCGCCTCCTGCGTCGGCCGCGTCGAGCGCGCCCTCGCGGCGCTGCCCGGCGCCCGGGACGTGGCGGTGAACCTCGCCACCCACCGCGCCAGCCTCGTCCTCGACGGGGCGACGAGCCCGGGCGACGTCGCGACGGCGCTCGCGGATGCCGGCTACCCCGTCCCAGAGACGCAGAGCCTGCTGGCCGTGGACGAGATGTCCTGCGCGAGCTGCGTCGGCCGCGTCGAGCGGGCGCTGGCCGCCGTGCCGGGGGTGACCGGCGCCAGCGTCAACCTCGCCGCCGGCCGGGCCGCGATCCGCCATTCCGAGGGGGTGGTGCCGATGGACGCGCTGGTGGCGGCCGTGGAGGCGGCCGGCTACGAGGCCCGGCCGGTCGAGGCCGGCCACCCGGTCGACCCCTCCGCCCGTCAGGCCGAGGAGGGGCGCGCCCTGCGGCGCGACCTGATCGTCGCCTCCCTGCTGTCGGTTCCCGTCGTGGTCCTCGACATGGGCGGCCACCTCCTGCCCGCGCTGCACGGCGGCCCCGTGACGGCCCTGGTCCAGGCCGCGCTGGCCACCCTGGTCCTCGCCGGCCCGGGGCGGCGCTTCTTCCTGCGCGGCGTCCCGGGCCTGCTGCGCGGCCATCCCGACATGAACGCCCTGGTCGCCCTCGGGGCCGGCGCCGCCTACCTGTACTCCCTGGTCTCGACCCTGGCTCCGCACCTCCTGCCGGCGGGGGCGGCGCACCTCTATTTCGAGGCGAGCGTCCTGATCGTCACGCTGATCCTGCTCGGCCGGACGCTGGAGGCCCGCGCCAAGGGGCGCACCGGCCAGGCGATCGCGCGGCTGATGGACCTGACGCCGAAGACCGCCCAGGTCGTCCGCGACGGCGCGGAGACCGAGGTTCCCCTCGACGCCCTGCGCCTCGGCGACGTCGTCCGGGTGCGTCCGGGCGAGCGGGTGGCGGCGGACGGCGCCGTGGTCTCCGGCACCAGCCACGTCGACGAGAGCATGGTGACGGGCGAGCCGGCGCCGGTGCGCAAGGGCCCGGGCGATTCCGTAATCGGCGGGACGCTCAACGGCCGCGGCAGCCTCGACCTGCGGGTCGAGGCCGTGGGCGGCGCCACCGTGGTGGCGCAGATCGCCGCCATGGTGGAGCGCGCCCAGGGCGGCAAGCTGCCGATCCAGGCGCTGGTCGACCGCGTCACCGGGCGGTTCGTCCCGGCGGTGATCGGCATCGCCGCGGTGACCTTCCTGGCCTGGCTGGCGCTGGCGCCGGCCCCGGCGCTGGGTCCGGCCCTGGTCAACGCCGTCGCGGTGCTGATCATTGCCTGCCCCTGCGCCATGGGGCTGGCGACGCCGACCGCCATCATGGTCGGCACCGGGCGCGCGGCGGCGCGCGGCGTGCTGTTCCGCGACGGCGCGGCGCTGCAGGGCCTGCGCGACGTGCGGGTCGTGGCCCTCGACAAGACCGGCACCCTGACCGAGGGCCGCCCCCGGCTCACCGAGATCGTCCCGGCCGCGGGCGTCGCGGAGGACGCGGTGCTGGCCCTCGCCGCCGCGCTGGAGACCCGCTCCGAGCATCCGCTGGCCGGCGCCGTCGTGGCGGCGGCCCGCGAGCGCGGCCTCGACCTGCCGGAACCGGGCAGCTTCGAGGCGGTGGCTGGCTTCGGGATCTCTGGACGGGTCGCGGGCCGGGCCGTGGCCCTCGGCGCGCCGCGCTACCTGGAGCGTCTCGGCGTCGCCCTCGACCCGGATCTCGCTGCCCGGGCCGAGGCGCTGGCGGGCGCGGGGCGCAGCCCGATCCACCTCGTCCTCGACGGGCGCCACGCCGCGATCCTGGCAGTGGCCGATCCCGTGAAAGCCGGCGCCCGCGCGGCGGTCGCGGCCCTGAAGGCGCGCGGCCTCGCGGTGGCGATGGTCACGGGCGACGATCCCGTCACCGCCGCCGGCGTGGCGCGGAGCCTCGGCATCGACGCCGTGGCCGCCGGGGTGCTGCCCGGCGGGAAGGTCGAGGCGGTCCAGCGGTTCCGGGCGGAACACGGGCCGGTGGCCTTCGTGGGCGACGGCATCAACGACGCGCCGGCGCTGGCCGAGGCCGATGTCGGACTGGCGATCGGCACCGGCACCGACATCGCCGTCGAGAGCGCCGACGTAGTGCTGATGTCGGGCGATCTGGAGGCCCTGGTCGAGGCCCTGGCGCTGTCGCGGGCGGTGATGGCCAATATCCGCCAGAACCTGTTCTGGGCCTTCGCCTACAACGCCGCGCTGATCCCGGTGGCGGCCGGCGTGCTGGTGCCGTTCGGCGGCCCGGCCCTGTCGCCGATCCTGGCCGCGGGCGCCATGGCCTTCTCGAGCGTGTTCGTCCTGGGCAACGCTCTGCGGCTGCGCCGGGCCGGCGGGCGTCCCGCGGCGGCCGAGGGGCCGGCGCTGGCCGCGAGGCCGGCATGAGCGCGGCGACCCTCACGATCGGCGAGGCGGCGCGCCGGACCGGCGTCTCGGCCAAGATGATCCGCTGGTACGAGGCGACCGGCCTGCTGCCGCCGGCCGCCCGGTCCGAATCCGGCTATCGCCACTACGGCGAGGCGGACCTGCACACGCTGCGCTTCATCCGCCGCGCCCGCGACCTCGGCTTCAGCGTGGACGCGATCGCGGATCTCCTGGCGCTCTGGCGCGACCGCGCCCGGCCGAGCGCCGGGGTGAAGGCGATCGCGCAGGAGCAGATCGCCGATCTGCGCCGCCGCATCGCCGAGATGGAGGGCATGGCCCGGACGCTGGAGCACTTGGCGGAGGCCTGCTGCGGCGACGCGCGGCCGGACTGCCCGATCCTGGACGACCTCGCCGCGGGCGACCATACACCCGCGCCGCGGCGGCGCGGGCGCGGGATCACGGGGCGTGGGGCGGCGTGAGCGGAGCGCCGCGGATACCGAGCTTGGCCGTTGACGGCGGCTCTGGCCCCGGCTTTGCTGGTCCGGCCCACCCGCAAAGACCACGAGAGCCCCGCCCCGATGCCCGTCCTCGAACGGATCCGCGCCTTCGCCGACACGATGACGGCGTGGCGGCACGACTTGCACGCCCATCCCGAGCTGCTCTACGACGTCGACCGCACCGCCGGCTTCGTCGCCGAGACGCTGCGGTCCTTCGGCTGTGACGAGGTCGTCACCGGCATCGGCCGCACCGGGGTGGTGGGCGTCATCCGCGGCCGGGGACGCAGCTCCAACCGCGCCATCGGCCTGCGCGCCGACATGGACGCCCTGCCGATCCAGGAGGTGCGCGACCTGCCCTACCGCTCCACCGTGCCGGGCAAGATGCACGCCTGCGGCCACGACGGTCACACGACCATGCTCCTCGGCGCCGCCAAGTACCTCGCCGAGACCCGGGATTTCGACGGGGCGGCCGTGCTGATCTTCCAGCCCGCCGAGGAGGGTGGCGGCGGCGGCGAGGCGATGGTCGACGACGGAATGATGGAGCGGTTCGGGGTCGAGTCGGTCTACGGGATGCACAACATCCCCGGCATGGCGGTCGGCACCTTCGCGATCCGGCCGGGGCCGATCATGGCCTCGACCGATCGCTTCACGATCACGATCGAGGGACGGGGCGGCCATGCGGCCCTGCCGCAGAACGCCGTCGACAGCGTGCTCGTGTCGAGCCACGTGATCATCGCCCTGCAGAGCATCGTGTCGCGCAACCTCGACCCGGTGCAGTCGGCCGTGGTCTCGGTCTGCGCGCTGGAGGCCGGCGAGGCCTTCAATGTCCTGCCGCAGACCGTCACCATGCGCGGCACCATGCGCACGCTGTCCCAGGCCGTGCGCGGCGAGATCAAGGCGCGGATCGAGACCCTGGTGGCCGAGATCGCCGGCGGCTTCGGCGCGCGGGGCGGGGTCGCGTACGGGGCGAGCTACCCGGTGACCGAGAACCATCTCGCCGAGACCGATTTCATGGCCGGCGTCGCCGAGGCGCTGGTGGGTGAGGAGAACGTCGACCGGACGGTGGCGCCGATGATGACCGCCGAGGACTTCTCCTACATGCTCGCCCGCCGTCCCGGCGCCTACATGTTCATCGGCAACGGCGACAGCGCCTCGCTCCACCACCCGCACTACGATTTCAACGACGCGGCCGCGCCGTACGGGGCGTCCCTGTGGGCGCGCCTGATCGAGACCGGGCTGCCGCGCAGCGCCTGAGCGCGCCCCCAGCCGCACCGTCATCGCGCGCGCAGCGAAGTGACCCAGGGCTGCGCGACATCTGTCAGCGGGGCGCCGACTGGATCGCTTCGCCGCGCTCGCGACGACGGGAGGCGATCAGCCGCCGTAGCGGGCCTTGAGCAGCGCGTAGGTCAGCCGCGCCGTCTGGACCTCGCCGCCCTCCGGCCGGCCGGGCTTGGCGGAGGGGTTCCAGCCGTAGAGGTCGAAATGGCCGTGCGCCTTCGTGTTGGGCGCGAAGCGCCGCAGGAACAGGGCCGCGGTGATCGCCCCCGCGAACGGCCCGCCCGACACGTTGTTGAGGTCGGCCACCTTGGAATCGAGCAGGCTCGCGTAGGGCGCGTGCAGCGGCATGCGCCAGACCGGGTCGATCGCCGCCCGGCCGGCCCGCGCCACTGCCTCGGCCAGCGCGTCGTCCTCCGTGAAGAAGGCCGGCAGGTCCGGCCCGAGGGCCACCCGGGCCGCGCCGGTCAGGGTCGAGAAGTCGAGGATCAGGTCGGGGGAGTCCGCGTCCGCGAGGGCGAGCGCGTCGGCGAGGATCAGCCGGCCCTCCGCGTCGGTGTTGCCGATCTCGACGCTGAGCCCGGCCCGGCTCGGCAGCACGTCGCCGGGGCGGAAGGCGTTGCCCGCGACCGCGTTCTCCACCGCGGGGATCAGCAGGCGCAGGCGCAGGTTCAGGCCCGCGCCCATGACCATGTCGGCGGCGGCCAGCGCCGCGGCGGCGCCGCCCATGTCCTTCTTCATCAGCAGCATCGCGGCCGACGGCTTCAGGTCGAGGCCGCCGGTGTCGAAGGCGACGCCCTTGCCGACCAGGGTCACGCGCGGCGCGTCCGCCGGCCCCCAGGTCAGGTCGATCAGCCGCGGGGCCCGGGGCGACGCGGCGCCGACCGCGTGGATCAGCGGGTACCCCTCGGCGAGGGCCCCGCCTTCCGTGACGGCGACGGAGGCGCCGTGGCGCTCGGCCACCGCCCGGGCGGCCGCCTCGATCTCGGCGGGTCCGAGATCGTTGGCCGGCGTGTTGACGAGATCCCGGCCCAGCGCCACCGCGGCGGCGATCCGCTCCACCTCGGCCGCGTCGATGCCGGCGGGCGCCGCGAGCCGGGCCTTCGTGCCGCCGCCGGACCGGTAGCGGCCGAAGCGGTAGCTCCCCATCAGCCAGGCGAGGGCGGCCTCGGCCGGCTCGGGAGCGTTGTCCAGGCGGAAGGTCCCCTCCGGCAGCAGCCCCGGCAGCTTGCCGGCGAGGAGCCTGTCGTAAACCGCGGCCTCCGGATCGCCGAGGCCGAACAGGACCCGCGCGAGGCCGCCGTCCGGGCCGGGCAGGAGCGCGAGGCTGCCCGCCTTCGGCTTGAAGCCGATGGCCCTGGCGAAGCTCCGCTGGGCGGGCTCCAGGCCGGACTCGACCGCCGCCCAGCCCCCGGTGGTGACCAGCGTCACCGGTACGGCCTGGGTGTCGCCGGGCAGGAGCCCGCGGGTCGTCGCCGGAATCTCGGCCTGGGTCATGTGCCTCTCGCGTGCCGCCCGGACCGGCGGCTTAACCGGTGATTAGGGTTAACGCTCTATCACCGGCCGGCCGGGAGCGTGAAGCGCGTGCCATCGCGTCCGGTCCCGATGCCGGCGGAGCGCACCATGATGACGGCCCTGTTCCGGGTCACCCGATCCCAGGCACGCCCCGGACGCCGCGCCGCCCTCGCGGCCGCCGTCGTCGCGCTGGGCCTGGCCGGCTGCAACACCCGCTCGCCCGAGACGACCGGGTCGATCGGCCCCCTCGGCGGGCCGTCCGCGGCCGCCGCGGCGCCCTCGCGGCAGGACATCGACCGGCTGGCCGAGCGCTACAACGCCGACCCCGCCGACGGGCGCACGGCGATGGCCTACGCCCGCGCCCTGCGGGCCACCGACCAGATCGGCCAGGCCTCGGCGGTGCTGCAGCAGGCCGCCCTGCGCAACCCGCGCGACCAGGCCCTGCTCGGTGCCTACGGAAAATCGCTGGTCGAGGCGGGCCGCTTCCGCGAGGCGATCGACGTGCTCTCCAACGCGCACACGCCCGCCAATCCCGACTGGCGCATCCTGTCGGCGCAGGGCTCGGCCTCCGCCCAGCTCGGCGAGCAGGCCCGCGCCCAGGGCTTCTACGAGGCCGCCCTCAAGATCCGCCCGAACGAGCCCTCGCTCCTGTCCAATCTCGGCCTGTCCTACGCGCTGTCGCGCAACCTCGATCAGGCCGAGCAGACCCTGCGCCTCGCCGCCGATCAGCCCGGCGCCGACGCGCGGGTGCGCGCCAACCTCGCCATGGTGCTCGGCCTCAAGGGCCGCTTCGCCGATGCCGAGGCCGTCCTGCGCCGCGACATGAGCGCCGAGGAGGCGGCCACGAACGTCGCGTCCCTGCGCAGGCTCGCGGCCCAGCCGAATCGGTCGAAGGCCCTGTCCGTCGCGGGCGTGCCCGGGCAAGGGTAGGGCGCCCGCGCCACGCGACACCCGCCATTCTGCGGGCTCGCGGACGTACGCAGCAGCACCGGCAACACCCGTGCGGCTCTCCGCTCCCGCTCGTGAGAGGGGGCCTGTCGCGCTCGGCCGCCACCGTCGATGCCCGCTGGAGATGCGCGAGTCGCCCAGGCCTCCGCGGCGCGCGCCCAGTCGCCGCCACGGTCCCCGACAGGAAAACGCACCTGTCATGACGACCCGGTAGCGGCCAGATTCGAAAAGTTCTATATCCCTCCGCGGCTGCGCCGCGCGGCATCACGGGCGTCCAAATCGCCCCCGCGCATCGTCCTGCCCGGGCACTCCCGGGGCGGCGCGCGCCCGTCGGGCGCTACACAGGCCGAACACGGATCTCGTAGCGCAGGTCTTGCCTGCGCGTGTTCGACAACCCGCAGCGAGGATAGAACCAGCCGTGCCCTCACTCGACAGCTTCAAGGCCCGCCAGACGCTCGAAGTCGGCGGCAAGACCTACACCTACTATTCCATTCCCGCGGCCGAGAAGAACGGCCTCGCCTCGGCGGCCGCGCTGCCCTTCTCCATGAAGGTGATCCTGGAGAACCTGCTCCGCTACGAGGACGACCGCTCGGTCAAGAAGGCCGACATCGAGGCCGCCGTCGCCTGGCTCGACCAGAAGGGCAAGGCCGAGGTCGAGATCGCGTTCCGCCCCTCCCGCGTGCTGATGCAGGACTTCACCGGCGTCCCGGCGGTGGTCGACCTGGCGGCCATGCGCGACGCCATGGTGGCGCTCGGCGGCGACCCGCAGAAGATCAACCCGCTGGTGCCGGTGGACCTCGTCATCGACCACTCGGTGATCGTCGACGAGTTCGGCACCCCGAAGGCGCTGGCCGACAACGTTGCCCTCGAATACGAGCGCAACGGCGAGCGCTACACCTTCCTGAAGTGGGGCCAGTCGGCCTTCGACAACTTCTCGGTGGTCGCCCCGGGCACCGGCATCTGCCACCAGGTGAACCTGGAATACCTTGCCCAGACCGTCTGGACGAAGTCGGAGAACGGCGCCGACGTCGCCTATCCCGACTCGCTCGTCGGCACCGATTCGCACACCACCATGGTCAACGGGATGGCCGTGCTGGGCTGGGGCGTCGGCGGCATCGAGGCCGAGGCGGCCATGCTCGGCCAGCCGCTCTCGATGCTGATCCCCGAGGTCGTGGGCTTCAAGCTGTCGGGCAAGCTGCCCGAGGGCACCACCGCCACCGACCTCGTGCTCACCGTCACCCAGATGCTGCGCAAGAAGGGCGTGGTCGGCAAGTTCGTGGAGTTCTACGGCCCCGGCCTCGACGACATGGCGGTCGCCGACCGGGCCACGATCTCCAACATGGCCCCCGAGTACGGCGCGACCTGCGGCTTCTTCCCGGTCGACCAGAAGACCATCGACTTCCTGAAGGTCACCGGCCGCTCCGACGACCGGATCGCCCTGGTCGAGGCCTACGCCAAGGCGCAGGGCATGTGGCGCGACGCCCAGACCCCCGACCCGGTCTTCACCGACACGCTGCAGCTCGACATGGGCGAGGTCCGGCCCTCGCTCGCCGGCCCGAAGCGCCCGCAGGACCGCGTGCTGCTCGACGGCGCCAAGCCCGGCTTCGCCGCCTCGATGGAGACCGAGTTCAAGAAGGCAGCCGACCTCGCGCGCCGCTACCCGGTCGAGGGCACCAACTTCGACATCGGGCACGGTGACGTAGTGATCGCCGCGATCACGAGCTGCACCAACACGTCGAACCCCTCGGTGATGATCGGCGCGGGCCTGCTCGCCCGCAACGCCGTCGCCAAGGGCCTGCGCTCCAAGCCGTGGGTGAAGACCTCGCTCGCGCCCGGCTCGCAGGTGGTCGGCGAGTACCTGGAGAAGTCCGGCCTGCAGGAGCCGCTCGACGCGCTCGGCTTCAACCTCGTGGGCTTCGGCTGCACGACCTGCATCGGCAATTCCGGCCCGCTGCCGGAGGCGATCTCGAAGGCGATCAACGACAACGACGTCGTCGCCGCGGCGGTGCTCTCGGGCAACCGCAACTTCGAGGGCCGCGTGAACCCCGACGTGCGGGCGAACTACCTCGCCTCGCCGCCGCTGGTCGTCGCCTACGCGCTCGCCGGCTCGATGCAGATCGACATCACCACGGAGCCGCTCGGCCAGGGCTCCGACGGCAAGCCGGTCTACCTCAAGGACATCTGGCCGTCCTCGGCCGAGGTGCAGCAGTTCATCGAGGAGAACATCACCTCGGCGCTGTTCAAGTCCCGCTACGCCGACGTGTTCGGCGGCGACCAGAACTGGAAGGACGTCGAGGTCACCGAGGCCGAGACCTTCGCGTGGAACCCAGGCTCCACCTACGTGCAGAACCCGCCCTACTTCGTCGGCATGGAGAAGACCCCCAAGCCCGTCGAGGACATCGAGGGTGCGCGCATCCTCGGCCTGTTCCTCGACTCGATCACCACCGACCACATCTCGCCGGCGGGCAACATCCGCGCGGCCTCGCCGGCCGGCGAGTACCTGCAGTCGCACCAGGTGCGCGTGCAGGACTTCAACCAGTACGGCACGCGGCGCGGCAACCACGAGGTGATGATGCGGGGCACCTTCGCCAATATCCGCATCAAGAACCAGATGGTGAAGGACGCCTCCGGCGGCGTGGTCGAGGGCGGGTGGACGCATTTCCAGCCGTCCGGCGAGAAGATGTTCATCTACGACGCGGCGATGAAGTACGCCGAACAGGGCACGCCGCTCGTGATCTTCGCCGGCAAGGAGTACGGCACCGGCTCGTCGCGCGACTGGGCCGCGAAGGGCACGAAGCTGCTCGGCGTCCGCGCCGTGGTGGCCGAGAGCTTCGAGCGCATTCACCGCTCGAACCTCGTCGGGATGGGCGTGGTGCCGCTGGTCTTCCAGGGCGATACGAGCTGGCAGTCGCTGGGCCTGAAGGGTGACGAGACCGTCACCATCAAGGGCCTCGCCGGCGAGCTGAAGCCCCGCCAGACGCTCACCGCGGAGATCAAGTCCGCCGACGGCTCGGTGAAGCAGGTCCCGCTGACCTGCCGCATCGATACGCTCGACGAGCTCGAGTACTTCCGCAACGGCGGCATCCTGCCCTACGTGCTGCGCTCGCTCGCGGCGTGAGCCTCCGGAGGGCAGCGTCCCCGCTGCCCGCGCGGTAATCAGGCGGCGCCCACCGGGTGCCGCCTGACTCGTTTTCGGTCGGTGCCGTCGTCCGACGCGCCACGCCGTCATCGCGAGCGCAGAGAAGTGATCCAGGGCGGCGCGACGGAGGAAGTCCTTGCGCCGGCTGGATTGCTTCGCTCCGCTCGCAAAGACGGTGGTGACTGACAACCTCGCTTCTGTCGCCGAGCAGGTCGTTTCGCTTGCGCGCAACCTTGTTTCGCGCGCGGGCCGCCCCATAACCCGGCTCCTGAAGCCAGGATGGGACCCCGATGAAGCACCTCAGCAAGACACTCGTCGCCGCCGGCCTGACGGCCCTGCTGTCGAGTGCGGCCCTCGCCGCGCAGGTCGAGCGCGTCCGCGGGACCGTCGACAAGGCCGACGGCGGCACGGTCACGATCAAGACCGACGACGGCAAGACCGAGACCGTCGACGTGAGCGGCGCCAAGTTCGCCTGGGTGGTCCCGTCGAGCCTCGACGCGATCAAGGACGGCGTCTTCATCGGCACCGCCACCAAGGGCGAGAACCCGATGACCGCCCTTGAGGTCGTCCTCTTCCCCGAGTCGATGCGCGGCACGGGCGAGGGCCATTACGGCTGGGATTCGATCACCGACCACACCGCGGGCGCCGGCGCCAAGGTGAAGAGCGCGATGACCAACGGCACGGTGAAGGCCGAGTCGTCGAACGCCCCGAAGGTGAACAGCGCGATGACGAACGGCACCGTGAAGGCCGACAAGGCGGCCTCGGGCGGCGAGCGCACGCTGACGGTGAGCTACGGCAAGGACGGCTCCAAGGAGATCGTGGTGCCGGCCTCGGCGCCGATCGTGGCCTTCGAGCCCGCCGACAAGGCGATCCTGACCCCCGGGTCGAAGGTGTTCGCCGTGGTCGCCAAGGACGGCGCCAAGGCCGACGGCAAGCTCATCGCGGTCGGCAAGGACGGCCTGACGCCGCCCATGTGAGGGCGGCAGCCGCTGCGGGCGCCGGACAGACCGGCGCCCGCAGCGGCGGTCCATACGGCCTCCGGACGGCGCGTTGACGAGGAATCCGCATACAGTCGGCGCCGGACTGGATTAAAATCGACGTCTCAGCGTGTCGCGCGCTGGCACCCTGCACACAAATCGCGCATCGTCCGCCGCCGCGAGGCCCGCCAACGAGGCCGCGGCGGAGGAGTCCATCATGGGTGCTGGAGTGGCAGGCGCGATCGCGCCTGAGGGAACGCCGAGTCTGTTGTCGCGCGAGCGGATCGTCGCCAAGCCGGGCTTCAACCGGTGGCTGGTGCCGCCGGCGGCGCTGGCGATCCATCTCTGCATCGGGATGGCCTACGGCCTGTCGGTGTTCTGGCTGCCGCTGACCCGGGCGCTCTCCGTGGGCAAGCCGGCGCCCGCCGCCTGCCCCGACATGGGCGTGATGACGGCCCTGTTCACCACCACCTGCGACTGGCGGGTCAGCGACCTCGTCACGGTCTTCTCCATCGGCATCGTCGTGCTCGGTCTCTCGGCCGCCCTGTTCGGCGGCTGGCTGGAGCGGGCCGGACCGCGCAAGGCCGGCATCGCGGCGGCCCTCTGCTGGGGCGGCGGCTTCCTGATCGGCGCCTTCGGCGTCTACATCCACCAGCTCTGGCTGGTCTGGCTCGGCATGGGCCTGATCGGCGGCATCGGCCTCGGGCTCGGCTACATCTCGCCGGTCTCGACCCTGATCAAGTGGTTCCCGGACCGGCGCGGCATGGCGACCGGCATGGCGATCATGGGCTTCGGCGGCGGCGCGATGATCGGCTCGCCCCTGGCCGACAGCCTGATCAAGAGCTTCCGGACCGCCGATTCGGCCGGCGTCTGGCAGACCCTCGCGGTGATGGGCGTGGGGTACATCCTGTTCATGCTGGGCGGCGCGTTCGGCTACCGGGTGCCCCCGGCCGGCTGGCGCCCGGACGGCTGGACCAGCCCGGCCGCCAAGAACGCAATGATCGCCTCGGGGCACGTCCACCTGCGCGACGCCCACAAGACCGTCCAGTTCTGGATGATCTGGCTCGTCCTGTTCCTCAACGTGTCGGCCGGCATCGGCGTGCTCGCGCTGGCCTCGCCGATGCTCCAGGAGATCTTCGGCGGCGAGCTGATCGGCCTGCCCGGCACCGGCTTCTCGGCCCTCGACGCCGGCCAGAAGGCGCAGGTCGCGGCCATCGCGGCCGGCTTCGTCGGCCTGCTCTCACTCTTCAACATCCTGGGCCGCTTCTTCTGGGCCTCGATGTCGGACCGCATCGGGCGGAAGGTCACCTACGCGATCTTCTTCGCCCTGGGCGGCCTCCTGTACGCGGCCGCGCCCTGGGCCGCCGGCATCGGCTCGCAGGCGCTGTTCGTCGCGATCTTCTGCGTGATCCTGTCCATGTACGGCGGCGGCTTCGCGACCGTGCCGGCCTATCTCGCCGACGTGTTCGGCACGCAGTTCGTGGGCGCCATCCACGGGCGCCTGCTCACCGCCTGGTCGATGGCCGGCATCGTCGGGCCCTTCGTCATCACCAAGATCCGCGAGGCGCAGGTCGCCGCGGGCGTGCAGGGGGCCGATCTCTACGGCCGGACCATGTACGTGCTGGCGAGCTTCCTGGCGGTCGGCTTCCTCTGCAACCTGCTCGTCCGGCCCCTGGCGCAACGCTGGTTCATGTCCGATTCCGAGCGGGCCTCCCTGGACGTCCGCGCGGGCGACACGGCCTCGGGGCCGTCCGGCTCCTTCGGGATCGGCCGTGGCGGCTTCAGCGCGGGGGCCGCGCTGGCCTGGGCGGTGGTCGGCATCCCGATCGTCTGGGGCATCGGCATCACCCTGTCGAAGGCGTTCATCCTGTTCCGCTGAGCGGGCACGCTCGGTTGTGGCGGGCCCGGCGGGCCGCTAGGTTTCCGGCGCCTCGCCGTGCCGGGATGCCTTCGTCGTGATCGACAAGCTGGACTTCCTGCTCGCGCTCGCCCGCGAGCAGCATTTCGGGCACGCCGCCGAAGCCTGCGGCGTGACTCAGCAGACTCTCTCGGCCGGCGTGAAGCAGCTGGAGAACCGGTTCGGCGTGCAGCTCGTGCTGCGCGGCTCCCGCTTCCAGGGCTTCACCCCCGAGGGCGAGCGGGTCCTCGAATGGGCGCGGCGCATCGTGGCCGACGCGCGGGCCATGCACGAGGAGGTCACGGGCCTGCGCCGGGGCCTGACCGGCCATCTCCGCATCGCCGCGATCCCGACGGCGCTGCCGATGATCGTGAACCTCACGACGCCCTACCGCGAGCGGCACCCGGACGTGCGGCTGACGGTCGAATCGGCCACCTCCGCCGACATCTTCTCGCTGATCGAGAACCTGGAGGCGGATGCGGGCCTGACCTACCTCGACAACGAGCCCCTCGGGCGGGTGATCTCCGTCCCGCTCTACCGGGAGCGCTACCGCCTCGTGACGGCGATCGGCGGGCCCTTCGAGGGTCGCACCAGCGTCACCTGGGCCGAGACCAGCCGCCTGCCCCTCTGCCTGCTCACGCCGAACATGCAGAACCGGCGGATCATCGACCAGCAGATCCGCGAGGCGGGTGCGGATCCCGCCGCGACCCTCGAGTCGAACTCGATGATCGTGCTTCTGACCCACGTGCGCACCCTGCGCTGGGCCTCGATCATGCCGGAGATCCTGGTCGACGCCCTGGGCCCCATGGAGGGCGTGCGCACGATCCCGATCACCGCACCCGACCTGGAGCACACGATCGGCCTCGTCGCCCCGCGGCGCGAGCCGTCCACGCCGATGGTGACGGCGCTCGTGGCTATCGCGCGGTCCCTGGCACGGACGCTCGATCCGGATCTGGCCGCGCCGGGCCCTTCCTGAGCGATCGGCTCCGGGCGCGGGCCGGAACGCGGCGTTCCGCGAGCAAGCCGCGGGTCGCCCGGAGCGCGTACACCGGCAGCGTCAGGACGCGCCAGAGCGCGAGGATCGCCGCGGTGATGAGAATCGCCAGCAGGATCCGCTGCATCGAACCCGCCCTCCAACCGCCGAGCTGGCCGAGAACGCGGGCCGGTGATCGGCCGGCGGGTCGGGCAGCGTCCGGGACGAGCGACGGTTAACGAGTCGTGCTGGCGCCGGGCTGTCGGCCGGCCAGGTCGCGGTTCGGGAGATCCCGGCGACGCCGGGCACGGGAACGCGCCGGGCAAGGAAAAAGCCGCCCCGTCTCCGGAGCGGCTTCCCGTGGGCGGTCAGGCCGCGAAGCGGCCCGCGGCCTTACTTGATCTTGGTTTCCTTGAAGTCGACGTGCTTGCGCGCGACCGGGTCGTACTTGCGCATCGTCAGCTTCTCGGTCTGCGTGCGGGAGTTCTTCTTGGTGACGTAGAAATAGCCCGTGTCGGCGGTGGAGACGAGCTTGATCTTGACGGTGACGGCCTTGGCCATGGCGCGGCGCTCCTGCAGGGTGCGGCATTCCGCGTGAGCGAAACGCAAATGGCCGGGAGGGCCCGGCCGAATACGGGCGGGTGAATGCCCGATCGGGCCCGGCAGGTCAAGAGCGGACGCGCCGGCGCTCCGTCGCGGCGAGCCAGCCGGCGAAGGCCAGGAACAGGGCGAGCAGCGCCAGCGCGAACCCGTTCGGCGGCACGAGGTCGAGCCCGCCGCCGATCACCGGCGGCCCCAGCATCAACCCGACATTGTAGAGCACCACGAAGGCCGCGTTGGCGCCCGCGAGATCGTTCGGCGGCGTGCGGTCGCCCAGCATCGCGAGGCCGACCGTGTAGAGGGTCCCGGCGATGCCGCCCCAGACGAGGAGCAGCGCGCCGAACGCCGCCGGATGGCCGGCCGCGAGGGGGATCAGGGCCGAGCCCGCCGCCCCCGCGAGGCCCGCGCCGAGGAGCACCGCGCCCCGGTCGAGGCGGTCGGCGAGCCAGCCGAACGGGATCTGGAACAGCACGTTGCCCAGCGCGATCAGGCTGACGAGGCCGGCCGCCCCTTGCGCGTCGTAGCCGAGGCGCAGGCCGTAGAGCGGCAGGATGGCGAAGATGCCGGTCTCCACCGCCCCGTAGGCCAGGGCCGCCGCCAGGGCGCCGGGGGCGAGCCGGACGTAGTCGAGGATGCCGCGGCCGGAGCCCGTCTCGATCGTCGGCGACAGCCCGCGGGCCAGCGCGATGGGCAGGCCGCCGGCCAGCATGAGGGCGGCCCCCGTCGCGTAGGGCGCCAGCCCCTCGGTCCCGACCAGGGCCAGCAGCAGCGGTCCGACCGCGAAGCCCGCCGCCAGCACGGTGGCGTAGATGCCCATCACCAGGCCGCGCCGCTCCGGCGGGGCGGCGGCGTTGATCCAGTACTCGGAGAGGACGAAGAGCGCCCCGAGCGTCGCCGAGAACACGAAGCGCAGGGGGAACCACAGGGCGATGCCCGGCAGCATCGGGAACAGCGCCAGGCTGATCGCCCCGACGAGGAGCGCCAGTCCGAGCAGGGGGGCGACGCCGACCCGCGCGGCGAGGCGCGGCACGAACGGCACCGTGCAGATGCTGGCGATGCCCGCCACCGCGGTGTTGAGCCCGATCAGCGTGCTCGACGCGCCGCGCCGCTCCATCTCGATCGAGAGGAGCGGGATCGACAGGCTGAGCCCGATGCCGACGACGGTGACGCAGGTCACGGCCGCCGAGATCGCCGCCACGTCCTCCGAACTTATCCCCCGCCGCCCGTCCTGCAATCCGTCCGGACCGCTCACAAGGCCACCCGTTCGCGCCGCCCGTAGCGCTCGTAGTGGAAGGGGATCATCCGGTAGGGCGCGAAATCGGCGGCGATCTGCGCCTCCAGCTCGTCGAGGATCGCGCGGGTGATGAAGGGGAGGTCGAGCTTGCGGGCCGCGTCGAGCTGGACCCAGGCGAGTTCGGTGAACTCGGCGTCGGCCTGAACCCGCCCCGGCTCCTCGGCCGCCACCATCCGGCGGTCGACCGTGAAGAAGCGCGTGTCGAAGCGGCGCACGCGCTTCGGCGGGGTGATCGCGCGGGCGACGAGGTGCAGCGCCTCGAGGTCGGGCAGGACGCCGTGCCGGGCGAACCCCTCCCAGCCCGCCGGCACGTCCTCGGGCGCACCGTGCTCGGTCGTGCCGAGGAGCAGGCCGGTCTCCTCGTAGGTCTCGCGGATCGCGGCGAGCGCCAGCGCCCGGCCGAGATGGTGCGGGGGCCGGGACACCTGCCGGGTCAGCGCCGCCTCGGCGTAGTCCGGAAGCGCCCCGGCCACCGGCATGTGGCGGTCGCCGAGTTCGATCCGGCCGCCCGGGAAGACGAACTTGCCCGGCATGAAGGCGAGGTTCGGGTTGCGCCGGCCCATCAGGACCTTCGGGCCGCCCCGTCCGCGCCGGTCGATCACGATCATGGTCGCGGCGTCGCGCGGCCGCAGGCGCGCCGCGGCTGGCTTCCGCTCAGGAGCTGTGACGATCGGGGGCTCCCGCTGCGGCTCCGGCAAGGCGCGTCTCCTCAAGCCCCGGGGCGGGGCGGCTCCGCGGTAGCGTGGCGAAGCCGTGCATGCCAAGGGCGTATTGCAGCCCGACGACGGCGCCCTTCACGGGCTGGAGCAGGGCCAGCGCGAAGACGAGGGTGAAGACCGGCCACACGCCCATCTCGACCCAGAGCGGCACGTCGTAGGCGCTCTCGGTCTCCAGGATCAGGTAGCCGACGATGTGGGCGACGATGAAGATCACCACGTAGGGCGGCAGGTCGTCGGCCCGGTGGTGGTGCAACTCCAGGCCGCAGACGTCGCATTCCGCCCGCACCTTGAGGAAGCGGCCGAAGATCCGGCCCTGGCCGCAATGCGGGCAGCGGCCGACGAAGCCGCGGGCCATCGCGGGGATCAGGCGGGTGCGCTCGGGAATCGCGTCGGCGGCCATGCCCTGGCTCTACACCGCCCGGGTCAGCGGCGCGAGCCGCGGTGGCGCGACCCGGTGTTGCGGATGCCGGCGGGGCGGCCGGGCGGCGCGGCCTTGAAGGGCCGCCCGCCGGACTTCTTCCCCGGCCCGGCGGACCGAGAGCCGGAGCGGGTCCGGCCCTCGCTGAGCAGCTCGAAGCGCAGCGCCCCGGCCACCGGCGCGGCCTCCACGAGCCGTACCTCGACCCGGTCCCCGAGGCGGAACGTCTCCCCGGTGCGCTCGCCCACCAGGGCGTGGCGGCCCTCCTCGTGGCGGAAATAATCGGCGCCGAGCTGCGAGACCGGCACGAAGCCGTCCGCGCCGGTCTCGTCGAGCTTGATGAACAGGCCGGCTCGGGTGACGCCGGCGATCTGGCCCGCGAAGGTCGCGCCGACCTGGTCGGCGAGGTGGTGGGCGATGAGCCGGTCGATCGTCTCGCGCTCCGCCGCCATGGCGCGGCGCTCGGCCGCCGAGATCTGCTCGCCGATCTGCGCCAGCTCGCCGAGGGAGATGTCGCTCGCGAGCCCGTCCGAGCCGAGCCGGCAGGCGGTGATCAGCGCGCGGTGCACGATCAGGTCGGCGTAGCGCCGGATCGGCGAGGTGAAATGCGCGTAGCGGCGCAGGTTCAGGCCGAAATGCCCGAGATTCTCGGGCGCGTAGACGGCCTGGGCTTGGCTGCGCAGGATCACCTCGTTGAGGAAGACCCCGTGCTCCGTCTCGGCCGCCGTGGCGAGGATCCGGTTGAACAGGGCGGGGCGCAGCGCCCCCTCCTTGGGCAGCTTGATGCCCACCGAGGCCAGGACCTCGCCGAGCGCCCGCATCTTCTCCAGGGCGGGCTCGTCGTGGACGCGGTAGATCAGGGGCTGGCGCGCCTGCTCCAGCGTCTCCGCGGCGGCGACGTTCGCCTGGATCATGAACTCCTCGATCAGCCGGTGGGCGTCGAGGCGCTCCGGCACGATCACCCGGTCGACCGCGCCCTCGGGGCTCAGGAGAACCTTGCGCTCGGGCAGGTCGAGGGCCAGCGGCCCCCGGCGGTCGCGGGCCGCCCGCAGGGCCGCGTAGGCGGCCCAGAGGGGACGGAGCGCCGTCTCCAGCAGCGGCCCGGTCGCGTCGTCCGGCCGCCCGTCGATGGCGGCCTGCGCCTGCGCGTAGGCGAGCTTGGCGCGGGAGCGCATCATCACCCGGTGGAAGCCGTGGCGGCGCTTCTCGCCGTCGGCGGCGATGACCATCCGCACCGCCAGCGCCGGCCGGTTCTCGCCCTCGCGGAGCGAGCAGAGGTCGTTCGAGATCCGCTCGGGCAGCATCGGCACGACCCGGTCGGGGAAGTAGACCGAGTTGCCCCGCTCCAGCGCCTCCCGGTCGAGGCTGGAGCCCGGCCGGACATAGGCGGCCACGTCCGCGATGGCGACGGTGAGGATGAAGCCGCCGGGGTTGGCCGGGTCGGGATCGGCCTCGGCCATGACGGCGTCGTCGTGGTCCTTGGCGTCCGGCGGGTCGATGGTCACGAGCGGCCGGTCGCGCCAGTCCTCGCGGCCCTTCAGGGTGGCGGGCTTGACGGAATCGGCCTCCGCCAGGGTCGCGTCGGCGAAGACGTGCGGGATGTTGTGGAGGTGCAGGGCGATCAGGCTCACCGCCTTCTCGGAACCGAGCGAGCCGAGCCGCTCCCGCACACGCCCCTTCGGCAGGCCGAACCGCGTCTCGCGCTCCAGCGAGACGCTGACGAGGTCGCCGTCGCGGGCCTGCCCCTCCTCGCCGGGCGGGATCAGGATCTCGCGGCCCTGCGCGCGCTTCTCGACGGGCACGATCCGGCCGCCCTGCGCGCCGGCCCGGTAGACACCGATGATCTCGGCCTTGTTCTTCCCGATGACCTTGACGACCCGGCCGGTGTAGCCGCCCTCCGCGTCGCGCTCGACCCGGATCAGGGCGCGGTCGCCGATGCCCGGGGCCGGACGGTTGCCCTTCCGGGGGCCGCGGGGCTGCGTCAGCACGATGGCGGGCGGCTTGCCGGTGCCGGTCCACTCCACCGGGACCGCGAGGAAATCGCCGTGGCGGTCGCGGGAGCGGATGTCGGCCAGCACGACCGGCGGCAGATGGCCCGCCGGGGCGAGGCCGCCGCGGCCGCGGTCGAGGGCGCCGTCCTCCTCGATCTCCTTGAGGACGCGCTTCAGGTCGATCTTGGCGGCCCCCTTGATGCCGAAGGCCTTGGCGATCTCCCGCTTGCCGACGCGCTCCTTCGACTCGGCCACGAAGGCGAGGATCTGCTCACGGGTGGGGAAGGGCTGCGGAGCGGCGGGCTCGGCCGCCGGGGCGGTGGTGCGTCGTGCCAAAAGGGGGGTGCCGGAGAGTTCTGCGATAGACGGGACCCGCGTGCGGGCGCGGGACCGAGGCGTCGGTCCTGTGACGCTAACATGGGTGTCCGGCCCGCGCGCGGCAACGCCGTGCCGGCACTCCTCAACAGGCGCGATCAGCCGGTCGAGGCGCCCTTGCGGATGCGGGCCACAGCCTGATCCACGTCGAGGCCGGGTGCGAGGAGCTCGTCCAGGGTGAAGGGGCAGGCGCGCGGCAGGGTCAGGTTCACCCGTCCCTCCAGCGGCGCGAGTTCCGGGCTCTCCGCCGCCTGGACGGCGAGCGTCCAGGCGCCGTCCATCCGCAGGCTCTCGGGCTCGGGCGGATCGCCCGCGAGGGCGGCGAGCTTGGCGCGGCCGGCCGCGCGGCAGGCGTCGCTCAGGTCGTCGTCCGAGAGGAGGGCGGCCTTGATCAGCTCGGCCAGGGCATCCCTGACCCGTTCGAGGCTCGCGTTCATGGGCATCCGTTCCGGAGATTGCGGGAGGTCGCAGGAGGTCGCGAGTGCGTGGCAAGCCGGATGCCAGCGCGCCCCGTCCCGTCGCCGATGGTCTCCCGCGATCCGCCGGGTGTAGAAGGCGCGGATGATCCCGGTCCTGACCCGCCATACCGAGGCCGTGCCGCTCTACGCCGCGGCCTGCGCCGAGCTGCGCCTGCGCGGCTTCGAGGGCGACCTGACACTCTCGGACGCCGACCGCACGGTCTTCTCCACCGACAACTCGATCTACCAGGTGGCGCCGGGGGCCGTGGCCTTTCCGCGCACCCGCGACGACCTCGTGCGCGTCGCGAAGCTCCTCGCGGATCCGCGCTTCGCCGAGATCGTGATCCGGCCCCGGGGCGGGGCAACCGGCACCAACGGGCAGTCGCTGGGCCACGGCCTCGTGGTCGACACCTCGCGGCACATGAACCGCATCCTGGAGATCGACGTCGCGAACCGCGTCGTCCGGGTCGAGCCGGGGGTGGTGAAGGACCAGCTCAACCGGGAGCTCGCCAAGCACGGCCTGTTCTTCGCGCCGGAGCTCTCCACCTCGAACCGCGCCACGATCGGCGGGATGATCTCGACCGATGCCTGCGGTCAGGGCTCGTGCCTCTACGGCAAGACCCGGGACCACGTTCTCGCGCTGACCTGCGTGCTCACCGACGGCACGGTCTGGACCGCCGAGCCCTTGGACCCGGCCGGGCTCGACGCCGCCAAGGGCCGCGACGACCGCGTCGGCGCCATCCACCGCGCCGTCGACGCCGTCGTCACCGAGAACGCCGCGCTCATCGCCGAGCGCTTCCCCAAGCTCAACCGCTGCCTCACCGGCTACGACCTCGCGCATCTGCGCGACGCGGGCGGCCGATTCGACCTCAAGAGCGTGATCTGCGGCTCCGAGGGCACGCTGGCGCTGATCGCCGAGGCGCGGCTGAACGTGCTGCCGATCCCCAAGGCCGCCGTGCTGGTCGCGCTCTCGTACATCGACTTCGACGCGGCGCTGCGCGACGCGCAGGCGCTGCTGCCGTTCGGCGCCGCCTCCGTTGAGACGATCGACTCCACGGTCCTGGCGCTGGCCCGCAAGGACCCGATCTGGGCCGAGGTGCGGGCCTTCTTCCCCGACGATCCGGCCGGGCGGCCGGTGGACGGCATCAACCTCGTGGAGTTCGTCGGCGACGACGCCGCGACCGTGGAGGCGGCCCTCGCGCGGCTCACCGGGACGCTGGAGGCGGAGCGCGGCACCGACACGAGGCGCCTCGGCTTCACCATCGCCCGGGGCGACGCGATCGAGCGGCTCTGGACCATGCGGAAGAAGGCGGTGGGCCTGCTCGGCGCTGCCAAGGGCGACGCGCGCCCGATCCCGTTCGTCGAGGACACGGCGGTCCCGCCGGAGCGGCTCGCCGACTACATCGCGGAGTTCCGCGCGCTCCTCGACGGCAAGGGGCTGCGCTATGGCATGTTCGGCCACGTCGATGCCGGCGTGCTGCACGTGCGGCCGGCCATCGACCTCAAGGACCCGGCGCAGAACGGCCTGATCCGCGAGGTCACGGAGGGGGTGGTCGCGCTCACCGCCAAGTACGGCGGCCTGCTCTGGGGCGAGCACGGCAAGGGCTTCCGGTCGGAATTCGTGCCGGAGACGTTCGGGCCGCTGATGCCGGCGCTGGAGGCGGTCAAGCGCGCCTTCGACCCGGACGACCGGATGAACCCGGGCAAGATCGCCTCGGCCAGGGGTGCGGCCCTGACCCGGATCGACGGCGTGCCGCGCCGGGGTGAGCGGGACCGCGCCATCCCAGCGCCGGTCCGGGAGGATTTCGACGAAGCGCTCCACTGCAACGGCAACGGCGCCTGCTTCAGCTTCGACGCGGACGAGGCCATGTGCCCGTCCTGGAAGGCGACGCGGGAGCGGCGCCACTCCCCCAAGGGCCGCGCCTCGCTGATGCGCGAGTGGCTGCGCCGCGCGGCGGAGGCCGGGATCGACCCGGCCGCCGAGCTGGCGCGGCAGCGCGCCGGATGGCTCTCCGACGTGACGGCGACCCTGCGGAGCCGCCTCCGCGGCCGGTCCGAGGCCGACGACTTCTCCCACGCCGTCAAGGAGGCGATGGACGGCTGCCTCGCCTGCAAGTCCTGCACGGGGTCCTGCCCGATCAAGGTCGACGTGCCGACCTTCCGGGCGAAGTTCCTGGCGCTCTATCACACGCGCTACGCGCGGCCGCTGAAGGACCATCTCGTGGCGGCGCTGGAGCCGCTGCTGCCGCTGGCGGCGCGGGCGCCGCGCCTGAGCAACGCGGTCCTCGCCAACCCGCTGGCCCGGCTGATCCTGGCCCGGGCCGGGCTGGTGGCGATCCCGGCCCTGTCGCCCGTCGACCTCACGGCGCGGCTGGCGGAACGCGGCGTCGCCGTCGCGACCCCGGACGCCCTGGCCCGGCTGGACCCGCGGGAGCGCGCGCGGTCCGTGCTGGTGGTGCAGGACGCCTTCACCAGCCACTTCGACGCGGAAGTTGTGGCCGACAGCTGCGACCTCCTCGCCGCCCTCGGCTTCCGGCCCTGGCTGGTGCCCTACCGGCCGAACGGCAAGCCGCTGCACGTGCACGGCTTCCTGGCGCGGTTCGCCGCCGTCGCCCGCTCGAACGCCGCGATGCTGCGCGACCTCGCCGGGCACGGCGTGCCCCTGGTCGGGATCGACCCGTCGATGACGCTGACCTACCGGTCCGAGTACGCGCAGGCGCTGGGCGGCGATCTCCCGAAGGTCCACCTCCTGCAGGAATGGCTCGCCGCCCGGCTCGACCGGATCGCGCCGGGGCAGGGCGGGCGCACGATGCGGCTGCTGCCCCACTGCACCGAGCGCACCAACGCGCCGGGCGCGCTGCGGGACTGGCAGGCCGTGTTCGCCCATCTCGGCCTGCGGCTCGAGGTGCCGGCCGCCGGCTGCTGCGGCATGGCGGGGACCTACGGACACGAGGCGCGCCACCGCGCCACCTCCGAGGCGATCTACGGCCTGAGCTGGGCCCGCCACGTCGCCGAGGCGCCCGGCTGCACCCTGCTGGCGGACGGCTATTCCTGCCGCTCCCAGGCCAAGCTGGTCGACGGCGTGCGGCTGCGGCACCCGGCCCAGGCGCTGCTGGAGCATGTCCGCGCGGCTGAGGCGGGCGCGGCGCCCTTCCATCCCGAGCGCGCCGCGGCGGTGGCGCCGTGAGCCCCGCCGTGAGCCCCGCCATGGCCGTCGCCGTCGTGGGGGCCGGCGCGGTCGGCTGCTACTACGGGTTCCTCCTGGCGCGGGCCGGCCACGCGGTGACGCTGATCGGCCGTCCCGCCCTGGTCGAGGCGGTCGAGAAGGACGGTCTCGTACTGGAGAGCGCGGCCGGGACGGCCTCCGTGCCCGTCCGGGCGACCGATACGGGGGCGGGCGTGTCGGGCGCCGACCTCGTGCTGGTCTGCGTTAAGTCGGGCGACACCGAGGCGGCGGGCGCGATGATCGCCCCCCACCTCGATCCGGCCGTCACGGTCCTCAGCCTCCAGAACGGCGTCGACAACGCCGAGCGGCTCGCCGCCGTGCTGGGCCGGCCGGTGGTGCCGGTGGCGGTCTACGTCGCCACCGCGATGGCCGGCCCCGGCCACGTCCGGCACAACGGGCGCGGCGACCTGATCCTCGGCGCGTCCGAGACGAGCGGGCGCGTCGCCGCCGCGTTCGCGGCGGCCGGCATCCCGACCACCGTCTCGGAGAAGGCCGTCGACGCGCTCTGGGCGAAGCTGATCATCAACTGCGCCTACAACGCCCTGTCGGCCCTGACGCAGCTGCCCTACGGCCGCCTGGTGGAGGGCGAGGGCGTGGTCGCGGTCATCGCGGACGTCGTCCAGGAATGCGCGCACGTCGCGGAGGCCGAGGGCGTGTCCGTGTCGCCCGGCATCCTCGACGACGTGATGGCGCTCAGCGCCGCCATGGCCGGACAGCGCTCGTCCACCGCCCAGGACCTGGCCCGCGGCCGGCCGAGCGAGATCGACCACCTCAACGGCACCATCGTGCGCCGGGGCGCGGCGCACGGGATCCCGACGCCGGCGAACCGGCTGCTGCACGCGCTGGTCAAGCTCGCCGAGCGGCGGGACTGAGATCGACCCCGCACCGGCACGGAGGCCGGAGGCCCGGCTCGCGACGGGCGGTCAGGCCCGCGCGGCGGCGTTGGCCTTGCGGGTCGCGGCGGCCTTCCGGGCGGAGGCGGAGCGCTCCGCGGCCGTCCGTCCGGCCGAGGCCTTGCCGCCGGACGCGCCGCCCTTGTGGGCGGCCGGGTGGCCGGTGGCCTTACCGCGGCCCGAACCGCCCGGCTTCTTGCCGCCGCCGTCGTCCTTGTTGACGGTGGCCCAGGCCCGGGCCTCCGCCTCCTTCTCCGGCACGCCGCGGGACTCGTACGACTCGGCGATGTGCTCGGCCTTGCGCTTCTGCTTGTCGGTGTATTTCGACTTGTCGCCCTGGGACATGGGCCGTCTCCCGAAGCTCAGCCCACCCCGGTCGGACCGTCGAGGATCGCGCGCACGCGGCGGACCAGCTCCGTGCGCCGGTAGGGCTTGTTCAGGAGATCAAACTCCGAGCCGCCGATATCGGTTCGCTCCAGGCTCGCCTCCGCGTAGCCCGTGGCGAGCAGCACCTTGAGCTTGGGCTGGCGGCGCCGGGCCTCGCGGGCCAGGAGCACACCGTTCATGCCTCCCGGCATGATCAGGTCGGTGAAGAGCAGATCGACCTTCCCGCTCGAGTCCAGGATCTCCAGCGCCTCGCGGGCGTTGCTCGCCACCAGCGTCGTGTAGCCGAAGTCCCGCAGGATGGTGCGAGCGAGCTCGGCCACGTCCTCGCGGTCGTCGACGATCAGGATCGTCTCGGTGCCCTGGCGGTCGACGGCCCGCAGCGAGACCTTCGCGGGGGCGTTGACGTCGCCGTCGGTCGCGGGGAACGACAGGCGCACCGTCGTGCCGGACCCCACCGCCGACTCGATCTGCGCGGCGCCGCCCGACTGCTTGGCGAAGCCGTAGACCATCGACAGGCCGAGACCCGTCCCCTTGCCCTCCTCCTTGGTGGTGAAGAACGGGTCCATCACCCGGGCGAGCACGGCGGGCGGGATGCCGGTGCCGCTGTCCTTGATGGCGATGCTGACGTAGCGGCCGTCGCGCAGCGGCCCGATCTCCCGGCCGCGCGCGGCGATCTCGCTGTTCTCGGTGGAGATCCGGACGGTGCCGCCCTCCGGCATCGCGTCGCGGGCGTTGATCAGCACGTTCAGGATCGCGACCTCGGCCTGGGTCGGGTCGACGCGGCAGTTCCAGAGATCGGGCGCGAGGTCGAGTTCGACCTTCACGGCCTCGCCCACCGAGCGGGCGACCATCTCGCCCATCCCCTCGATCAGGGTGTTGAGATTGACCGCGCGGCCGTCCAGCCGCTGCTTGCGGGCGAAGGCCAGCAATTGCTGCGTCAGCGTCGTGGCGCGCTCGGCCGCCTGCCGGATGTTCTCGGTGGCGCGGCCGAGCCGCGCGCGGTCGGCGTCGGGCTTCTCCAGGCCGGCCGCCAGGATGTCGACGTAGCCGACGATCACCTGCAGCAGGTTGTTGAAATCGTGCGCGATGCCGCCGGTGAGCTGGCCGAGCGCCTCCATCTTCTGGGCCTGGCCCAGCGCCTCCTCGGCGTCGCGGCGGCGCGAGACGTCGAGCTGCGAGCCGAAGTAGTACACGAGCTCGCCGTCGGCATTGTAGACCGGCGAGACGAACAGGGCGTTCCAGAAGGTCGAGCCGTTCTTGCGGTAGTTCAGGATCTCGGTGGCGAACTCGCGCTTCTCGGCGATCGCCGCGCGGACCTGCGCGACGCTCTCGCGGTCGGTGTCGGGACCCTGGAGGAAGCGGCAGTTGCGCCCGATCAGCTCTTCCGGCGTGTAGCCGGTCATCGCCAGGAACGCCCGGTTGGCGAAGATGATCGGGTTGTCGGGCTGGCGCGGATCGGTGACGATCATCGGCATCCGCGTCGTCTCGACGGCCGCGAAGAAGATGTCGCTCTTGCGATCGGTGATGTCGCTCGTGGCGCCGTCCCGGATAGGGGGACTCGGCCCGGAGGGCGGTGTTTCTGGCGTCTCAGACATGCGAGGCGGTCGTCACCTTCCTGGCCGGGAAAGACCTCTGCGCCCGGTCGATCACGCGAGGCGTGCGCGAGACTAGCGGTCGGACGGCCGAAGTCGACCTTGTATCCCCAGCGGCGGTGTCGCGCGAAGGGCTCATGCCGCGGCCGGCCGCGCGGCCTCGGAGGGCGCGCCCACGGGGGCCTGGACGAGCCGGGGCGGCGCGGCCTCGCGGCAGGCGCCCAGCACCGCCGACAGCGCCTCGTTCAGCGACGTCACCAGGAAGTCCGCCGAGGTCGCCCGGCGCAGGCGCTCCAGGGTCGCCGGATCGCGCTCGCGCCAGAAGCCGACCAGGATGCGGACACCCGGCACCGCGGCCCGGGCCTGCCGGACGGTGAACCGGATCTGCGACAGGCTGACCGGCTCCAGGTAGGAGAAGCAGATCAGCGCGAGGCCGTCCGGGTTCTGCGGCCGCTCGCCGGCGCGGATCGCCGCCATGGACAGGATCTGCGAGGCCAGCCCGTGGCGCGCGAGGATCTGGCTCAGCATCAGCGTCGCCGCCTCGTCGAACGGGCCGCGGCTCGACACGCACAGGACCGGCGTCTCGCCGCGCCAGTTGGGCGCGAGATTCTCGCGCTCGAGGACGATGCCGGCCACCTGCCGGTCGGGCCCGACGGCGGCGAGCGCCGCCGCGGTCTCGGTGTCGGGGCCGCGGCCGGATCCCCGCCGGGCGCGGCGCCCGACCGGCGCCGTGCCGAGGCGGTCCACCACCGTCCCGATCGCGGCACCGACCTCCGCCTGCCGTTCCCGATCCAGTGTGCCGCGGGACAGGTCCTCCTGCGCCAGCAGGAGGCCCGCGAGGGCGACCTCGTCGTAGTAGGTGACGAGGGCGCGCTCCTTCAGGAACTGCCAGCCCTGGTCGATCGCCTCGACCGGGTCGCCGGCCAGCATGCGCTGGTAGAAGATCTCGGGCGGCGACAGGGCGGGCTGATCGCCGAGCAGCACGTCGAGGTACCAGAGCCGCTCCACGTGCCGGCCGAGCACCACGAGGCAGACGGTGAGGGGCGTGGCCAGCACGAGGCCGATCGGGCCCCACAGGAACGTCCAGATCGTCGCGGCCAGGATGACGGCGACCGGCGAGAGGCCGGTGGAGTGCCCGTAGAGCAGCGGCTCGATCACGTGGCCGCAGATCGGCTCGACCACGAGGAACAGGGCCGCGGTGGCGATCACCATGCTCCAGCCGGGATCGACGGCGGCCGCGAGGATCAGCGGCAGCAGGGCGCTGATCGCCGCGCCGATATAGGGCACGAACCGCAGGATCGCGGCGAGGACGCCGAACAGGGTCGGGCTCGGCACGCCGATCAGCCAGAGGCCGATGCCGATCACCAGCCCGAAGGCGATGTTGAGGGCGAGCTGGGCCAGGAAGAACCGGCTCAGCCGGCTCGTGGCGTCGTCGATCGCCGCCGTCGTGCGCCGCAGGTCGCCCGAGCCGCCGGCGAGCCGGATCGCCCGGTTCCGCAGGTCCTCGCGCTGGAGCAGGATGAAGATCGTGAAGATCAGGATCAGACCGGTCGTGGCCAGCGGGTGCAGGATCGGGCCGGCGAAGGTCTGGAGCGTGTCGACGACGCTGGCGCGGGCGGGGGTGAGCTCGACCGTGAGCGGGTGCGTGCGCGATCCCGGCTCGCCGCGGACCTCCGCGGCCGGCGGCGGCTGCAGGGTGGCGCTGAGATCCTGCACCATGTCGACGATCCGCGAGAGCGTGCCGGTCCCGGCCGTCGCCCCGCGCAGATCCTTGATCTTCGTGCGCATCACCTGCGTGTAGCGCGGCAGGTCGGAGGCGAGCTGGGACGCCTCGCTGGCGATCAGGCTGCCGATGCCGAACAGGGCGCCGAAGACGATCACCACGACCAGCAGGACCGCGGGCGCGCGGGGCACGCGCAGCCGCCGCAGCATGCGCACCGCCGGCACGAGGACGAAGCTCAGGAGGATCGCCAGCGTCACCGGCACGAGGATCTCGCGCCCGAGGTAGAGCGCCGCCATCGTGGCGACCACGAGGAGGAGCGACGCCAGCGCCACGAAGATCGGCAGGCCCTGCCGCAGGCGCTGGGCAGTGACGGGATCCTCGCTCACGGACACGCTCCACTCACATCAGGTCTCGGGGCCGCAGATCTCGGGGCCGCAGGTCGCGCGTCCGCTGCCGGGTCAGCTCGCCTGCGCGGTCTCGCCCAGGGCGGCGCTGATCTGGCTGAGCAGCTTCGAGAAATCGACGGGCTTCGGGTGATAGTCGTCGCAGCCGGCCTGGATGGCCTTGTCGCGGTCGCCCGACATGGCGTGGGCCGTGAGCGCGATGATCGGGATCGCCCGGGTGTCGGTGCCGGATTTCAGCGTCCGGGCGACCGACCAGCCGTCGAGGACCGGCAGGTTCATGTCGAGGAGGATCACATCGGGCTGGCCCGAGCGCGCCTGCCGGACGCCGGCCTCGCCGTCATGCGCGAGCATCACCTCGTAGCCGCGCCGCTTGAGGCGGCGGGAGAGGAAATCCCAGATCTCTTCGTGGTCCTCGACCAGCAGAATCTTCGCCATCAGAACTCGTAACCCCCGGCTCGCGTCGTGCCGGTCGGAGGCCCAACGCGCGGCAACGCACAATCGCCCAACGTTCCTGCCGCGATTCCGGTCCCTGGAGAAGTGGCCTCCGGTCCGCGGTTGACCCGTCGGTCCGCGGGTAAGAGCGTGGACGCCAACGAATCGACAATCCTCGGACGGGGCGGAATGGCCAGTATGCCTGACATCGAGTTCTATCATTCGCCCAATACCCGTTCGTCGGGCGTGCGCGTGCTGCTCGAGGAACTCGGGGTCCCGTACCGGCTGCACGCGCTCAACATGCGCGCCGGCGAGCACCTC
Organism: Methylobacterium sp. 275MFSha3.1; assembly: GCF_900108435.1. NCBI lineage: Bacteria > Pseudomonadati > Pseudomonadota > Alphaproteobacteria > Hyphomicrobiales > Methylobacteriaceae > Methylobacterium > Methylobacterium sp. 275MFSha3.1. The sequence continues at coordinate 54,587 of NZ_FNWP01000008.1, read as the reverse complement.
CAGGACGCCTATCGCGCCGTGAACCCGATGGCGAAGGTGCCGGCGATCCGCCACGGCGACGCCGTGGTGACCGAGCAGGCGGCCGTCTACCTCTACCTCGCCGACCTGTTCCCCGAGGCGGGGCTCGCCCCGGCACCGACCGAGCCCGACCGGGCCACCTACCTGCGCTGGATGGTGTTCTACGGCTCCTGCTTCGAGCCCGCGGTGATCGACCGGTACCTGAAGCGGGAGCCGGGCCCGCGCGCCATGTCGGCCTACGCCGATTACGACAGCGTCATCGCCCGGGTGAAGGAGGCCCTGACGCCCGGCCCGTACCTGCTCGGCGCGCGCTTCAGCGCCGCCGACGTGCTGTGGGGCGGCGCCCTCGGCTGGACGACGGGCTTCGGCCTCGTCGCGCCCGACCCGGTGCTGGCGGCCTACGTGGAGCGCATCCGGTCCCGCCCGGCCTCGCGGAAGGTCGCGGCCGCGGACGCGCAGCTCGCCGAGGTGCACCAAGCGGCCGCGTCCGCCTGACCGCGGCCGGACTCTTGCTGGGGCTCGCGCCGGGGGCCGGCCCCGGCGCGCGGTCCGGTCTCCCGCCGCCGGCGCACCCCGCGGACGGCCCCTCGCGCGACCGGAACCCGTCGGCCCATGCGTCTGCTCGCTCCCCTCATCGCCGCGCTCCTCCTCGGCGCCCCCGCGGGGGCCGCGCGGGCCGCCGATCTCACCGGCACGCTCAGGAAGATCCACGACAGCAACAGGCTGGTCCTCGGCGTGCGCGATACCGCGACCCCGTTCAGCTACCTGGACCAGAACCAGAAGGTCGTCGGCTTCGCGGTCGACATCTGCCTGAGGATCGCCGACGCGGTGAAGCGCGAACTGAAGATGCCGGGCCTCGAGGTCGGGATGGAGTTCGTCAACTCCTCCTCCCGCATCCCGCTGATGACCAACGGCACGATCGATCTCGAATGCGGGACGACCACCAACAACGCCGAGCGCAAGAAGCAGGTGGACTTCACCAACACGCACTTCCTCACGGCGACCCGCTTCGTCTCCCGCAAGGACCAGCACATCGCCGGCCTGGACGACCTGCGCGGCAAGACGGTCTCGTCGGTCGCCGGCTCGACCAACATCCTGATGCTGATCAAGGCCAACAACGAGCGCAAGCTCGGCATCACGGTGATCGCCGCCAAGGACGTCCCGGAGGGGTTCCTCATGGTCGAGACCGGCCGGGCCTCGGCCTTCGTCATGGACGACGTGCAGCTCAGCGTGGTCGCGGCCCAGTCCAAGGAGCCCGCCGCCTACGTGGTCAGCGAGGAGACCCTGTCCAATCCGGAGCCCTACGGGATCATGCTGCGCAAGGACGACCCGGCCTTCAAGGCGGTGGTCGACCGGGCGACGGCCGATCTCTACCGGAGCCCCGAGATCACGGTGCTCTACGACCGCTGGTTCCTGAAGCCCGTGCCGCCGCGCGGCCTCAACTACAACGTGCCGCTGTCGTCGGCCCTGCGCTGGGCCTTCGCGCACCCGACCGACAATTCGGATCCCGCGTTCTACGCGCACTGATCTGTCGCGCGGCGGGGTTCCGCTCCGGCGAGGGAGATGCGATGCCGCGGGTCTGATCCCGCCCGCGTCGCGAAGCGTGCCATGACCGACAGCACAGAGCCGGCTCTCCCGTCCAGCGCGGCCGTCGCCGCGCCGCCGGCCACGTCGATCCCGCGCCTGATCGTCGTGCTGGCCTGCGCGGGGTTCGGCAGCACCTTCGCGCTCCGCTCGGTCGAGCCCCTCGTCGGCGTGCTCGCCCGGGATCTCGCGAGCGACGCCCACACGGTGGCGCTCCTCTCCACCGCCTTCGCACTGCCCTACGCGTTCATCCAGCCGGTGCTCGGCCCGATCGGCGACGCGCTCGGCAAAGAGCGGGTGATGAGCACCTGCCTCGCGGTGCTCGCCGTCGCGCTGACCCTGTGCAGCGTCGCGCCGGACATCGGCAGCCTGTTCGGCCTCCGCATGCTCGCGGGGGCTGCCGCGGGCGGCTGCATCCCGCTCTCGCTCGCGCTCCTGGGCGACCGCGTGCCGATGGAGGGTCGCCAGGTGGCGATCGGGCGCTTCCTCGTGGCGGTGATCCTCGGCCAGCTCTCGGGCTCGACCTTCGCGGGCCTGATCGAGGCGGCGATCGGCTGGCGCGGCGTCTTCGCGGTCACCGCCGCGGTGGCGGCCCTGGCCTGCGCGGCGACCGTCTTCGGCTTCGACCGGGCCGGCCGGGCCCCGGCCCGCCGCCCCGCCTTCGGCGAGGCGGTGACGCGCTACCGCACGATCCTGGGCAATCCCCGGGCGCGGGTGCTGTTCTCGGCGGTGTTCATCGAGGCCATCGCGATCTTCGGCGTGTTCCCGCACCTCGCCCCGCTGATCGAGGCGCGGGGGGAGGGCGGCCCGCGCGAGGCCGGGCTGGTGCTGGCGGGGTTCGCGGTCGGCGGCCTGCTCTACTCGGCCCTGGTCGGGCTGCTGGTGCGGCTGCTCGGCCTGCCGCGGATGCTGATCGGCGGCGGCCTGATCTGCGGCGCGTCGCTCACCGTGGTCGGGCTCGCGGGCTCCTGGCAGGTCGACTGCGCCGCGCTCACCGCCATGGGCCTCGGCTTCTACATGCTGCACAACACCTACCAGACGCAGGTCACCGAGGTCGCGCCCAAGGCCCGCGCCTCCGCGGTGGCGCTCCACGCCTTCTCGTTCTTCTGCGGCCAGGCGCTCGGCGTCGCGGTGATCGGGCAGGCGCTGCTCCGGTTCGGCCAGCTCGGGGCCCTGCTCGGATGCGCCGTCACCATCCTGGCGCTCGGGATCGCCACCGCCATCGCCCTGCGGCAGAAGCCGGGACCAGTCCCGTTTACCGGCTGAGCGCGCCTTTTCCCGGACGCCCGCAACGCAGTGGAAGGCGATCCGGGAACCAGCACACGAAGCGCCGCGAAAGCGGCACCGCATATCGACGCTTCGCGACGTTTCGCGCTGGATCCCGGGTCGCATTCCGCTGGTGCTCCATGCGCCCGGGAAAGGGCATGGTGCTCGGACGATTCAAAGCGGCGTCCAGCCGGCCCATGGTTTTCCGACAGTTAGTCTGAACCGCGCGAGGTCGTCCTTGCGAGCGCAGCGAAGCAATCCAGTGTCGCGCCACGCCTCCCGATGTCGCGCTGCTCTGGGTCGCTTCGCTACGCTCGCGATGACGCGGAGCAGCTCTCAGACCCGCCCCATCGCCAGCCCCTTCAGGTCGAAGTCCGGATCGGCCGCCTGGTCGGGCGTCAGCGGCGTCCCGGCCGCGAGCAGGCGCCGCGCGATCATGTGGTCGCCCGCGCGGTCGACGGATTCCACCGTGCTCAGGCGCCCGTCGCGGAAGCGGAAGACCGAGAACGCGTCGCCGGTCCCGCGGACGACGCCGGCATCGCGGGGTCCCGACAGGCCCGCGATCTGCAGCTTGTGCGGACCCTGGTCGCTCCAGAACCACGGCAGCGCGCCGTAGGCGGCGGGCTTGCCGGTGAGGCGCGCCGCGAGGCAGCGGCCCTGGTCGATGGCGTTCTGCACGGACTCGATCCGCACCGTCCCGTCCGGCGTCAGCCCGTGGGCGAAGGGGATCGGGAAGCGGGCGCAGTCGCCGATCGCCGAGATGGCCGGGTCGGGCGTCGCCAGGAACGCATCGACCCGCACGCCGTCCTCGGCCGGCAGGCCGGCCTCCGCGGCGAGTTCCCGGTTCGGCAGGACGCCGATCCCGACGAGGACCAGGTCGGCCGCGCGTTCGCTGCCGTCCGCCAGGGCGACGCCGGTGGCGCGGCCGTCCCGCCCGACGATCGCCGTCACGCCGGCCCCGAAGGCGAAGCGCACGCCCATCGCGGCGTGGGCGCGGCGGAAGAATTCGCCCATCTCGGACGAGACCGCCCGGGCCATGGGCCGCTCGGCCGCCTCGATCACCGTCACCGGCAGGCCGCGCGCGGCCGCGACGGCGGCGAATTCGAGCCCGATGAAGCCGGCCCCGATGACCACGATCGCCCGGGCCTCGGCGACCGCCGCCTTCAGGGCGTCGGCATCCGCGAGGCCGCGCAGCTGGCGCACGCCCGCGAGTTCGGCGCCCGGGACCGGCAGGGGGCGGTTGCGCGCGCCGGTGGCGAGCACGAGGTGGTCGTAGGGGAGGTCGGTGCCGTCCGAGAGCTGCAGGCGGCGCGCGTCCCGCTCGACCGCGACGGCGCGGAGCCCCGGGCGGTGCGCGATGGCGTGCTCGGCGAAGAAGCCGGGCGGGCGCAGGAACAGGCCCTCCCGATCGGTCTTCCCGGCGAGGTAGGCCTTCGAGAGGGGCGGCCGCTGGTAGGGCAGGGCGGTCTCGTCGCCCACCAGGGTGATCGGGTCGCGGAACCCGCCCTCCCGCAGGGACGCGGCGAGCTGGAAGCCGGCCTGCCCGGCCCCGGCCACGACGACGCCGGCAGCGGCGCTCACGCCTTGGCTCCCGCCAGCACCAGACCGCTCTGGGCGACGCCCGGCAGGCAGCGCGCGCCCTCCGACATCAGGTAGGACCAGACCGCCGAGGCGGCCGGACCCAGCACCTTGTCGGCGCGCCGGACCGCGTACCAGTCGCGCCGGATCGGCAGGCCCCTGACGTTGAGGAGGACGAGGCGCCCGCTCTCCAGCTCGGCCGCCACGGAGTGCACCGAGAGCAGCGCGATCCCGAGCCCGGCCATCACCGCCTGCTTGATGGTCTCGTTCGACCCGGTGTCGATGTCCAGCGGCGCCCGCTTGACCAGGACGCCGCTCATGAACTCCTCGAAGACCATGCGGGTGCCCGAGCCCTCTTCGCGGAGGAAGAACGGCTGGTCCGCGAGGTCCTCGCGGTTCAGGTCGGTCCGGCCCGCCAGCGGGTGGCCGGGCGGCGCGATCAGCACGATCGGGTGCGGCCCGAAGGTGGCGGCCTCGATCGGGAAGTCCCGGGGCGGGCGGCCCATCAGGGCGAAGTCGATCTCGTAGCCGCGCAGCGCCTCCACGGTCTGGCCGCGGTTTCGCACCGACAGGCTGATCTCGACGCCGGGATGCTTCTTGACGAAGCCCGCGATCACCTGCGGGGCGAAGTACTTGGCGGTGGAGACGACGCCGAGCGCCACGCGGCCGCCCTCCGCGCCGCGCAGGGTGCGCAGGCGGTCCGTGCAGGTCTCCAGCACCGTGTTGATGCTGTCGATCGCCCAGAGCATCTCGCGGCCGGCATCCGTCGGCTTGAGGCCCCCCGGCGTCCGGTCGAACAGCAGCAGCCCGGCCTCCTCCTCCAGCTGGCGGATGCGCGCGTAGAGGGCGGCCGAGGTGACGTTCAGCTCCTGCGCAGCCCGGGTCATGGTGCCGAGGCGGGCCACGGCAGCGACCGCCTGAAGCTGCTTGAGGGAGAGGTTGCGCATGGCGGACATCTCGTTTTTTTCGTCCTATGGCACAAGATCGCACAGAAATCTTGAAGGCCCCGCCGCGGGTTCCTGTCGATCCGGAGACAGAGACCGCTATCTTGGCAGCCGAGCGGCCGCTACAGAGCCGGCGCGGAACGCGCGATCCCCGCGGACGGGATCCGAGCAGGAGGAGTAGGCCGATGGCAATTTCAGCGGCGATCGGGACGCCCCTCGAGACCTGCCTGGCGCAGGCCGTGGACGCCAATCCGGCGCTGAAGGACGCCGCCGCGGTGGTCGCGGCCGTGGCGCGGTCGGCGGTGGAGATCAGCGAGCGGATCGGGCGCGGCGCGCTCGGTGGCGACCTCGCGGCGGCCGGCGATCACAACAGCGACGGCGACGTCCAGAAGGCCCTCGACGTCATCGCTCACGAGAGCGTGACCGCGGCGCTGCGGGGCGCTCCGGTCGCCGAGGTCGCCTCCGAGGAGGCCGAGGAGGTGATGCGTCTGAACCCGGACGCCCCGCTCGCCGTCGCCATCGACCCCCTCGACGGCTCCTCCAACATCGGCGTGAACATGGCCGTCGGCATGATCTTCGGCATCCGGCCGTCGATCAAGGATCCGGCGAACCCGCTGGCCTCGTTCACCACCCCCGGCTCGACGCAGATTGCCGCGGGCTTCGTCACCTACGGCCCGGCCACGGCGCTGATCCTGACACTGGGCGAGGGCACCCAGTCCTACGTGCTCGACCGCGCCGAGGGCCGGTTCAAGCTGACGAGCCCGGCGATGTCGGTGCCGGCCTCCACGAAGGAATTCGCCATCAACGCCTCGAACGCCCGGCACTGGGACGCCCCGGTGAAGGCCTATATCGAGGATTGCCAGCGCGGCACCGAGGGGCCGCGCGACAAGGACTACAACATGCGCTGGCTCGCCTCGCTGGTAGCCGACATCCAGCGCGTGCTGACCCGCGGCGGCGTGTTCCTCTACCCGGGCGACGCCCGGAAGAACTACGCCCGCGGCCGCCTGCGGCTGCTCTACGAGGTCGCGCCCGTGGCCATGCTGGTCGAGCAGGCCGGCGGCGCGGCGACCGACGGCCAGACGCGGATCCTCGACCTCGTGGCCACCGGGATCCACGAGCGGGCGCCGCTGGTCTGCGGCTCCACCGAGGAAGTGGCGTGCGTCGCCACCTACTATGCCGGCGGCAAGCCCGATGCCGGCCGCTCGCCGCTCTTCGGCCAGCGCGGCCTGATGCGGTCATAGCCGCACCGTGAAGTCGTAAAGGCATGTCGGCGCGGCACCCCATCATCTCGGTGACCGGCTCCTCCGGGGCCGGGACCACCTCGGTGCGCAACACCTTCGAGCAGATCTTCCGCCGCGAGGACGTGCGGGCGGTCTTCATCGAGGGTGACGGCTTCCACGCCTTCGACCGCGACACGATGCGGGCGATGATGGCGAACGAGCCGACGCTGTCCCACTTCGCGCCGCGGGCCAACCTCCTGCCCGAGCTGGAGGCGGTGTTCCGCAGCTACGCCGAGTCCGGCACCGGCCGGACCCGTCACTACGCCCACGACCAGCACGACGCGCAGGCCTACGGCATCCCGGAGGGCAGCTTCTCGGACTGGGAGACGTTTCCGCCCGATTCCGACCTCCTGTTCTACGAGGGCCTGCACGGCTGCGTGGCCGACCAGGACGTCGACATCGCCCGCTACGCCGACCTGAAGATCGGCGTCGTGCCGGTGATCAACCTCGAATGGATCCAGAAGCTGCATCGGGACCGCTCGTTCCGCGGCTACTCCACCGAGGCGGTGACCGACGTGATCCTGCGGCGCATGCCCGACTACGTGCAGACCATTTGCCCGCAATTCTCGTTCACCGACATCAACTTCCAGCGGGTGCCGACGGTCGACACGTCGAACCCGTTCATCGCCCGCTGGATTCCCACCGCCGACGAATCGATGGTCGTGATCCGCTTCAAGGATCCGAAGGGGATCGACTTCTCGTATCTCGTCTCCATGATTCACGACAGTTTCATGAGCCGGGCCAACTCCATCGTGATCCCCGGCGGCAAGCTCGACCTGGCGATGCAGCTGATCCTGACGCCGATGATCATGCAGCTCGTCGAGCGCCGCCGCCGGCTGGCCTGAGCCGACCCCGAAAGCCTCCCATGCTCGCACCCGTCATCGCCCCGTCGATCCTGTCCGCCGACTTCTCGAAGCTGGCCGAGGAGACCCGCGCCGTGGACGCGGCCGGGGCCGACTGGATCCACCTCGACGTGATGGACGGGCATTTCGTGCCCAACATCACCTTCGGCCCGCCGGTGGTGAGAGCGCTCCGGCCGCACACGCAGAAGTACTTCGACGTGCATCTGATGATCGCGCCGGCCGATCCGTACCTCGCGGCCTTCGCGCAGGCGGGGGCCGACGGCATCACGGTCCACGCCGAGGCCGGGCCGCACATCCACCGCTCGCTCCAGACCATCCGCGACCTCGGCAAGCGCGCCGGCGTGGCGATCAACCCGGGCACGCCGGCCGCCATGGTCGAGCCGGTGCTCGACCTCGTGGATCTCGTGCTGGTGATGACCGTCAATCCCGGCTTCGGCGGCCAGAGCTTCATCAAGGGCGCCATGGAATCGGTGGCGCGGGTGCGCGCCATGGTGGCGGGCCGGGACATCCGCATCCAGGTCGACGGCGGGATCGACCCCGAGACGGTCAAGGTCGCGAGCCGCGCCGGGGCCGACACGTTCGTGGCCGGCAACGCCGTGTTCAGCGGCGGCCCGGACGCCTACGCCGAGCGCATCGCGGCGATCCGCGAGGGCGCGGAGGGCGCCTCCGGTCGCGACCTGTCGTGCTGAGGGCGCTGATCTTCGACGTCGACGGGACCCTCGCCGAGACCGAGGACCTGCACCGGCAGGCGTTCAACCGCGCCTTCGCGGAGCTCGGCCTGCCCTGGCGGTGGGACGAGGCGCTCTACGCCGACCTGCTGGCCGTCATGGGCGGGAAGGAGCGGCTCGCCCACTACATCGACACCGAGCACCCGGCGGAAGCCGCCGCGCTCCACGCCCGCGCGCCGGAGATCCACGCCATCAAGACGCGCGCCTACGGCGACCTCGTCGCACGGAACGGCCTGCCGCTGCGCCCCGGGATCGCCCGGCTGATCGCCGAGGCCCGGGCCGCGGGAATCCGGCTCGCGGTGGCCACCACGACGAGCCGCCCGAACGTCGACCGGCTCCTCGCCGCCAATTTCCCGCCGGACGCCGCGCCCTTCGACGTGATCGCGGCCGGCGACGAGGCGAGCCGCAAGAAGCCCGCCCCCGACGTGTTCCTGCTGGCGCTCGCCGGCCTGGAGATCCCGGCCTCCGAGGCGGTGGCCTTCGAGGATTCGGCCGCCGGCATCAGCTCGGCCCGGGCCGCCGGGCTGCCGGTGCTGGCGACCCGGAGCCGTTACACCGAGAGCCACCGGCTCGACGGCGCCTTCTCGGCCGTCTCGGATCTCGGCGAGCCGGACCGGCCGCACCGGCACCTCGCGGGCGTCGAATGGCCGGGCGGGGTCGTGGATCTGGCCTCCCTGATCCGGTGGCACGAATCCCAGGACGGTCAGAGCGTGCCAGCCCAGGCGATGGGCACGAGCCGGTAGCCCGGTCCGTCCCGTTCCACGTGGCCGAGCGACGGGAAGGGGAAGTGGTAGCCGACCACGAGGGCCCTCTCGGACGCGGCCGTGTCGTAGAAGCGGTGGCGCGTCGCCTGCGCCTGATCGGCGTCGTGATCGTACATCACGTGCCAGTCCGGGTGCTGCAGGAAGAGGGCCGGGATGTTGGTCACGTCGGACTGGATCAGCAGACGGTCCGCGCCCGAGGCGACCGCGAAGGCCGTGTGGCCCGGCGTGTGTCCGGGGGCGGCGAGGGCGGTGATCCCGGGCACGATCTCCTCGTCCCACGCGAAGCTGCCGATCCGGTCCTTCAGGTCGCCGAGCACCCGGCGGGTGTTGGCGAAGTAGCCCTGCGTCACCGGGTCGGCGGCGCGGGCCATGTTGGCGTCGCTCATCCAGAACGCCCAGTCGGGTGCGGCGGCCCGGATCTCGGCGTTCGGGAAGGCGAGGGACCCGTCCGCCCGCTTGAGGCCGTTCGTGTGGTCGGGATGGAGGTGCGAGAGCAGGACGAGGTCGATGTCCTCGGGCCTGATCCCGGCCGCCGCGAGGTTCGCCGCGAGGCGGCCGACGGGCGCGCCCGGCACCGGGCCGTTGCCGGTATCGATCAGGACGAGCTTCGCGCCCGTGTTGATCAGCGTCGGGTTGAACGGCACCGTCACCTGGCCGGGGGGCATGTAGGCCGCCCGCGCGGCGCCGAGCGCCTCGTCCCGGGGAACGTTGCGCACGAAGCGGTCCGGCATCGGGAAGCTGCGCGCCCCGTCGTTGAGGATCGTGACCTCGCAGCTGCCGACACGCGTCCGGTAGAAGCCCGGCGCCTGCGCTCCGCCGAAGGGTGCGGTGGCGCGGGCGCGGCCGCCGAGACCCAGGACGGCCCCTCCGGCGAGCGCGGCCCGCACCAGATCGCGACGGTTCGTGCCCGGCATCGGATCCTCCTTGAAACCCGCGTTGGCCCGTGTCCTAGCGTCTGCCCGGCCGGCGATCGGCGCGGGCGTCCGCCCGCCCGTGCGCCTCGGTGGCGAACAGCATCGTCCCGGCCACGAGGCCGAGCGCGGCCGCGATCCCGAACTTGAGCCAGCGCGGGTCGGCCGCCGCGACGTCGCTGGTCGCGCGGGAGTCGAAGCGGCCGTGTGCGCCGGGATCGGTGTCCACCGGGTCGTAGAGGTTGTCGGGTCGGTTCTTCTGCGCCTGCACGCCGGTCATCTCCCCGCGATAGCCGTGCCGGGCGAGGTAGCCGTCGATCCAGCCCGGGATCAGCATGTTTCCGATGATCGCCTTCCAGGCCGAGGCCCCGATCCACATTTCCCGGGGCGCGTCGTGCGCCGCCCGGAAGACGTGCCGGGCGATGGCCTCCGGCTGGTAGATCGGCGGCACCGGCTCGAGCTTGCGTGGCAGCCGCGAGCGCGCCCAGTCGAATTGCGGCGTGTTCACGGCCGGAAGCTGTACCATCGTCAGGCGGACTCGGCTGCGGTCGTGGAGCAGCTCGCTGCGCAGGGAATCGACGAAGCCCCGCACGGCGGCCTTGGCGGCGCAGTAGCTCGCCTGGAGCGGGATCGACCGGTAGGCGAGCGCCGAGCCGACATGCACGATCGTGCCCCGGTCGCGCGGGACCATGTGGCGGAGGGCCGCCAGCGTGCCGTGCACCTGCCCCAGATAGGTCACCGCGGTGGCGCGATGGAACTCGTCCGGGCTCGTCTCCTGAACGGGCGCGTAGACCGTCACCATCGCGTTGTTGACCCAGACGTCGATGCCGCCGAACGCCTCGGCCAGCGCGTCGGCGGCCTGGGCGACGGCCTCCGCGTCGGCGACGTCGGCCGCAAAGGCCAGGGCCCGGCCGCCGGCCCGCTCGACATCGCGGATCGTGCCCCTCAGCCCCGCCGGGCCGCGCGCGATCAGCCCCACGTTCCAGCCGTGCCGGGCGAATTCGTGGGCGACAGCCCGGCCGACGCCGGCGCTCGCGCCCGTGACCATGACCGTGCTGCGTCCGTTCCGGCTCGACATCGGGTTCCCAGCTGCGCGTGAAGTCCAGCGCCAACGCCCGAGACGGCGACTTTTTCCGCGGTCACGGGATTGCGAAGCCCGCGGGGCCGTGTCGACCCGTGTCGCGCCGACCGGCAGCGGCCGCGTTGCTTCGTCCGAAGGCGGCGGCCTATATACGGCGCGACCTCACAGCCGCGACGGCGGGGTCCCGCACGCCCGCCCGCGCCAACGAACAAAAGTCCGAACCGTCATGGCAGGCCATTCGCAGTTCAAGAACATCATGCACCGGAAGGGCCGGGTGGACGCGGTCCGCTCGAAGGTGTTCGGCAAGCTCGCCCGCGAGATCACGGTGGCGGCCAAGCTCGGCACGCCCGACCCGGCGATGAACCCGCGCCTGCGCGCCGCGATCCTGGCGGCCCGCGCCGAGAACATGCCCAAGGACAATATCGAGCGCGCCATCAAGAAGGCCGCCGGCGCCGACGGCGAGAACTACGAGGACATCCGCTACGAGGGCTACGGGCCCGGCGGCGCCGCGCTGATCGTCGAGGCACAGACCGACAACCGCAACCGCACCGCCTCGGACGTGCGCTCGGCCTTCACCAAGTCCGGCGGCAGCCTCGCCGAGACCGGGGCCGTCGCCTTCATGTTCGACCGCGTCGGCGTGATCGCCTACCCGGCCTCCGTGGCCGACGCCGACACGATGCTGGAGGCGGCGATCGAGGCCGGCGCCGACGACGTCAGCTCCGGCGAGGACGGACACGAGGTCATCTGCGCCCAGGATTCCTACGGCGAGGTCACCAAGGCCCTCGAGGCGCGCTTCGGCGAGCCCGCGCGCACGGGCCTGATCTGGAAGGCGCAGAACACCATCAATGTCGACGACGAGACCGGCGAGAAGCTCATCCGCCTCGTCGAGGTGATCGAGGATCAGGACGACGTCCAGAACGTCTACGTGAACTTCGCCCTGTCGGACGCGCTGGTGGCCAAGCTGCAGGCGTGAGGGGCACGGCCGGCGAGCCGGGAACGGACAGTTCCGGTCGCAGCCATGCCGGGCGCCCGCTCGCGCTCCGGATCCCGCTCGGCAATCCCGGACTGGCGAAGTCGGGGGGGGCGGTGTGTTCGCCCTCCGGAGTTCCGGACTCGCCCGTCAGGCGCCCGCGGCCGCGAGTTCGGCCCCGAAGCGGTCCTGCGCGTAGCGCTCCACCGAGAAGGTGTCGTCGGGCAGCTGCACCATGAAGCGCTCGGCCACCTCGGTCAGCACGATGTCGGGCCGGACGCGCTCGATATACGGCCAGTCCAGCGAGGTGCTCCAGACGAAGTGCACCTCGCGGAACGTCTCGGCCAGCATGATCGTCAGCATGTACGGCATGACGTGCGAGAAGGAATCGCCGAACAAGACCAGCCGGCGCGGGTCGGTGGCCTTGGCGTTCCCGTAGATCACGTGCGCACCGACATGCAGCGTGTGCAGCAGGCCGGCCTTCTCCCGGGCCTCGACGATCGGGCTGCCGTAGGTCCGGACCGCGTCCTGCTGCATCAGGACGGTGCGCGAGCGCGCTCGCCGGGGTGGATCGAAGGCGCTCCCCAGATCGCCGTCGTGGTCGGTCTCGAAGGACGGCCGCTCTCGCAGGTCCTGCCGCGGCTCGGCGCCCAGCGCCCGGCAGATCTCCGCGTAGGCGAGATAGCAGCCGTCGGCGGACCAGTGGGTGTCGGTCCGGCAGTAGAGGTCGGCCGCGTCGCGCTGCGCCCGCATCGGCGTCACCAGATCGATGCAGGTCTGCCGCCAGCGCTTCCGCCGGCGCCAGGCCGCGTACAGCCCGATCGGACCCGGGAAGCGGCCCGCCGGGGGCTCGCTGTGGAGGAGGCGGTAGGCCGGCGACGCGCTCGGCCGGATGGTGAGCCCGTCGAGCCGGTGATCGTAGATCATCAGCTTCTCCGGGGCGACGACGTGGCGGTACAGGATCCCCTGGGCGCGCAGGCGCCGCTCCCGCGTCGTCACGAGGCTGCGCCACTGCCAGATCAGCTCGGTCGTCTCCTCCGGCCGCTCGTACTGGCCGAGCACGTCGTTCGTGCCCGTCTTCAGGAACAGCCAGCCGTCCTGGCCGACATGGATGTGATCGGGCGTGCTCGAAGCCATGGCGCACTCGTGAGGCGGGTCGCCCGTTCCGGCGGCCGCCGATGTCGAATTCGGCCGCAAGGCGCGGGATGCCGGTGCGGCGGCGGACCGGCAGAGTGCCGCACGCGTCATCCACCACCCGGCAGGCCCCGTCATGCCCCTCCTCAACGCCCGCGCCAAGCCGCATAGTGCGGCTGCCATGAGCCCCGTTCCCGCGACAGACCCCGGCGATGCCGAGCGCTGGGCCGCCCTCGCCGCCCGCGACCCGCGGGCCGACGGCACCTTCGTGTACGCGGTCCGCACCACGGGCGTGTACTGCCGCCCGAGCTGCGCCGCGCGCGCGGCGCGGCCCGAGAATGTCAGCTTCCACCGGACCTGCGCCGAGGCCGAGGCTGCCGGCTTCCGGCCGTGCCGCCGCTGCCGCCCGGACGAGCCCGCCCTCGCCGAGCGCCGGGCCGAGGCGGTCGCCCGCGCCTGCCGCCTGATCGAGACGGCGGAGACGGTTCCGTCCCTCGCCGCGCTCGCCCGCGCCGCCGGCCTGAGCGCCTACCACTTCCACCGGGTGTTCAAGGACGCCACCGGCGTGACCCCCAGAGCCTACGCGGCCGCCCACCGTGCCGCCGCCGTGGCGCGGCGGTTGCCTGGGGCCGCCTCGGTGACGGAGGCGCTGTATGAGGCCGGCTACGCTGCCGCGAGCCGGTTCTACGCGGCGGGCGCGCCGCGCCTCGGCATGGCGCCCGCCGCCTACCGGACGGGCGGCGCGGGCCTGCGCATCCGGTTCGGTATCGGCGCCTGCAGCCTCGGCGCGATCCTCGTCGCCGCCACCGAGGCGGGCGTCTGCGCGATCCTCCTCGGGGACGCGCCCGAGCCGCTCCTGCACGATCTCCAGGACCGCTTCCCCGCCGCGGAGATCGAGGGCGGCGACCCGGCCTTCGAGGGCTGGATGGCGCGGGTCATCGGGCTCGTGGAGGCGCCGGGCAGCGGCCTCGACCTGCCCCTCGATATCCGCGGCACGGCGTTCCAGCAGCGGGTCTGGACGGCGCTGCGCAAGATCCCGGTGGGATCCACCGCGACCTACGCGGAGATCGCCCGGGCGATCGGCCTGCCGACGGCGACGCGCGCGGTCGCGCAGGCCTGCGGGGCGAACCCGGTCGCGGTGGCCATCCCCTGCCACCGCGTCGTGCGCTCGGACGGTGCCCTGTCGGGCTATCGCTGGGGCGTCGCGCGCAAGCGCGCGCTGCTCGACCGGGAGGCGGAGGCCTGAAGTCCCTCCGTCCCGCGCGCGTCCGCGCTCCGCGCGGTCTGTTCTAGAGCCGCCTCCGATTGCGTTGCGACGGTGCGGGACGAAGGCCGATCCGGTCGAGACAGCCGCCCCACACCCCTCTCCCGCAGGGGAGAGAGGACCCACGCCTCGCTCGGCACGGGCCCGGCTACATTGTCGTCCCGACCGGGCGCGGCTCTAGCGCCGGCCGCCGCCCGGACCGCCAGGCCCGCCGAAACCACCGCCGCCGAAACCACCGCCGCCGAAGCCGCCCCCGCCCGGGCCCGGGCCCCCGGGCGAGCCGCCGAAGCCCCCGGGGCCGCCCGGGAACGCCCCGGGGCCTGCCGGCGGCGTGCCGCCGAAGCCGCCGCGCGGCGCTCCGAATCCGCCGGTACCCTCCGATCCGGGGACGACCGCGCCCCCCGGCCGGGTGTCGATCGCGGGGCCGCGCGGTTCGCCGATGCCGCCCTGACGGCCTCGGGGCTCGGCGCCGAAGCGGCCGGGCGCCTCGTCGGGGAGGTTGCGGAGGTCGAGCCGGTCGCGCTCCCGCTCGAACCGCGGGGTGTCCGGCCGCTGCGGCTCGGGCGCGATGCGGTCCTCGATCCGCAGCCGCTCCACCGTCAGGTCCCCGTCCCGCGCGATCGCCGCGGTCAGCACCGCCCGCACGCTTCCGGTGCGCGGAACCTGCGCGCCCGGACGACCCGCGACGGCGTAGCCCGCGCCGACGTCGAGCCTGCCGCTATCCCGGCCGATATAGGCCTCGATCGAGACCTGTTTCAGACCCGGCGGGAAGGGCAGACCGACCTGCGCGGCGTTGGTCACGGTGAGCACGCCGTTCGCCGCACGGCCCGTCACCAGGGCGCGCCGGCCCGGCGGCAGGGCGTCGGCGCCCGCGAGGCGGAGGCCGCCGATCCCGAGGCCGCCCGCGACCCGCCGCACCGGGCCGGCGACGCGGTCGGGCCCGGTGTCCCGCGGCTCGATCAGGCTCGCCACGATCACGCCGTCGGGCCGGCGCAGCCCGCTCACCGCGACCCGCGCGCCCGGCTGCCACGCGCCGCCGAGACCCGTGGTCGAGACCCGCTGGCCGAGCACTACGAGCCGCCCAGGCGCAATCGATTCCACCGTCCCGACCACTTCGCTCGTGACGTCGATCCGCCCCGTGGCGAGTCCGCCGCCCTCGGGCCGCGCCACCACGTGGACGACCTGACCGATCTTCAGGTCGGCGGCCTTCGCGGCCGTGCCGTCGATATGCACCTCCACCTCGGGCGGATAGGCAATGCGCAGGTCGTTGACGACGATCGAGCCGAAGCGTCGGATCGTGCCGATCACGCCGGTGCCGCCGATGCCGCGGTCGCCCTCGCCGAGGGGCCCGCTCTTCGGCGCGTCGGTCCGCATCATGCCGGTCCCGCCGATGCCCTGATCGCGCGGGGATTCCTGCGACCGGACGGCGCCGGGCAGCACGGTCGCGGCGCCCGCGAGCAGGCGCAGGACGAAGCGGCGGTCGAGCGTGGCGCGCACCGGCCGGCCTCTCACCGCTCGTCCGCTCGCCGCGCCGGCGGCGCCGCTTCGGTGTAGACGTACAGGCCGAAGTTCCAGCGATGTGTGCCGCCGGGATCGGTCTGGCAGGCGGCGTGCGCTTCCCGGTTGGCCTGCTGCAGCGCCTCCATGGCGATCTCGCGGGCGCGCGCCTCGAGCCGGGTCGCGAGGTCCTCGGACAGCCCGTCGTAGTGGACCGCCCGCTCGAGGAAGCGCGGCGCGTCTCCGAAGATGTTGGCGACGGCGGCGGCGATATGGTCGTGCAGGTTGCGGCCGAAATAGTAGAGCTGGGGCCCCTCGGCGCCGTCGCCCCTCGGTACGTAGGCGGCCTCGGCCAGCACGATCCGGTCCTGCGGATCCGTGAAGGCCAGCCCGCGATCGAGCCACTCGTCGAGGACGGCGCGCGGCCGCAGGTCCCGCGTCACGCCCGCGACCAGCGACTCGAACGAGGGTGCGCCGCCCTCGGCCGTGCGCGGAAGTTTCAGGGGCTGGCCCTGCGCGTCGGTGAAGGCCGGGTCGGCGATCCAGCGGGCGATGATCCGGCTGGTGCGGGAGACGACCGCCGGGACGGCGCTGACCGGAGCACCGGCGCCCCGCAGGCGCCGGACCTCCTTGCGGTGGATGCCGGTGAGCAGGGAGACGCGGCTGTCGGTCTGCTCCTTTCCGGCGAGGGCGAAGTCGTACTCGGCGACGTTCACGTAGAGCTCGCGCAGCAGGTCGGTGAGCGCCGGGAAGGTGATGCCGCGGGCGACGAGCAGGCGCACGAGGGGGCGCAGCAGCCGCGCCAGCGGCGCGTGCAGGCTGGCGCCCTCCCGCGGTGTATCGGCAGTATCAGACATGGCCGCATCGTGACGGCTCATGCTGTGGGACACAATCCCACCGCGTGCGAAGGCGCACGCTGGTTCCTCGATTTCGCGTTGACGTGGGATTTTTGCACACGTAGAACCGTCTCGTGGTCAAATTTCCCACGAGATACGGGGCCGGCCGATGACGATTGAGACGCGAACGCTCGTGGCGATGCCCCTGCCGCCGCTCACGCTTCCCACCGCCCAGGCGCGACGGGCAAGCCTGGGTGATCCCCTTCCGCGGCTCCGACGCCTCGTCTGCGTCGTCGCCGCGCTCACACTGCCCGTCCTCGGGGTCGCCGTCGCGGAAACGGTCCACCGCGCCGGTTCACCGAGGGCGCCGCAGGCCGCCGCTCCCGCCACCCCCTCAGGCGGGGCGGCGGCACCCTCGGGCGCCGTCGGGCCCCGACGCGCCGCGAGAACCGTGAGGGTCGCGGCACGCACGGAAGAGAACCGCGAGGTCCGCTCTTGATCGCCCTCTCCGGTATCGACCGCGCACGAACCGCGCCGACCTGCGGTGGAGCGGCCATTCTCGATCTCGCTCTTTGCCTGATCCTGTCCGTGACCGTCGTCGGGCTGCTCCTCCTGGCCCTCTGATCCCGCGGCTCCGCCGCGCGCCGAACGAGATTTCCATGAACGCACGAACCTCCGCAGCCCTCGCGGGCGCCGCATGCGGCTGCCTGGCCCTCGCCGCCCAGGCGGCCGACCTGCCCCGCCGCGCGCCGCCGCCGCCACTGCCGTCGCTTCCGGTCTTCACCTGGACGGGCTTCTATGCCGGCGTGAATGCGGGATACGCGTTCCCGACCGGGAGCGGCGGCTTCACCGACCCGACCTACGGCACCGTCACGGGCGGCGGGCGGTCAGGCGGCTTCGCCGGCGGCGGCCAGATCGGCTACAATTACCAATTCACGCCGGGCTCCGGCGTCGTCGTCGGCGTCGAGGCCGACATCCAGGGCGCGGCCTTCGCCAAGGCGGACGCCGCCTATCTCGGCACCACGCCGTATTACAGTGTCCGACCGAGCCTCGACTATTTCGGCACGGTCCGCGCCCGGCTCGGCTACGCGTTCGACCGGGTCCTCGTCTACGGGACCGGCGGTTTCGCTTACGGCGGCGGGGCGCGCGCGACCGACGCGGGCGCCTACCCCTACACCCTGCCGTCGACCGACCGGACCGGATACGCGGGCGGCGGGGGCATCGAGTACGCCTTCACCGACAAGCTCTCCGCCAAGGTGGAGGCGCTCTACCTCCATCTCGGCCGCGGAACGAACGCCGCCACGTACTACAACGCCAGTGTCCCGGCGTTTTATGGTGCCGGCAAACAGGACTCCGGGTTTGCGGTGGTTCGGGCCGGTGTGAATTACCGATTCTGAGCAATATTCGTTGGGCGATAGCTTGACGGAGCGGTCAAGCTGGGTCGCAATGCCCTGCATTCGGCTTCGCGAATCTGTCGGCCGCGCGAGCCTGTCCATGGCCGAGGGATGTCGGTGAGGCCGGATACCGCGCGGGTGCAGCCCCGCGGGACCGCGGATTCTCTCCGACAGGATCGGCCGTGAGCATGCCCAGCTCGACCTCCCTCACGACAATGCTGCTCGCCGTCGCGCTCGCGGCCTGCACCGTCCCGGCGCGGGCGCAGGAGATCGTGCCACCCGGGCCCGACGGGCGCGGCGCCATCCTGATCTACGGGAATTTCTGCGGCCCCGGCAGCCGCGGGCCCGGCTACCCGCCGATCGACGCGCTGGATCTCGCCTGCGCGCACCACGACGCGTGCTCGCCCGAGCCGGCCGCGGGAACGCTGCCGACCTGCGCCTGCAACGGCCGCCTCCGCGTCGAGGCGGGGCTCGTCGCCCGCGATCCGGCCGCGCCGGCCCAGACCCGCCAGACCGCGCAGTTCATCTCGGATTTCGCCGCGGCGCTGCCCTGCCAGTAGGGCGCACCGCGGGACCGCTCAGGCGGCGTCGGCCGGGTTGGCGGCTGCCTTCGGGCCGCCCTTGGCGACGCCCACCAGGGCCGGGCGCAGCACGCGCTCGCCGATGACGTAGCCCGCCTGCACGACCTGCACGACGGTGCCGGCCGGAACCTCCGCGTTCGGCACCTCGAACATCGCCTGATGGCGGTTCGGGTCGAACTTCTGGCCCTGCGGCTCGACGATCTTCACGCCGTGGCGCTCGAGGGTCTTGCCGAGGTCGCGCTCGGTGAGCTCGATCCCGTCGATCAGCCCCTTCAGGGCGCCGTCGGCCGTGGCCTTCGCGTCGGCCGGAACGCTGTCGAGGGCGCGGCGGATGTTGTCGGCGACGTTGAGCACGTCCCGGGCGAAGTTGGTCACCGCGTAGGCGCGCGCGTCGGCGACCTCGCGCTCCGTCCGGCGGCGCAGGTTCTCCATCTCGGCGAGGGTGCGCAGCGTCCGGTCCTTGAGCTCGTCGCGCTCGGCGGTCAGCAGGGCCAGGGCCTCCGCGACCGGATCGACGGTGGCCGACTCGCTGCCCTGACCCGCGGGCGCGGGATCCTGGGCCGCGCCGGCACCGGCTTCGACCGTGGTCTGGCGCTGGTCATCCTGGGGCATGTCGTTGCTCGTCATCACGTTTCAGTCGTGGGCGGGAATCGGTTAGGGATGGTGGAATCGGCGCTGATATCTGGCCACGGGGCCGCGAAATCAACCCGCACGCTCACGCCTCGCGCGGCGGCGGCGCCGCCACCAGCGCCTCCAGACCCTCGGCCTTCAGCGTCGCGACGTCGTGGGCGAACACGTCCATCACGGCGGCCCGGATCGCGGCCTGCCGGTCAGGCTGCGTCACCCGCGTGCCGGTGAGGTCGGTGACGTAGAAGACGTCCACGGCGCGCTCGCCGAACGTCGCCACATGCGCCGACGTGATGTTGAGCGACAGCCGGCTGAAGGCCGTGGTGAGCTCGTAGAGCAGGCCCGGCCGGTCGAGGCCGGTGATCTCCACCACGGTCTCCCGGCTCGACAAGGCGTTGTCGATGATGACGTCCGGCGGCACCGGGAAGGTCTTGGCGCGGGTGCTGGTCGGCGGGTGCTTGTCGGCCACGAGGTCGGCGATCTTGATCTCGCCCTTCAGCGCCCGCTCGATCGCCGCGGTGATGCGCTTGGTCCGACGCAGCTCGTCGTCGTCCCGCTCGAAGGCGCGCGAGATGAAGATCGTGTCGAGGGCGAACCCGTCCGTGGTGGTGAAGATCTGCGCGTCGACGATGTTGCTGCCGGCCGCCGCGCAGGCGCCGGTGACGATGGCGAGCAGGCGGGGATGGTCCGGCGAGTAGACCGTGATCTCGGTCACGCCCCGGACGGGATCGAGGGCGACGTCGGTCGCGCTGGTCCGCCCGTCGCGCACGACGTCGCGCAGGAAGATCGCGTTCTTGAGCTGGCGCGTGCCGTCGACCTTGAGCCAGTAGGCCTGGCTGTGGCGGGCCGCGTAGGCGTCGAACTCCTCCGAGCCCCAGCCGGGCAGCTGTTCCCGCAGGCCCATCTGCACGAGGCGCACCCGGTCGGTGCGGGCGATCTCGGAATGGCCGCCCGAGAGGTAGACCTCGGTCTCGTCGTACAGGGTGCGGACCAGGGTGCCCTTCCAGGCGGTCCAGACGCCGGGGCCGACGGCGGTGATGTCGGCCACCGTCAGGATGGTCAGGAGCTTCAGCCGCTCCAGGCTCTGCACGCTCGCGGCGAAGCGCTCGATCGTCTTGGCATCCGAGAGGTCGCGGCTCTGCGCGGTCATCGACATCAGCAGGTGGTGCTCCACGAGCCAGCGCACCGTCTCGGTCTCGGCCTGGTTCAGGCCGAAGCGCGGGCAGAGCTTCTCGGCGATGGCGGCGCCGGCGATCGAGTGGTCCTCCGGGCGGCCCTTGGCGATGTCGTGCAGCAGGATCGCGACGTAGAGCGCGGTGCGGTTGTGGATCGAGTGCACGAGGCGCGAGACCAGCGGGTAGGTCTCCTGGGCCCGGCCCGATTCGATGTCCGCCAGCACGCCGACCGTGCGCAGCAGGTGCTCGTCCACCGTGAAGTGGTGGTACATGTTGAACTGCATCATCGCGACGATGCGGCCGAAATCCGGGATGAAGCGGCCGAGCACGCCCGCCTCGTTCATCTCGCGCAGCGCCTCCTCCGGCGCGTTCCGCGAGGTCAGGATCTCGACGAACAGCCGGTTCGCCTCGGGGTCCACGCGCAGCGACGGGTTGACGAGGCGCAGGGACCGGTTGGCCAGCCGCTTGGCGTCCGGATGGATCGCGAGGTTGTGCCGGTCGGCGAGCCAGAACAGCCGGATGAGGTTGACCGGGTCGCGCTCGAAGGCGTCCTCCGCGCGCAGGTTCACCCGGCCGTGGTCGATCCAGAAATCCTCCGCCTCCATGGCGGTCGCCCGGAACCGGTCGCGGAACCGGCCGATCCAGCGGTCGAGAACCGGCGTGCGCTTGGCGTGGCGCGCCTCCAGCTCGGCGCAGACGATGGCGGTGAGATCGCCCACATCCTTGGCGATGCGGAAATAGGCCTTCATGAAGCGCTCGACGCCGGAGAGGCCGCCCCGGGCCTCGTAGCCGAAGCGCTCGGCGATCCGCGGCTGCAGACCGAAGGACAGGCGCTCCTCGGCGCGCTTCGTGGCGAAGTGCATGTGGCAGCGCACCCGCCACAGGAACTCCTCGCAGCGCTCGAACAGCGCGTACTCCTCCGGGGTGAACAGGCCGGCGCTGACGAGTTCGATCTGGTCGCGGACCCGGTAGGTGTACTTGGCGATCCAGAACAGCGTGTTGAGGTCGCGCAGGCCGCCCTTGCCGTCCTTGACGTTGGGCTCGACGAGGTAGCGCGAGGTGCCGGCCTTGGAGACGCGCAGGTCGCGCTCGCGCAGCTTCGCCTCGACGAACTCGGCGGCGGACCCGACCACCAGCTCGGCGTCGAAGCGCGTCACGAGCTCCTCGTAGAGCACCCGGGTGCCGAACAGGTACCGCGCCTCCAGGAGGGCCGTCCGGATCGTCATGTCGGCCCGCGCCTCGCGCAGGCACTCCTCGACCGAGCGGGTGGCGTGGCCGACCTTCAGCTTCAGGTCCCACAGGACGTAGAGCATCCCCTCGACGACGCTCTCGGACCACGCGGTCTGCTTGTAGGGCAGCAGGAACAGCAGATCGATGTCCGATCCCGGCGCCATCGTGCCCCGGCCGTAGCCGCCGGTGGCGACCACCGCGAGCTGCTCGCCGGTCGACGGGTTGTCGTTGGGATAGAGCCGCCAGACCACGGCGTCGTGGATCGCCCGGACCACCGCGTCGGTGAGATTCGACAGGGTCTGCGCGCACAGCAGCCCGTTCCGGTCCTCGAGGAGCTGCGCCTCGGCGGCCCGGTGGCCCTCCTCGATCACCCGGCGCAGCTGCGGCACCAGCGCGGCCCGGAGCTTCGTGGGCTCGCGGGCCTCGCGGTCGAGGTTCTCGAGAACCGTATCGAGGGCGGCGACGGGATCGAACATGGTTCCCGTTAGCATGATATCCCTAAGCCGCCAGCCATGCGGCGCCCGCCGCTACTCCGCGGCCGGCAGATCGAGGGCGAGCAGCCGGGCCGTGCGGTTGCGGGTCGCCGCCCGGGGCTCGGTCTCGCTCGTCTGCCGCCGCGCGTCGGCGATGGCCGCGTGGACGCCGTCGACCGCCAGGATCAGCGCGCTGACTGTCCGCGCGTCGATGCTGCGCTCGCGGGCGTAGCAGACCACGTCCGCCACCAGCCCGTCGGTCTCGATCGCGATCGCGTCGAGTTCGGCGGCGCTGGTCGCCGCGCGCACCTCGCGCATGATGTCGAGGAGCCGGTCGAGGACGAAGTCGACCCGCTCCCGGCGCTTGCGGGCGAGGCGCTGGCCGAGCCACGCGAAGCCGGAGCCGATCGTGCCGCCGAAGAAGGCGAACAGGTAGATGTAGTCCTCGTAGCGGTCGAGGAAGGTCTGCTGCTCGCGCTCGAAATAGTCGACGGCGCCGGGGTGGTTCGGCAGGCGCGCCGAGGTCGCCGCCACCGTCGTGTCGAAGTCCGGCGCCTTCATCAGCTTGGCCACCGGCGCGGTCGAGGCGAGCCGCGAGCGCCACTCGAACAGGTGCTGCGTCGCAGAGGCGACCGCGACGCGGCTCACCGTGCCGCGGGCCATCAGGCGATAGGAAGCGCCGACGGTCTTGACCTCCTCGTCGGGCCGCTTCGGGCGGCCGCCGAAGGTGCCGGCCGGGATCGTCACCGCCTGCAGCTCGGGGAAGCGCTGCAGGATCGCGTCGCCGTCCGGGATCGAGACGAAGCCGATCTTGCGGTCCGGCGCGCCCAGCTCGACGGCGCGGACGACCGCGGCCGCCGGCTTGGAGGCCGGGCTCGCGATCACCGCCACCGCGTCGACCCGCTTCTCGGTGAGTGCGGCCGTGACGTCGCCGACCTTCAGTGGCACCACGACCACGTGGCCGGGCTCCGCCTCGGCGGCGTGGCCGGCCTCCGGCGCGTCCTCGCCCACGATGTCCGGCACGAGGTCGTAGAAGGAGAGCAGGTTCGTGAGGAACGACAGGTCGGCGCTGTGGCGGACCACGATGCCGAGCCGCTTGCGCGCCAGGGCCGGCACGTCGTCGAGATCGGCCGCCTCCGGCGCCGCGATGACCAGCGCCTCGTCGTGCAGGATCGCCAGGGTCAGTCCGTTCTCGGGCAGGAACACGTCCGGCCGCACCACCGCGAGGTCGGCCTTGTTGCGCTGGAGTGCCAGGGCGCTGTCACGCACGTCGCCGTAGCGCACCACCTTGAGACGGACGTCTTCCCGCGCCCGGTCGAGGGCGCCGGCATAGGCCTCGATCAGCGCGGCCTCGGGCCCGTCCTGGGGGCCGACCGCCACCGTCAGGGTGTTCGGGCGCGACAGGTAGACGATCGCGGCCGCGGCCGCGGCGAGCCCCAGGGCCACGAGGACCAGGAGCCACTCGCGCCGCATCAGTACGGCCGCCGCGCCGTGCAGCCGCAGGCGCCATCGGCCCTGCGGAGTGCCGGGCGAAGAACGGTGGTTCGGGCCATGGCCGAGCCTGTCGCGTTGCGCGCGTTCCATACCCGAGTCATGGAACGCAAACCTGTCGAGATCGTGAAGAACCGGTGAAATCTCCATTCGTTGCAGGATCCGCGCCAGAAGGTCGCGACCGCGAGATCAAGCCGCCCGGCCCCGTGAGCCCGGCCTGGCTGGAGCGTGCGGCGCTCCACTATCTGGAGCGCTACAGCGCCTCGACCGAGATGCTGCGCCGGACGCTCGCGCGCCGCGTCCAGAAGCGCGCGCGGGCCCGGGGCGAGGATCCCGAACGCTTCGCCGACCTCGTGACGGCGACCGTCGCGCGGGCGGTGTCGGCCGGCCTCGTGGACGACGCGCGCTTCGCCGATACCCGCCTCGCCACCCTGCGGCGTCGCGGCACCTCGACCCGCGGCGTCTCGGCCAAGCTCGCCGCCAAGGGAGTCCCGCGCGACGTCGTGGAGGCCGCCATGCTGGCGGAGCGCGACGCCCTGCCAGACGGGGAGGCGGACGCGATCGAGGAGCAGGCTGCCCAGGCCTACGCCAAGCGGCGACGCCTGGGACCGTATCGCCGACCGGACCAGCGGGCGACGCACCGCGACCGCGACCTCGCCGCCCTGGCCCGGGCCGGCTTCGCCTACGGCCTCGCCCGCCGTGTGGTCGACCGGGAGCCCGACGAATTCGGCGAGCCCGACGCGCCTGCGTGACGGGTGCGGCATCGCGGCCCGGGGTGAACGCCGCGCCGGCCTTGCACCTTCGGCCGCGTTGTTCATTGTCTGTTCGATGGACGAGACCCTGGCCAAGAAGCTGCGCATCCTCGCGGACGCCGCCAAGTACGACGCTTCCTGCGCCTCCTCGGCCGCGCCGAAGCGGGCGGCCGGCAAGGACGGGCTCGGATCGACCACCGGGGCCGGGATCTGCCACGCCTACACGCCCGACGGGCGGTGCGTCTCGCTCCTCAAGATCCTGCTGACGAACTGGTGCCTGTTCGACTGCGCGTACTGCGTGAACCGGCGCTCCTCGAACGTACGGCGGGCGAAGTTCACCGTGGAGGAGGTCGTGAACCTCACCCTGAACTTCTACCGGCGCAACTACATCGAGGGGCTGTTCCTCTCCTCCGGCATCATCAAGTCGCCCGACCACACGATGGAGCTGCTGACCCGCGTGGCGAAGTCGCTCCGGCGCGACCACGGTTTTGCCGGCTACATCCATCTCAAGTCGATCCCGGAGGCGAGCCCCTGGCTGATCGAGGAGGCAGGCCTCTACGCCGACCGGCTCTCGATCAACGTCGAGCTGCCGACCGAGGCGAGCCTGGAGCGGCTCGCGCCCGAGAAGGACGGCGCCGCGATCCAGGGGGCGATGGCGCAGATCGGCGAGCGGATCGTGCAGGCCAAGGCCGAGAAGCGCCGCTTCTCGCCGGCCGGCCACTCGACGCAGGTGATCGTCGGGGCGGACACCACCACCGACGAGGCCCTGATCCGCAAGAGCGCGCTCCTCTACGGCAGCGTCGGCCTGAAGCGGGTCTACTACTCCGCCTACAGTCCGATCCCGGACGGGTCGGCGATCCTGCCGCCGAAGCCGCCGCCGCTCCAGCGCGAGCACCGCCTGTACCAGGCCGACTGGCTGCTCCGGTACTACGAATTCACCCCCGACGAGGTGGCCGACGCCTCCGAGGGCGGGATGCTCGCCCTCGACATCGACCCGAAGCTCGCCTGGGCGCTGAAGCACCGGGACAAGTTCCCCGTGGACGTGAACCGCGCCGACCGGGAATGGCTGCTGCGGGTGCCGGGGCTCGGGGCGCGGGCGGTCGACAAGATCGTCAGGGCGCGCCGCCACGCGACCCTGCGCCTCGACGACGTCGCCCGGCTGACCTCCGGATTGAAGCGGGCGCGGCCGTTCCTGGTGGCTGCCGACCATCGGCCGGTCGGGTTGACCGACCGGCTCGACCTGCGGACGCGGCTGGTCGAGCCCGCGGCGCAGCTGAGCCTGTTCTGATGGGGGCGGGGCCCGTGCCGTTTCCGTCTGCCTCCGTGGAGAGGGGGGATGCGCGGTCGCCGCGCTCCGTCGCGCTGCGCCCCGGCGCCGATCTCGACGGTTTCCGCAAAGCCGCCCGAAGCCTTGTCGCGCAGGGCGTCGCCCCCGAGGCCGTGACGTGGTCTGTGTCGGACGCGCCCGGCCTGTTCGGCAGCGACGCCGAGCCGGCGAGCGGCACGCCGCTCGTCCTGCCGAAGGCCGTCGCCGGCCTGATCCCGCAAGTCATTCCCCACCGCGATCCGGAGCGCTACGGCCTGCTCTACGCGCTGATCTGGCGCGTCTGCCGCGGCGAGCGGCACCTGATGGAGGTCGGTAGCGACCCGCTGGTCCACCGCCTGCACCGGATGGCGAAGGCGATCGGGCGCGACCTCCACAAGATGCACGCCTTCCTGCGCTTCCGCCGGGCGGAGGGACCGGACGGCGAGCGCTACGTCGCGTGGTTCGAGCCGGACCACCACATCCTCGAGGCGGCGGCACCGTTCTTCGTCGATCGCTTCCGCGGGATGCGCTGGTCGATCCTGACGCCCGAGGGCTCGGCCCATTGGGACACCGAGACCCTGACTTTCGGGCCGCCCGGCGACCGTGCCCAACTTCCGGAGGGCGACGGCTTCGAGGCCGGCTGGCAGACCTATTACGAGAGCACGTTCAACCCGGCCCGCACCAACCTGAAGGCGATGCGGGCGGAGATGCCCAAGAAGTACTGGCACAACATGCCCGAGACGGCCGCGATCCCGGCCCTGGTCCGGGCGGCGGCCGGGCGCACCGAAGCCATGATCGAGAGGGAGCCGACCTTGCCCACACGCCGCGAACCCGCCCGGGCCGTCGCCGCCATGGCCGACCAGGATCCCAAGAACCTCGACGAGCTGAACGCGATCATCCGCCGGACCGAGCCGCTGGTTCCGGGGGCTACCCAGGCCGTGCTCGGCGAGGGGTCGGTCGGGGCGACGGTGGCCTTCGTGGGCGAGCAGCCCGGCGACCAGGAGGACAGGCAGGGCCGGCCCTTCGTCGGGCCCGCCGGCCAGCTGCTCTCCCGCGCCATGGCGGAGGCCGGGATCGACCGGGGCGCGAGCTACCTGACGAACGCGGTCAAGCACTTCAAGTTCGAGGAGCGCGGCAAGCGCCGCATCCACCAGAAGCCGACAGCCGGTGAGGTCAGCCACTACCGGTGGTGGCTCGACCGGGAGCTCGAATTCGTCGGTCCGAAGCTCGTCGTGGCGCTCGGCGCGACCGCCGTGCTGGCGCTGACCGGCAAGGCGATCCCGATCACCCGGGCGCGCGGCCCGTTCCGCTTCGACCGGCACGACAACCGATTCCAGGGCTTCATCACGGTCCACCCGTCCTACCTGCTCCGGCTGCCGGACGAGGCGAAGGCGGAGGCCTACGCGGCCTTCGTGGACGACCTGCGCCGGGTGGAGGCGCTCGGGCGCGAGCTGGCGGCCTGATCCTCCTCTGCCGCGCTTCTGCTATGCTGACGGCTGCCGATTCCCTCCGGTCCCGCCGCCATGGACAAGCTCGCCGCCCTCGACATCCTGCGCGCCAACGAGGCGGAACTGCGCCGCCGCGGCGTGCTGCACGCGGCTCTGTTCGGTTCGGTCGCCCGGGGGGAGGCGCGGGCCGACAGCGATCTCGACGTGATGATCGAGATCGATGTGTCCGTCGTGGGCGGTCTCTTCGGCTATGTCGGCCTGTGCCACTTCATCGATGATCTCTTTCCGATCCGGGTCGACGTGGCGGATCGGGCGGCCCTGAAGGATCGGGTTCGCACGCACGCGGAGCGCGATGCCATTTCCGCCTTCTGAACGCGAGCGGGCCGCCTGCGCCGACATGATCGCCAACGCGGAGCGCGTTGCCCGCTTCTTGGCGGGATTCACGCTCGAGACGTTCGAGGCAGACGAACGCACCCACTTCGCGGTCGTGCGCTGCCTGGAGATCATCTCGGAGGCGAGCCGCCGATTGAGCGCCGAGACGAGAGCCCGATATCCCGCCGTGCCGTGGCGTCAGATCGCGGATGCGGGGAACTTTTATCGCCACAGCTATCATCGGGTGACGCTGGACATCGTCTGGCTCACCGTCCACCACGAATTGCCCGTTCTCGTCGCGGCCTGCCGCGCCGAAATCGCCCGCGCGCCCGACTCCTGATCGCCCCGAGCCGCCTGAGCCCATGACCGACTCGAAGCCCGACTCGAGCCCCGAGACCAAGCCCGTCGGACCCGGCGATCAGGTGATCCTGGTCGACGGCTCGTCCTTCATCTTCCGGGCCTATTTCCAGTCGATCAACCAGGACCAGAAGTACAATTCGCGTCCCTCCGACGGGCTGCCCACCGGCGCCGTGCGGCTGTTCTGCACCAAGATCGCGCAGTTCCTGCAGGACGGCGCCGCCGGCACCATGCCGAGCCATCTCGGGATCGTCTTCGACAAGTCGGAGGGCTCGTTCCGCAAGGAGATGTTCCCCGACTACAAGGGCCACCGCCCGGACGCGCCCGACGACCTGAAGCGCCAGATGCCGCTGATGCGCGACGCGGTGCGCGCCTTCGGCCTGCACGCGGTGGAGCTGGAGCGCTACGAGGCCGATGATCTCATCGCCACCTACACCCGCCAGGCCGAGGCGCGGGGCGCAGGCGTCATCATCGTCTCGTCCGACAAGGACCTGATGCAGCTCGTCGGGCCGCAGGTGCGGTTCTACGATTTCGAGTCGGGTGCCAAGGGCAAGCCCGGCTACCGGCCCGAGCGCAACCTCGACGTCGAGGCGATCGTCGCCAAGTGGGAGGGCCTGCAACCGAACCAGATCGGCGACGCGCTGGCGCTCATCGGCGACACCTCCGACAACGTGCCGGGCGTGCCCGGCATCGGCCTGAAGACGGCCGCGGCGCTGATCAAGGAGTTCGGCAGCCTCGAGGCCCTGCTGGAGCGGGCGGGCGAGATCAAGCAGCCCAAGCGGCGGGAGACGCTGCTCGCCAACGTGGATCAGGCCAAGCTGTCGCGCAGGCTCGTGGCGCTGATGGAGGACGTACCGGTCCCGGTGCCGCTGGACGACCTCGGCGTGCCTCAGCCCAATCCCGAGAAGCTGGTCGGCTTCCTGAAGGCGATGGAGTTCAACACGCTGACGCGCCGCATCGCCCAGATGCTGCACGTCGATCCCGAGGCGGTGAAGCCCGATCCGCGCCTCCTGCCGGGCGCCCGGCCGCACGGCTACGGCAACGCCGCCGGCGGCAGCGACGCGGTGCCGTTCTTCGGCGATTCCGTGCCGCCGGATCCCGAGACCGCCGCCGCCGGGGCCGAGCGACCGCCGGGCGCCGCCCCGCCGGAGGGCGGCGAGATCGATCCCTTCGCCGATCTCGACCTGCCGGACGCGCCCGCCAAGCCCCGGGCGCCCGTCGAGGCGACACCCGGCAACGTGGTGGCGGCCCGGGCCGCGGAATCCGTGGCGCCGTTCGACACCGCCGCCTACGAGACGGTCTCGTCCCTGGAGCAGCTCGACGCCTGGATCGCCGAGGCCGAGGAGGCCGGCGTGATCGCGGTCGATACCGAGACCGACTCGCTCGATGCCCACAGGGCCGGCCTCGTCGGCGTCTCGCTGGCGGTCGCCACCGGCCGGGCCTGCTACATCCCGCTGGCCCACGTCCAGGCCGCCAAGGTGCAGGCGGACGCCACCGACCTGTTCGGCGAGGGCGCCGCGCCCTCCGACGTGGTCGAGCCGGTGCCGGGCCAGATCCCCCTGAAGGAGGCCGTCGCCCGGCTGAAGCCGCTCCTCGAGCACCCCGGCGTCCTGAAGGTCGGCCAGAACCTCAAGTACGACTGGGTGGTGCTCGCCCGCTACGGCATCGAGGTCGCGCCGTTCGACGACACGATGCTGATCTCGTACGTGCTCGACGCCGGCAAGGGCGGCCACGGCATGGACGAGCTGGCCCGCCGGCACCTCGGCCACCAGCCGATCACCTTCTCGGACGTGGCCGGCACCGGCCGCAACAAGGTGACGTTCGACCGCGTCGCCATCGACAAGGCCACCGCCTACGCGGCCGAGGACGCCGACGTGACCCTGCGCCTGTGGCGGATGATGAAGCCGCGCCTCGTGGCCGAGCATCGGGTCGCCGTCTACGAGACCCTGGAGCGGCCCCTGCTGCCGGTGATCGCCCGGATGGAGCAGCGCGGCATCCGCGTCGACCGGGAGATGCTGAGCCGCCTATCCGGGGATTTCTCGCAGATCCTCGTCCGCCTGGAGGAGGAGATCCAGGAGGATGCCGGGGAGAAATTCTCGGTCGGCTCGCCGAAGCAGATCGGCGACATCCTGTTCGGGAAGATGGGTCTGCCGGGGGCCAAGAAGACGCCGTCGGGCCAGTGGGCCACGCCCGCGACCCTGCTGGAGGAGCTGGCCCAGGCGGGCCACGAGCTGCCCAAGAAGATCCTGGAATGGCGGCAGCTCTCGAAGCTGAAATCCACCTACACGGACGCGCTCCAGGCCCATGCCGACCGCGAGACGGCGCGGGTCCACACCTCGTTCTCGCTGGCGGCGACCACCACGGGGCGGCTGTCCTCCTCCGAGCCGAACCTGCAGAATATCCCGATCCGCACCGAGGAGGGTCGCCGGATCCGCCGCGCCTTCGTGGCGGCGCCCGGCAACCGGCTGATCTCGGCCGACTACTCGCAGATCGAGCTGCGGCTGCTGGCCCACATGGCCGACATCCCGGAACTCCGGAAGGCGTTCGAGGACGGGATCGACATCCATGCGGCGACGGCCTCGGCGATGTTCGGCGTGCCGCTCAAGACGATGACGCCCGACCTGCGGCGCCGGGCGAAGACCATCAACTTCGGCATCATCTACGGCATCTCGGCCTTCGGCCTCGCCGACCGGCTCGGCATCGGCCGCGAGGAGGCCTCGGCGTTCATCAAGCAGTATTTCGAGCAGTTCCCGGGCATCCGGGACTACATCGAGACCACCAAGAAGAGCTGCCGCGACAAGGGCTACGTCACGACCCTGTTCGGCCGCGTGTGCCACTACCCGCAGATCCGCTCCAACAACCCCTCCGAGCGCGCCAGCGTCGAGCGGCAGGCGATCAACGCGCCGATCCAGGGCTCGGCCGCCGACATCATCCGGCGGGCCATGACGCGGATGGAGGCGGCCCTCGCCGCGAAGAAGCTCAGGGCGCGCATGCTGCTGCAGGTGCACGACGAGCTGGTGTTCGAGGCGGCCGAGGACGAGGTGGAGCGGACGATCCCGATCATCCGCGGCGTCATGGAGGAGGCGCCGGCGCCGGCCCTGACCCTGAAGGTGCCGCTGGTGGTCGAGGCCAACGCGGCGGGCAACTGGCAGGAGGCGCATTGACGGGTCGGACCGAGGCTCAGCCGGCCGTCTTCGCGAGCGGAGCGAGGCGATCCAGTCGGCGCCGCGCTTGCCGACGTCCCGTAGCCCTGGGTCGCTTCGCTCCGCTCGCGAGGACGGCGGCGCGCTGAGACGACGTCGTCGAACCGCGACCGGGCAGCTTGGAGATGCCGCCGAAGACGGTCATACGCCGTACGCCCATGACCTGCATCGCTCAGAGCCCGTGACCGACCCCTTCCCCTTCCTCTCCGGCGGCGGCGAGGCCGCGCGGATGATCCGCGCGCGCGACTGGTCGGATCATCCCCTTGGGCTTCCGCAGACGTGGCCGGCGGAGTTCCGCGCGGCCCTGTCGCTCGTCCTCAACTCGCCGGAATCGATGATCCTGGCCTGGGGGCCCGACCTCCACTTCTTCTTCAACGACACCTACTTCCCGCTCCTCGGTCCGCGGCTGCCCTGGGCGATGGGCGAGCGGTTCGACGTGGTCTGGGCCGATGCCTGGGATCAGGCCAAACCGATCATCGACGCCGCGATGGCGGGCCGCCCGGAGCGTTTCGTCGACCTGCCGTGGCAGCTCGACACCGATCGGGGCGCGCGCGAGACGTGGTGGACCTTCTCGTACTCGCGGGTTCTCGACGCCGAGGGCCTGGTCGCCGGCCTGTTCATCCTCACCAACGAGACCACCGGCCGGGTCCTGGCGGACGCCGCCCTCAAGGAGAGCCAGGGACGGCTCGAGGCGGCGCTCGCGGAGCTGCGCGACCTGAACGCGACCCTGGCGCACCAGGTCGAGGAGCGGACGGCCGACCGCAACGCCCTGTGGACGCTCTCGTCCGACATGATGCTGCGCTGCCTGTTCGACGGGACGATCACCGCGGTGAACCCGGCCTGGACCGAGGTGCTGGGCTGGCGCCCGGACGAGCTGATCGGAACCAAGCTCATCGCCTTCGTCCACCCGGACGATCTCGACCGCACCGTCGAGGGCGCGCGCCAGCTCTCCGCGGGGTCGAGCCTCGCGCGCTTCGACAACCGCTACCGCCACCGGGACGGCGGCTATCGCTGGATCAGTTGGGCGGCCCGGCCGGGGGAAGGCGTCATCAACGCCGTCGGCCGCGACTTCACCGCGGAGCGCGAGCGCGCCGACGCCCTGGCCGCCGCCGAGGAGGCCCTGCGCCAGTCGCAGAAGATGGAGGCGGTCGGCCAGCTGACCGGCGGCATCGCCCACGACTTCAACAACCTGCTCGCCGGCATCTCCGGCTCGCTGGAGCTGATCCAGACCCGGCTCGGCCAGGGCCGCGTCATGGACGTCGACCGCTACATCAACGCGGCGCAGGGGGCCTCGAAACGGGCCGCGGCGCTGACCCACCGGCTGCTCGCCTTCTCGCGTCGCCAGACCCTCGACCCGAAGCCCACCGACGTGAACCGGCTGGTGGTCGGCATGGAGGAGCTGATCCGCCGCACCGTGGGCCCCGCCGTGGTGGTCGAGGTCGTGGCGCCGCCCGGCCTCTGGCCGGCCCTGGTCGACCCGCCGCAGCTCGAGAACGCGCTCCTCAACCTGTGCATCAACGCCCGGGACGCGATGCCGGAGGGCGGCCGCATCGCGATCGAGACCGCCAATGCGTGGCTCGACGAGCGCGCCGCCCGGCGCCACGACATGCCGCCGGGCCAGTACCTGTCGCTGTGCGTCACCGACACCGGCAGCGGCATGGCGCCGGAGATCGTCGGCAAGGTGTTCGAGCCGTTCTTCACCACGAAGCCCCTGGGGCAGGGCACCGGCCTCGGCCTGTCGATGATCTACGGCTTCGCGCAGCAATCGGGCGGCCAGGTGCGGATCCACTCGGAGGTCGGCAGGGGCACGACGGTCTGCCTGTACCTGCCCCGCCACCGCGGCGCGGTCGCCGAGGAGGACGCGCACGCCGCCGTCGGCGCGCCGCCGCGGGCCGCGCCGGGCGAGACCGTGCTGGTGGTCGACGACGAGCCGACCGTGCGCATGCTGGTCACCGAGGTGCTGGAGGATCTCGGCTACACGGCGATCGAGGCCGCCGACAGCGCGGCCGGCCTCAAAGTGCTGCAATCCGACGTGCGCATCGACCTGCTGGTGTCCGACATCGGATTGCCGGGGGGCATGAACGGGCGCCAGATGGCCGAGGCCGGGCGGCTCACGCGGCCGGGCCTCAAGGTCCTGTTCGTCACCGGCTACGCCGAGAGCGCGGTCTTCGGCAACGGGCCCCTCGAGGCCGGGATGCAGGTCATCACCAAGCCGTTCGTGGTGGAGGTGCTGGGCGCCCGCATCCGCGAGATGATCGGAACGGCTTGACCGCACGGTCGGTTCGGGCCTGATCGGCCGGGAAACGCCGGGGAGGAGGGACGCCATGCGGGCGCTGCTGTGCACGAGGCTCGACGGGCCGGACCATCTGGAGATCGTCGAGCGCCCCGACCCGGTGCCGGGCCCCGGGCAGGCGCTGGTGCGGATACGGCTGGCGGCCCTGAACTTCTTCGACACGCTGATCACCGCCGGGCGCTACCAAGTGAAGCCGACCCTGCCGTTCTCGCCGGGCGGCGAGGGGGTCGGCGTGGTCGAGGCGCTGGGCGAGGGCGCCGCGGGCGTGTCCGTGGGCGACCGGGTGATCGTCCATGCCGGGCACGGCTGCTGCGCGGAGCTGATCGCCCTCGACGCCGCCCGGCTCACGCCGGTGCCGGACGCCGTGCCGGACGAGCAGGCGGCCGGGCTGACCATCACCTACGGCACCTCGCTGCACGCCCTGGCGAACCGCGCGCGCCTGCGGCCCGGCGAGTGGCTGGCGGTCCTCGGCGCCTCCGGGGGCGTCGGCCTCGCCGCCGTCGAGCTCGGCCGGCTGATGGGCGCCCGGGTGATCGCCTGCGCCTCCTCGGAGGAGAAGCTATCGGTCGCCCGCGCCCACGGCGCCGAGGCGGGCGTCGTCTACGACCCGGCGACGCTCAAGGACGAGCTGCGCCGGATCTCGGGCGGCGGGATCGACGTGGTCTACGACGCGGTTGGCGACGCCTACGCGGAGCCGGCCCTGCGGGCGCTCGGCTGGCGCGGGCGCTTCCTCGTGATCGGCTTCGCCGCCGGCGCCATCCCGCGGCTGCCGCTGAACCTGATGCTCCTCAAGGAACTCGACGTGCAGGGCGTCCACTGGGGCGCCTTCCTGGACCGGGAGCCGGAGGCGCACCGGGCCGATCAGCGCCGGCTCCTCGACTGGGTCGCCGAGGGCAGGCTCACCGCGCAGGTCCACGGCGTCTACCCGCTGGCGGAGTACCCGGAGGCCTTCGGCCTCCTGACCCGCCGCGCGGCGGTGGGCAAGGTTCTCCTGCGGCCCTAAACCGGGGCGCGGCCGCCCGCCTCAGCCCGGATCGGCGCGCGACCCGCAGCGCGGCGTCGGCGGGCGACGCGCTATGCGTTCCGCGCCGATCTGCGGCGCAGATCGCTGCCGCAGTAGAGGTTGCGGAAAAATCTGTCTTTCATCTTCATGCATCCCGACGCGACGGTGTCGTCCTCTGTGGTGCCCGAGATGAGACTGCGAAGAAGTATCGTATCGAAGCTGATACTGCCCTCGATTGTCGGCTTTCTGCTTTTCCTGGCAAGCTCGGCCGTCGGTTTGATGCAGATACAGGCCATCAACGCCGCCGCCGTGGAGACCCGCGACGTCTGGGTGCGCAAGGACAACGATCTCCATACGATTCGATTCCTGATGCTGCGGTACCACACGACGACGATTCGCAAGGTCGTCGCCGTCGACGACGGTGAGAACCGGGACCTCGATGACGAGTTCGTCGAGATGGATCGGTCCATCCCCGAGGCCTTCCAGAGCTACCGCGCGCGCGCGACGACGCCCCGGGAGCGCGCGCTCTGGGACGCGTTCGAGGGGCGGTGGAAGGTCTATCGCGTCGCCCAGGAGGCGATCCTCGTGCCGCTCAGGCGCGGCGACCGGAACGCGGCCCGCGACGCCATCGCGCCCGCCCGCCCGCCGCTCGTGGCCGCCTTCGATGCCCTGGCGGATCTCGCCCAGGTCACCGCCGAGGGCACGAACGTCTCGGTCCAGCGCTCCGAGGACGCGTTCCGGACGGCGTGGTCCGTCACCGTCGCGCTCGCGGTCATCGGGTTGCTCATGACCGGCGCGGCGGTCTGGTGGGTCTGGCACCGGGTCGCCCGCCCGATCCGGTCCCTGGCCGGAACCATGGGCCGGCTCGCGGCCGACGACCTCGACGCGGCCGTCGGCGGTTCCGAGCGCGGGGACGAGATCGGCGTCATGGCGGCGTCCGTCCAGGTCTTCAAGGACGGCCTGATCCGGGCGCGCACGCTCGAGCACGACGCCGCACAGGCCCGCGCCACGGCCGAGGCGGAGCGGCGGAGCGGCATGCACCGGATCGCCGACGCCTTCGAGGGCACGGTCGGCGGCATCATCGGCACGGTCTCGGCCGCCGTCGCCGCGCTGCAGGACACGGCCTCGGCCATGAACGAGGCGGCCGCCGACACCGCCGATCGCTCCATCCGGGTGGCGAGCGCGGCCGAACGCGCCGCCAGCACCGTCAGCGTCGCGGCGGCGGCGGCCGAGGAACTCGGCGCCTCTGTCCAGGAGATCGGCCGCCAGGTCGCGGGTTCGACGGAACTGACACAGTCGGCGGTCGCGGACGCGGAGGCGACCGCTCACTTGGTTCAGGATCTGAACGGGGCGGCGATCCAGATCGGTCATGTCGTGACCCTGATCTCGACCATCGCCGAGCAGACGAATCTCCTCGCGCTGAACGCCACGATCGAGGCGGCGCGGGCCGGCGCGGCGGGACGCGGTTTCGCCGTCGTGGCCGCGGAGGTGAAGGAACTGGCCGGTCAGACCGCGCGGGCAACCGACGAGATCGGCGGCCACGTCGCCCGGATCCAGTCTTCCACCGGCGACGCCGTCACGGCGATCGGACGCATCGGCGGTCGGGTCCAGGAACTCAGCGCGGTGGCGACGCGGATCGCCAGCGCCGTGGAGCAGCAGGGCGCCGCGACGCAGGAGATCGTCCGCAACGTCTCCCAGGCCGCCCAGGGGGCAGCGGACGTCACCAGCACCATCACGGGCGTCGCCGACGCGGCGAAGGGGACAGGAGCGGCGGCCGATCAGGTTCTCACGGCAGCCTCGGAGCTGTCGAACCGGTCCGGCCACCTCAGGGACGAGGTGACGCGCTTCCTCGCGACCGTCCGCGCGGCCTGAGCGCGCGGGATCGGCGCAAACGCGGACCTTCGGCCGCGCGCCCGGCGCGCCGACTCAGAGGAGCCCGCGCGCCTTGGCCAGGCCGACCAGATCCGCCTGCGGGCGGGCGCCGATGTGCTGGATGACCTCGGCGGCCGCGAGCGTGCCCAGGCGGGCGCTGGCGACGTTGTCGAGCCCGCGGGCGTGCCCGGCCAGGAAGCCGGCCGCGAACAGGTCGCCCGCGCCGGTCGTGTCGACCACGGTCTGGACCGGGCTCGCCTCGACGGCCCGGACCTCGCCGCCCTGAACCACCAGGGCGCCGTCGGCCGAGCGCGTGACGAGGCCGAGCAGGTGCCGGCCGCGGGCGTTGCGCTCGTCGCGCAGGGCCGCCACGGCGGCCTCGGGATCGTCGGTCTCGTAGAGGCTCTGCAGCTCGGCCATGTTGGCGAACAGGATGTCGATGCTGCCGTCCCGCACGAGGCCGAGGAACTCGTCGCGGTAGCGGCCCACGCAGAACGCGTCCGAGAGGGTCAGCGCGACGGCGTTGCCCGCCTGATGGGCGAGCTGCGCGGCCTTGCGGAACGCGTCCTTGGCGGCCGGCGGATCCCACAGGTAGCCCTCGAGATAGACGACGCGGGCCGAGCTCACGAGCGCCTTGTCGACGTCGTCGGGCGACAGGCCCTGGCAGGCGCCGAGATACGTGTTCATCGTGCGCTCGCCGTCCGGCGTCACGAGCACGAAGCACCGGGCGGTGGCCGGCCCCTCGGCGGCGGCCGGGACGGCGAAGTCGACGCCGGTCGCCTTGAGGTCGTGGCTGAACAGGCCGCCGAGCTCGTCGTTCCGGACCTTGCCGACGAAGCCGGTCTTGGCCCCGAGGAGCGCCGCGCCGACCGCGGTGTTGGCGCCCGAGCCGCCCGACACGATCGTCGCCGGTCCCATCGCCTGGAACAGCGCCTCGGCCCGCGGCTCGTCGATGAGCTGCATCGCGCCCTTGGTGACGCCCTGCGCCGACAGGAAGGCGTCGTCCGTGCGGGCGATCACGTCGACGATCGCGTTGCCGAGCACGAGGAGATCGAGGGGTGCAGTCATCCGGGCGTCCTGATTCGCGTTCGCGCCGCTGTGGCATCCGCCTCGGATCGGATCAAGCGCCGTCGTCGGCGGGCGCGAGGTCGGCGAACAGCTCCGGCACGGGCAGGCGCAGGCCGGGGGGCGTCAGGTCCAGCGTCTCCCGGGTCGCGATGCGGGTCTCGATCAGGCCGCCCTGCGCGCGGCGGTGATGGATGACGAGACGCTTCACCGGATCCACGATCAGATAGTGGATGACGCTCTCCAGACCGAAGTAGCGGGTCAATTTCAGGCCCGAGTCCACCGCGCGTGTGCCCGGCGACTGAACCTCGACGACGATGACGGGATCGGTGATCTCGGTCGCATCGGGGTCAGCGCGCATCCCGCAGTAAACGAGGGCGTCGGGCTCGAAGACCGTATCCCGATCGACGCGAACGCTGATGCCATCCGGCAGCGCGTAGCAGGCGCTCCCCGCTTGCTTCAGTGCGGACCGGAGCGCCAGATAGGTGGCCGCCTTGACCTCGGCATGCCGAACGCGCTCCGGCGACATCGCGAACACCTCGCCATCGACCAGCTCGAAGCGCCCCGGCTGCCCCTCGGCCCAGGCGAGAAACTCGTCGACCGTCATCCGGGATCTCGGCTGAGCGACCATGCCCGAGGTTAGCACGGATTCGGCTTGCCGGGAGCTGTGCTCCTCACGGGCCTCACCCCGCGATCTTCTCCAGCGCGACGTCCCGCGTCCGGGGACCCAGCAGCCCGACGAGCAGGCCCGCGGCCAACATCGCCGCCGAGATGAACAGGAACACGCCCGGCGTCCCGGCCTCCCGCAGCACGAACGCGATGACGAAGCCGGTGAAGATCGCCGAGAAGCGGCTCCAGGAATAGACGAAGCCGACCGCCCGGGCCCGGATGCCCGTGGGGAACAGCTCGGCCTGATAGGCGTGGAAGCTGTACGACATCACGTTCGAGGCCAGCGTCAGGCCGATGCCGAGCGCCACGATGACGGTGACGTCCCGCGTCTGCGCGAAGGCCAGGCCGCAGGCGATGTAGAGGAGGGCGGCGGCCACGATGACGTGCTTGCGCTCGAACCGGTCGGCGATGGCGAGGCCGATCAGGGGCCCGACCGGGGCGGCGAGCGCGATCAGCGCCGTGTAGGCGAGGCTCGACGTCACCGTGATGCCCTGGGCCACCAGGAGGGTCGGCACCCAGTTGGCGAAGCCGTAGAAGCCGACCGTCTGGAAGACGTTGAACCCCGCCATCATCAGGGCGCGGCGCCGGTAGGGCTGGACCCACATGTCGCGGAACGCGCCGCGCGGCTGCACCGGCTCCGGCGCGGCCGGTGCGGGAAGCGGGCGCCCATGCTCGTCCGCGATCCGCGCCTCCAGCCGCCGCAGGACCGCCTCGGCCTCCGCGAGACGGCCGTGCTCGACGAGCCAGCGCGGGCTCTCCGGCAGGCCCGCCCGCATCCACCAGACCACGATCGCCGCCGAGGCGCCGATCAGCACCACCCAGCGCCACCCGTCGATGCCGAGGGGCGCCGCCGGGATCAGCAGGTAGGACAGGAACGCCACGACCGGCACGGCGGTGAAGCCGATGCCCTGGCACAGGGCGAAGGCCCGGCCCCGGATCGCCTTCGGCACCAGCTCGGACAGGTAGCTGCCGATCGTCACCATCTCCAGGCCGAGGCCGATCCCCGCGATCAGGCGCCAGAGATTGAGGCCGAAGGCGTCGCTCTGGCAGGCCATCACCACGTTGGCGGCGGTGTAGGACAGCAGCGACCACGTGAAGATCGCCCGCCGCCCGAACCGGTCGGCGAGCCAGCCGCAGGCGATGGTGCCGATGAACAGGCCAGTGAAGAGGGCCGCCACGAAGCTCGCGACGCCGCTGGCGCCGAACAGGCCCGGGGTCGTCGGCGTGAGGATCCCGGCCTTGACGAGGCCCGGCGCGACGTAGCCGGTGAACAGCAGGTCGTAGAGCTCGAAGAAGAAGCCGAGGCCGAGCAGCACCACGAGGCGCCAGACCGTCGGCGTCGCCGGAAGCCGGTCGAGGCGGGCCAGGATGGCGCCGGGATCGAGACCCTCGTCGGAAGCCCGGACTGCCGTACGCGTCGCCATGCCGGTGAGCCTCGTCTCGGCGCCGCGGCGCCCCGCCGGCGCAGTGCCGCGGAAGCGTGCAGCGCGCAAGGGGGCGCGACGCGGGCCGCTCGGCGGAGCCGTCAGGCGCCGAAGACGGACCAGCCCATGCGCTGCGTCAGCCGCTCCAGGGCGATGCGGCCGAGATGGGAATTGCCCGCCGCGTCGAGGCCGGGCGACCAGACGGCGATGGACGCCTTGCCGGGCGCGATCGCCAGGATGCTGCCGCCGACCCCGCTCTTGCCCGGCAGGCCCACGCGGTAGGCGAACTCGCCCGACCCGTCGTAGTGGCCGCAGGTCAGCATGATCGCGTTGATGCGGCGCGCGCGCTCCGCCGACACCACCGAGTGGCCGGTCGACGGGTTGACGCCGTTATGCGCCAGGAACCGTCCGGCCCGCGCGAGCTGGCGGCAGTTCATCGCGATGGCGCAGTGGTGGAAGTAGACGCCGAGCGTGTAGTCGACCGGATTGTCGAGGACGCCGAACGACTTCATGTAGTTGGCCAGCGCGGTGTTGCGGAAGCCCGTGCGCTTCTCCGAGGCCGCCACCGTCTCGTCGATGGTGATGCTGGAATCCTGGGCCAGGAACTGCATGAAGCGCAGGATCTCGCCCAGCGCCTCGCGGGGCTCGTGGCCCGAGAGGATCACGTCGGTGACCGCGATCGCGCCCGCGTTGATGAAGGGATTGCGCGGCACGCCGCGCTCCCGCTCCAGCTGCACGATGGAATTGAACGGATTGCCCGAGGGCTCGCGGCCGACCCGTTTCCAGAGGCGGTCGCCGACCATGCCGAGGGCGAGGGTGAGCGTGAACACCTTCGACACGCTCTGGATCGAGAACGGCGTCTCGCTGTCGCCGCCGGTGAAGACCTGCCCCTCGGCGTCGATCACCGCCAGGCCGAACTGGCCGGGATCGACCCGGGCCAGCTCCGGGATGTAGTCCGCGACCGCGCCCCGGTCGGGGCGCTGGGCCATCTCCTCGGAGATCTCCCGGATGACGTGGGCAAGGTCGGGCACGGTCGGGCTCGGGCGTCGCGTTGCGTCGGAACCGGGCCGGTTCGCGACGTCTCAGGCGATGCAAGGTCCGGTCCGGCCGCGCGGTGATCTAGCAGTGCCGGGCGGGCGTGGGAACCGGAGCGGCCGTGCCCGCGTGACGATCGGCCGGCGAGCGCCGGCCGCCGGGCCGTCACTCGATCCGCACCGTCATCGCGAGCGCAGCGAAGCGACCCAGGGATGCGCCACGCTCGGGCATCGCGTGCCTCACTGGATTGCTTCGCTGCGCTCGCAAAGACGGCTGCGGTGCGTCCGCTCGGCGAGAAGGATCATCACGCGGCGGCGAGCGCCATCGCCATGGATTCCTTCTTCATCAGCTCCCGGAAGAAGCCGTCGAGATGGGTCAGCTTGTCGGGCGAGCCGTCCTGCGCGATGCGGCCGCCGTCGAGCACGACGATCCGGTCGAAATCCTGCAGCGTCGAGAGACGGTGCGCGATGGCGATGACGGTCCGGCCCTTCATCAGGTTGGCGAGGGCGTGACGGATCGCCTGCTCGGATTCGGCGTCGAGTGCCGAGGTCGCCTCGTCGAGCAGCAGGATCGGCGAGTTCTTCAGGATCGCCCGGGCGATGGCGATGCGCTGCCGCTGGCCGCCCGAGAGCTTCACGCCGCGATCGCCCACGATCGTGTCGAAGCCTTCCGGCAGGGCCTT
Organism: Methylobacterium sp. 275MFSha3.1; assembly: GCF_900108435.1. NCBI lineage: Bacteria > Pseudomonadati > Pseudomonadota > Alphaproteobacteria > Hyphomicrobiales > Methylobacteriaceae > Methylobacterium > Methylobacterium sp. 275MFSha3.1. Next base: position 13,417 of record NZ_FNWP01000008.1, on the reverse strand, counting down.
GATGAAGTCGGTGCAGTGCGCCGCCTCGGCCGCCTGCCAGACCTCCTCGTCGGTCGCCTCGGGCCGGCCGTAGCGGATGTTCTCACGCAGGGAGCGGTGGAACATCGAGACGTCCTGCGGCACGACCGTGATGGCCTCGCGCAGGGATTCCTGCGTGACGCGCTCGATGTTCTGCCCGTTGATGCGGATCGCGCCGCTCTGCACGTCGTAGAAGCGCTGGATCAGCGAGAACAGGGTCGACTTGCCGCCGCCCGACCTGCCCACGAGGCCGACGCGCTGGCCGGGCTCGATGACGAGGTCGAAGTCGGTGAAGACGGGGCGCCCGTCCGGATAGCTGAACGCGACGTGCTCGAACTCGATCTTGGCGCCCTGGCCGCTGAGCGGCTGCGCCTCCGGATGGTCCACGAGGTCGTGGGGCTGGAGCAGGGTGTGCAGCGCCTCGGAGAGGCGGGCGGTGTGCTGGGTCGCGTCGACCAGCGCCACCGCGAGGTCGCGGGTCGCGGCGAGGATGCGGATGCCGAGCGTGCAGACGAGGACCACCTGACCGTTCGTCGCCTGGCCGGCCTCCCACATCTGGATCGCCCAGTAGAGCAGGCCGAACACGGCGAGCACGGTGAGCACCGCGTGCACGATCCGCAGCTTCTCAAGATAGAGCAGGGACGAGCGGCGGGCGCGCATCTCGGTGGCGACGGTGCCCTCGAAGCGCTGGCCCTCGCGCTTGAACGCCGAGAAGGCGCGCACGAGCGACATGTTGCCGACGAGGTCGACCATCTCGCCGTCGACGGAGGCGGCCTTGGCGGCGAAGTCGTGGTGCAGCGGCTTGCCGGCCGCGGCCATCTTGAACATCAGCACGACGACGGCGGCGAACACGCCCGCCAGGATGCCCGCCATGGTGAGGTTGACGGTGGCGATGTAGGCGATCGACCCGAAGGCCGCGACCGTCGGCGGCATCACGTTGAACACGAACATGTTCTCGACCGTGAAGATCGCGTTCGAGGTCGCCGTGATCCGCGACGCCAGGGTGCCCGGCTGGCGGTCGGAGAAGAAGGTCGGGGAGTGGCCGGTCAGGTGCCGGAACAGGTCGCGCCGGATGTCGCCCGTGATGCCCACGAAGGTGAAGGCGCCGGTCAGCGCGGCCACGCGCCAGAGCATGTTGTCGGCGGCGATGAAGGCGATCAGGACCGCCAGGGCGCCCCAGATCACGGTGTTGTCGGGGCCGGGACCCTTCGTCAGCGCGTCGACCACGCCCTTCAGGGCGTAATCGGTGGAGACCGAGAAGCCGACGGCGCCGAGCACCGAGATCAGGATGACCAGGTGCGGCAGCCAGCGGCGCCGGAGATACCGTCCGACGAAGGCGAAGGGCCTGTCGGCGTATCGGTGCAGCTCTTCCATCGCGGTGACCATTCCGTATTCGCGCGGCTTTGGCTTACGGGCTGAGGCGGAGTGCAGCGCGGGCGCAGTCTGACCCGCAGCGGCAACGCGAGAGCGTTGCCATATGTTTCACCGGCTCGCACCTTCGCCGCGCTTTTATCCGCAGAACCTGAACGCCGCTTGAGCGGCTCGGAAACACCCAAGCGAATCCGATGCCGCGCCGGGTCAGGCCGCGCGCTCCGGCTGGCGCGTCTCCGGCATGATCAGCGCCACCAGCATGAAGGCCGCGAAGCCGACGACCGCGAGCCCCAGGAAGGCGCTGTGGCTGCCGAGATGGTCGGCCATGATGCCGGCGAGCGAGGTCGAGAGGGCCGCGCCGATGCCCATGGCGGTCCCGACCGCACCGAGGGCGAGGTTGAAGCGGCCGGTGCCGCGGGTGAGGTCCGACACGATCAGCGGCACCATCACGCCCAGCACCGAGGCCGAGATCCCGTCGAGCACCTGGATGGCGACGAGGCCGTAGGGGTTGGTCGTGTAGGCGAGCAGCAGGCCGCGGACCGGGAGGGCGCCGAAGCCGAACAGCAGCACCGGGTAGCGGCCGAAACGCTCGGCGGCCCGGCCGACCGCCGGGGCGCTCACCGCGAGGACGGCCTGCGGGACCATGATGCAGGCCGCCACGAGCGCGGTCGCGGTCTCGCTCGCCCGCAGGGTCAGGACGCTGCCGACGAGGGGCAGCATCGCGGCGTTGGCGAGGAAGAACAGCACCATGCAGGCCGCGAAGCACAGGAGGCCGCGGTTGGTCAGGAGTGCGCGGATGCCGTCCTGGCCGGACGCGGGCGCCGTCGAGGCCGGCACCGCCTGGGCCGGGGCCGGCTCCTTGAACACGCCCGGATCGATGTCCTGGGCGCGGATGCGCGCCAGCGCGATCACCGTCGGGATCCCGAGGGCGGCGGTGAGGTAGAAGACGGCGCCGTTCGACAGGTAGTAGCCGATGGCGCCCATGCCGGCCGCGCCGAGGGCGTTGCCCAGGGCGGCGAAGCTCGCGTTCCGGCCGAGGCGCTCGCCGGCCCGGGCGCGCCCGACCAGACCGATGCTGATCGCCGCGATGGCCGGCGTCAGCACGCAGCTCGCGGCCGAGTGGAGCGCCATCGCCAGGAGCACGATCAGGAAGCTCGGCCAGACCGCCAGCGCGAAGGCGCTGCCGGCGATCCCGATGACCGCCACGGCGGCGGCGAAGCGCTTCGAGCGCACGACGTCGACGAAGGCGCCACCCGGCACCTGGCCGAGGAGCGCCACGAGGCTGCCCACCGTCAGGGCGAAGCCGATGTCGGACTGGGTCCACTTGGCCTGGGAGAAGTAGACCGCCAGGAACGGGCCGAACCCGGTCTGCAGGTTCGCGACGAAGAACGCGAAGGCGTCGAGGCCGTAGCGGCTCGCCGACGAGATCGCGCGTTCGCCGTGGACCGCCGAGCCTGCCGGTGCGCGTGCGGCCTCGGCCGCCTGATCCTTCAGGCGGGTCGGACGGGAGCGGATGTCCTGCCGGGGCACGTCGCGCTCGCGGGGGGCGGCGGCGGTTCTGACCTTCAACCGGGCCACCGTCACTTATCCGGTGCCTTCTCCGGGGGCGGGGCGGGCGCGGGCGCGGGCATAGGCGCGGCGGGGGTCGGCGGGGTCGCGGCGGCCGGCGCCGCGGCGCCCGAGGCCGCGTTGCCGGGCGCCGGCGCGGCCGGGGCCGACTGCGGCGGCGTCGCGGAGCCCGCCGTCGGCGCGGCCGCCTGCTCGCCCTCGGCCGCGGGCGCGGCCGGGCTGGCGGGGCCCAGGACCACGATCGGCTCGCCGGCCTTGTATTCCGGGGAGACGCGGACCTGATTGCGGGTCAGCGCGACCGACAGCTTGCGCTCCTTCCCGCCGTCCGGCGTGAAGCGCAGGGCGCGCCAGTCCACGGCGATCTTGCGGGTTCCCACACCGAGGAAGCCGCCGAAATCGATGATGGCGGCGCGGGGATGACCCTCCTTGTCGATGATGATGTCGATGACGCGCCCGAGCTCGTCGCCGCCGGCGCTACGCACGCTGCGGCCGAGCAGGCTCTCGTAATCCTGCGTGTCGAGGACGGTGGCGGGTGTCCCCTGCTGCTGGGCCTGGGCCGCGGAGGGCGGCGCGCCCGCGGCAGCCGGCGGGCTGGCGGGCGGGGCGGCCGGGGTCGCCGCGGGCGGTGGCGTCGGGGCCGGTACCGGGGCCGGCGTCTGGCCCGGGGTCTGGGCAGGCGTCTGGGCCGGCGGTGCGGATGGCGGCGCGGCCGGACTCTGCGGCGCGGCCTGACCGGCAGGACCCTCGCTGCCGCTCACCTGGGCCTGCGCCGCGGCCCCCGACGCCCAGAGGGCGAGCGTCACGGCCGCGATCATCCGGTTGGTTCTGAACACGCTTCGTCCTCTGAGGAAAGGCCGGGCCGCGCCGGCGTGCCGGCGCGTCCACGACCGCATTCGGCCGGTTCCGGGTCCGCCGCCGGCAGGATCCCGCCCGCGGATGGCGTCGTGCCGCAGGACCTGGGCGAAGTTATGGACCGCGGCGGCCTCGCAGCAAGGCTCGGGCCGCGCGGGGCGCCCGCACGGCCCGAGGGGGCGGCGTCATCCCCCGGCGTCCCGCGGCGCTGTCTGGTTTTCGCCGCATCCCCAGCGTAGACAACCGCGCATAAACCCACGCGAGCCGCGGATGGCACCGTGGCCACTGTCGAGGACTACACGATGTCGACCCTCACCACGTCGCGATGCGCGGCAGCGCGCGGCCTCGCGCTCGGTGCCGCCCTGTCCGGTCTCGTGGCCGGCTGTCAGGCGCTCGGCGGAGGCGGAGGCGTGATGCCGGCGACGGAGGTCGGGCTGCCGCCGTCGCTGCGCGGTTCGCTGCCGAACCGCGAGCCGCGCAACGCCGCGGTCGATGCCGACGGTCAGCCTCTCCAGACGGCGCCGACGAGGCAGCTCGCGATTCCCAAGACCGCCGGCGGCGCCACGCGGACGGCCGACAGCGGCGAGCGCCGCATCCGGCGCGAGGATCTCGACGGCGGCAACGCGGCCGTCGGCGGCAGCGGCGGCAGCGGCTCGATGGGCCCGATGCTGTCGCCGGGTGGCAGCGTCGGCCTCGGCGGGAAGTTCTGAGCCGGCACGTCCCGGGGCCCGCTCCGCAGCGAAGCGTCCGCGCGCCGCGACGCGGGATGATCCGCGCCCGACAGCCCGGGTCGACGAGCCAGGCCTAACCGGCCGCCTGGCTCGGCGCCTCCGCGAGCACGCCGGGCTCGAGATCGACCACGTAGCCGCCGAGTTCAGTGCTGTAGCTCAGCGCCTTCCAGGGCAGCGGGTGGTGGGTCTCGCCGAGCCCAAGGAAGCCTCCGAAGGCCAGAACCGCGTAGGCGACCTGTCCGGAGATCTTGTCCACCATGAAATTGTGGATAGCGCCGAGGTGGCGGCCGCTGCGGTCGTAGACGGCGGTGCCCTCGACCCTGTTGGACGCGATCAGACGCGGCGTCTCGTCGATGGCGACGCCTTCGCCGGCGGCGGGGTCGAGCTCCAGCGTGCCGGGCTTTCTCAGGGTGCGCTCGTTGGGCAGGTCCGTCGGCATGATCTCTCCCGGTTCGCGCGCGGGGTCGTGCCCGCGCGGCGGTCCCTCGGCTCACTAAGCGCGCCGGTCGGGACCGGTTCCGCCGGCGGGGCGCGGGGTCCGGACCCGCACCGAGCGCTCAGCGGTCGGGCGGCATGCCGGCGCTCGCCCGCCGCTGGTTGATCCGGTCGCGGACCGAGCGGTTCGCCAGCAGCATCTCGAAGCCGAAGGCCACGAGGGCGCACAGCGTGCACAGGATCGCCGCGCCGAACAGGCCGAACAGCAGGGTCGCGACCGTGCTGTCGCGCAGCGCGCCCACGAACAGCGTCAGCACCGAGCCGCAGGTCGCCACGCCGCCGAGCGCGGCCAGGAACACTGCGGCGTCGAGCGCGAGGGAGCGCCGGTGAAGGCGGTCCAGGCGCTGACCGAGGCGGACGCGCTCGGCGTCGCCGGCCCCCGCCAGCAATCCGGAGACGTGGTCGGCCTGGTCCGCCACGCGCGCGAGGCGGGCCCCGAAGACGTTGAGGAGCGTCGCGATGCCCGACAGCAGGAAGACGGGGCTGAGCGCCACCTGGACGACGTGGGCAGTCCCTTCCAGGCTCGCGAGGGTGATCGGGTCGGTCATGCGGTCGGGCTGATGCACCCGGCGGACCGGCGCGGCAATCCCGGGTCGCTCAGATCAGTCCGCGCCCCGGCGCGGTTCCGGAGGCCGTCGTCTCCGCGCGGATCACCAACCCGAGACCGGTGACCAGTCCGGTGGCGAGCAGGAGCGCGAGCGTGAGGGCCGGGGCGAACATGTCTGTACTTCGCGCGCAGGATTGTTAAGAGCAGGTTTCGCGCCCGGCATCGGACCGAATAATCTTCACCACGGCGTCGATCGGGCGATCCCACAGGGGATTCTCGTGCGTGCCTTGTGGATGAGGGGGCTGCAAAGGCAATTTCCCCTTGGAACGGCGGCGGCACCGCTTAGTTGCTGCTATGCTGGCTCGGCCGTGGGGCGATCATGCCCCGGCCTGCGGCCCGAGAACCGGAGGAAGTTTATGGCCACAAAGACCGAGAAGGCTGCGCCGAAGGCGGCCAAGACCACCAAGACTGCGGAGAAGGCCGCCCCGGCGAAGGCTGCGAAGCCGGCTGCCGCCAAGTCGGCCGGCACCAAGCCCAACGCTCTGCAGCAGCCGCTGAAGCCGTCGGCCGAGCTCGGCGCCATCGTCGGCACCAGCCCGCTGCCCCGCGGCGAGGTGGTCAGCAAGGTTTGGGACTACATCAAGAAGAACAATCTTCAGAACCCGCAGAACAAGCGCGAGATCGTTGCCGACGACAAGCTCAAGAAGGTCTTCGGCAAGGACAAGTGCTCCATGTTCGAGATGAACAAGCATCTCGCCGCCCACCTGAAGGCCTGATCACGACCTAGAGCCAAGTCCGGCGTCTCGTCTGGGCCGACGGCTCTAGGTGCCTCCGCGACGCTCCAGTCGGGCCGGACGACCGGCCGACATGGCGCGGCGCGCCGCGGGCGAAAGCCCGGAATCCAGAGCCGCCGGTCAACCCGGCGGGCTCGGGCGATCCGCGGAGCGGGGCGCGTTCATAGGTCCGGATCCCACGGGTCTGGATCCCGGGCTTCCTCGCGCGCTCTCGCCGGGCATCGCGGTCCCGCGCCCGCGGGTTGGTCGACCGGGCCACCGCTTCCGAGACCGGCGGGTGATGCCCGGACCGGTCCTGATCCCGGGGCCGGGCCGCGCCAGATCCTAGGCGAGACCCTGCAGGACACCGCCGTCGACCCGCAGAGCTGCGCCGGTGGTGGCGCTCGCGGCCGGGCTGCAGAGATAGGCGACGAGGCTCGCCACCTCCTCCACCCGCGCGAGGCGCCGGATCAGCGAGGAAGGCCGGTGCTCCGCGACGAACTGGCGGCCCATGGCCTCGAGGTCGGCGTCGGCCGCGCCGCCGGCCATCTGCGTCATGAACTCCGCGACGCCCTCCGACAGGGTCGGGCCGGGCAGGACGCTGTTGACCGTCACGCCGCTGCCGGCCACCGTCTGGGCGAGCCCGCGGGAGATCGCGAGCTGCGCGGTCTTGGTCATCCCGTAATGGACCATCTCGGTCGGCGTGTTGATCCCGGACTCGCTGGAGATGAAGATCACCCGGCCCCAGCCGCGCTCCGCCATGCCGGGCGTGTAGGCCCGGGACAGGCGCACGCCGCTCATCACGTTGACGTCGAAGAAGCACTGCCAGTCGGCATCCGGGATCTCGAAGAACGGCTTCGGCTCGAAGATCCCGGTGTTGTTGACCAGGATATCCACGACCGGCAGCCCCTGGACGAGCGCGGACACGCCGTCCGCGGTCGCGACATCCCCCGGCGCCGCGAAGGCGCGGCCGGCCCGCGCCTCGCCCCGCAGCCTCGCCAGCGCGGCCTCGACGCGCTCGGGCGTGCGGCCGTTGATGCCGACCTCGGCGCCGAGATCGAGGAGTTCCTTGGCGATGGCGTAGCCGATGCCGCCGGTCGAGCCGGTGACCAGGGCCTTCCGGCCGGTGAGATCGAGATCCATGGGACGCTCCTGCACGTGACTCGTCGCGTCAACGCGGTCCCGCGCCCGCGGTGGCATACGGGGTCGGTCTAGCCGCTCCGACTCCGCCGCAGGACGCTGGCGCAGCCGCCGATCACCGAGAGCGCCACAGCGCAGGAGAGCGAGATGGTGACGGCCCGCTCGGCCCCGAGCCCGTGCGTCAGGCCGAAGATCACCGCCACCAGGGCCGCGCCGAGCGACTGCCCGGTGAGCCGCGCCGTCGACTGCATCCCACTCGCCCCGCCGGCCCGCTCGCGCGGCGCCGAGGTGACGATCACCTTGTTGTTGGGCGACTGGAACAGGCCGAAGCCGAGGCCGCACAGGGTGAGCCTCCAGACGATGTCGAGGGTGGCGGGGGCCGCGGGCAGGAGCGTCACGCTGACGAGCCCGGCGGCCATCAGGGCCAGCCCGACGCCGCCGAGGATGCCGGGCGGGTAGCGGTCCGCGAGGCGGCCGGAGATCGGCGCCATCGCGGCAACCGCGATCGGCCAGGGGGTGAGCAGGAAGCCGGTCTGGGTGCTGGAGAGGTGCAGCACGTCCTGGAAGTAGAAGGGCAGCGCCACGTAGGAGACCATCTGGGCGCAGAACGAGGCGACGGACGTCGCCATCGACAGGGCGAAGGCGGGGATCCGCAGCAGGTCGACCGGCAGGAGCGGGGCGGGCAGCCGGATCTGGCGCCGCACGAACACCGCGGCGATGACCAGGGCGGCGGCGAGCTCGACGATGGCGACCCCGCGCGCCTCCGGATCGCCGAGACCGTCGATCCCGATGATCAGCAGGCCGAAGGTCAGCGCGTTGAGCACCGCGCTCGCGAGGTCGAAGGGGCGGCCGCTCGCCGGTGTGACCGGCAGGGTCCGGGACGCCACCGCCAGGGCCAGCAGGCCCACGGGGATGTTCACGAGGAACAGCCAGGGCCAGGTCGCCACCGACAGGATCGCCGCCGCCACGGTCGGGCCGGCGGCCGAGGCCACCGCCACCACCAGCGCGACGTTGGCGACCCCCTGGCCGATCATCCGGTGCGGGTAGATGAAGCGCACGAAGCCGATATTCACGCTCATGATCGCCGCGCCACCGAGGCCCTGGACGATGCGCGCCGCGATCAGCATCGGCAGGTTCGGCGCGACCGCGCAGGCGAGCGACGCGGCGACGAACAGCGCGAGCCCCGGCAGGTAGACTTTCCGGAAGCCGAAGATGTCGCCGAGGGCCGCGAACGGCAGGAGGCTCGCCGTGACGGCGACCTGGTAGGCGTTGACCACGAAGATCGCGTCGGCCGGCCGGACCGCGAGGTCCTTGGCCATGACGGGCAGCGCCACATTGACGATGGCCCCGTCGAGGACCGCCATGGTCATGGCGAGCCCGATCGCCGCCATGGCGAGGACGCGCTCGCGCGGCGGCAAGCCGTCCTGGACGGACCCCTGCGCGGTGCCCTGAGGATGACCCGGCGGGCTGCCTGTCGGACCGTGCGGGACCTGCGCCATGGGTGCGCGCTCCTGCGGCGTCCCGGCGGGTCCGTGACGTCGATGGCGGGGGGACATCCGGGCACGGGACGCGCCGCGGATGCTGCTCCCTGTCGCGCAGGCGGGGAGGCCCGTCGAGGGGGGCCGTGTGTCCTATGTCACGGCGCGGACGGGAGTGTTCGCCGCGGACGCCCGCGGCTCGGATCCGGCGCGAGCCGGCGCGTCGCGGCGCCCGATCGGGCTCAGGCCAGCATGTAGGTCAGCAGGGAGCGGAGCTGGGCCGGCTTGATCGGCTTGTGCACGAGCTCCGCGCCGGCGGCGGTGACGCGCTCCTCGACCGCGCCGGTATGGTCGGCGGTGGTGACGATGACCGGGAGCGGCCCGGTATGCAGCGCCCGGAGATAGGCGGCCACGTCGAGGCCGCAGGCGCCGTCGTCGAGATGGTAGTCAAGCACCAGGATGTCCGGCGCCCCGGCGCCCGCCGCGACGGCGGCCTTCACCCCCGCGAGGTCGCGGAAGGTCGAGACCCTTGCATCCCAGTTCTGGAGCAGGCGCGCGAGGGCGTCGGCCGTGGAGGCGTCGTTCTCCACGACGAGCACGTGGGCTCCCGAGAGCCGGGTCGCCACCGGGGCGGGCGGCGCGGCGGCGGCCGGGACCGCGCTCAGGGGCAGCGTCAGCGACACGCGGGTGCCGTGGCCGACCCGGGAGCGCAGCCGCAGGGGATGATCGAGGGCGAGGGCCATGCGGCGGACGATCGACAGGCCGAGGCCGAGGCCCGGCTCCTCGCCGCTGCTCGGCCGGTCGCCGCCCCGGAAGAACTCGTCGAAGACGAGCTCGCATTCTTCGGCGGCGATGCCGCAGCCCGTGTCGGTCACTTCGATCCGGACGCCGCCGGACCGGCGCCGGGCCGCCAGGACGATCCCGCCAGTGCGGGTGTAGCGGACGGCGTTGGAGACGAGGTTCTGGAGGATCCGCTGCAGGAGCACCACGTCGCTGGTGACGGTCAGGTCCGGGCAGTGCACCGACAGGCGCAGGCCCTTGCGCTGCGCGAAGGGTTCGAAGCTCTCCGCGATCCCAGCCAGCAGGTCGGGCAGGAAGACGGGCTGGACCTGCGGCCGGACGATCCCGGCATCGAGCTTCGAGATGTCGAGCAGCGTCTTGATCAGGTCCTCGATGGTCTGCAGGCCCCGCTCCACCTGTCCGGCGATGGTGCGCGCCTCCGGCGGCACGTCGAGGTCGGCGAGCGCCGAGATCGAGAGGCGGGCGGCGTTGACCGGCTGCAGCAGGTCGTGGCTCGCCGCCGCCAGGAACCGCGTCTTCGAGCGGTTGGCGGTCTCGGCCTCCTCCTTGGCCGCGGCCAGCGCCTCGTTGGAGCGCTCCAGCCGATGCATCAGCCCGGTCAGCTCCTCGGTGCGGGTGCGGACCCGGCCCTCGAGCATGATCGCCGTCTGGAACAGCGAGTAGGCGCTGCCTCGCTGGTCCATGGAGCGCTCGACATGGGACATCAGCGCGGCGTTGATCCGCTCGAGCTTCTCGATCCGCCGGTGCAGCGACGCGTCGGTCTCGAGGCCATTCGGGTGCAGGGTCACGACGCGGCCGGGGCGGGGGCCGCGGCCGGCGGGCCCGCGGCGAGGGTCTTGCCGATGGCGATGCCCGTGAAGGTCTGGTTCAGGTGCATCGCCCGGTACTGCTCGCCGAAGGTCTCGAAGCCGACGACGTTGTAGCGGCGGTAGAGGTCGGCGATCCCGTGCCGGACCTGCCGGCTCTCGGCGTCGAGGCGGCGGAGCACGCACTCGAAGCCGATGATGAGGTCGACGCCGCCGAGCACGGCGTCGAGGCGCGCCAGCTCCGCCCGGGTCGAGGCGACGATGTCGCGCGGCTCGGCGAGGGTGAGCACCACGCCCTCGTCCACCGCGCAGAAGAAGCTGAGCGAGCCGTCCTCGTTCATCCGCCGGATCGAGCGGCAGAAATACTCGCCGCCGACCTTCACGGCGAGCGGGTAGGCGGCGAAGCTCATCGGCGACAGGCCCTCGGGGTCGAGGCCGATCGCCATCGCGTATTCCCGGGCCGCCGGCTCGGCGTTGAGCTCGTGCACGGTGCGGCGCTCGCCGTCCGAGGCGGTGACCACGAACTTGGTCCGCGTCGGCTCGAAATTGTCGCTCTTGAAGATCTCCACCGAGAAGTCGGTCTCGACGAGCACCAGGACCGCCGCCTTGCGGTGGATCTTCCCGCCGTGGAGCATGACGGCGTCCCGGAAGCGCAGGTCGTCGCCGGCCGAGCCGCCGACGATCGGGATGCCGTCGAGCGCCCAGGCGATCGCCGAGACCACGGTCTCCTCGGCGTTGGCGAGCCCGTCGATCAGCGACAGGGCGAAGCGGTGGCCCGTGCCGGCCGCGTCGACATCGCGGCACCGGTCCAGCGGGTCCAGGGTCCGGCGCAGCGCCCGGACCGCCGAGGCGGTCCGCTCCACGTCGAGGTGGTCGATGGCGTCGAGGACGGTCGAGACGATCCGGAACCGCTCGGCCGGGAACGCGATGACGACGAGCCCGCGGTCGAGGCCGCCGGCCGGGGCGATGCCGCCCGACATCGAGCAGCCGGCCACCGGCACGCCGGGGAACCGGGTCTCCAGGGCACGGGCCAGGATCTCGGCATCGTAATCGGCGGAGAAGAACGCGACGACCTGCGACAGGGCGGTGTCACCGACCGCGAGCGCCACCTCCGCGGCCGCGTCGGCGGCCCCGGCCGCGTCCGTCCAGGCCGTCCAGATGCCGCACAGATGGCGGCGCACTCCCGATCCTTGAGCCACGTTCCACCCCCTGCGACCCCCTCGGCAGGCTTGGCGCCCGTTCTTCAGCGTCTTGGGCGGAGTATGTCGTGCGCAATCGAGCGGTGCAACGGGGCGTGTCGACCCGGTCCGGTTCGCGCGGGAAGCCGGACCGGGGCGGCCTCACTTCATGCAGGCATCCTCGGCCTTCTCGAAGGCCGCGGGCTTGGGTTCGTGCTCGGACGGTCGATTGCGGCCGAGCGCCCCGTCGGAGCGGGCGCGGAGATAGGTGTAAATGTCCGGCAGGTAGCAGGTGACGTTCTTGTTCTCGCCGAAGGCGGGCATCACCAGCTCCTGCGAGGCGTTCACGTCCCTCTTGCCGCCCACGACGATGCCGGCGAACTGCGCGTAGTCCATGCCCTTGAGGGCGTCGACCAGCGACGGCGCATAGGTCGATCCCAGCCCGTCGGGGCCGTGGCAGGCCATGCAGTTCGCGCTGTACCGGACGTAGCCGGACATGGTGTACCAGTCGACCATCTTGCCGCCGTCCGTGACGTGGTAGGTCGGGTTACCGTTCTTGTCGGTGTACTGACCGTCTTGGACCTTGGCCGGCTGCGTCGGCCCCTCGCTCTTCAGGTCGGTCGCGGGCGGGGCGGCGGTCGGAGCCGCGGCGGAGGCCGGCAGCATCCCCAGGGTTCCCGCTGCGAGCCCGGCCAGGACGAGGCCGGCCACTCTGTCTGCAACGCACCGCATACGTCTTCCTCCTGCCGCCCACAGGCTTCTTCTTAGTGGCGCGGTGCCGGGATAACGGCGGATCTCGTCCGAGAACACCTTGAGGCGCCTTCACGTTTTCGCGCACGGCCGGTGAGCGTCACGATGACCGGCCGAGAGTGCGCTTATCCGCGTTGCGCACAGCATTAACCTTTTGTTAATCGGCGGATTGCCGCCGGCCCGCCGGCGTGAGAGCTTTCGTTAACGAGAGCTTAACGGTTGGGTCCCGGCGATGCGGTTCGCGGTTTCCATGATGCAGGGCCTGGTCAAGGGACCCGCCTCGCGTCGGCTCTCCCGGAGCCGCCGGGCGGCCCTGGCTGCCCTCGCCGTCGCGGGGCTCGCCGCCCCGGCCCAGGCGCAGACGCTGGCGAGCCTGCCCACCGAGGCCGGCGCCCGGGTGCAGGGCGATGCCAAGCCGATCGCGGCGTGGGTGACGTTCTGCCAGACCTACGCGGCGGAGTGCGCGCTGGACCGGGGCGAGCCGGCCCGGATCAGCCTGACGCCGGCGACCTGGGCGACGATCGTGTCGGTGAACCGGCGGGTCAACAAGGCGATCGAGCCGATGACCGACCAGGACCACCTGCACGTGGCCGACCGCTGGGACCTGGCCGAGGACGGCATCGGCGACTGCGAGGACTTCCAGCTGCTCAAGCGCCACATGCTGGCCGAGGCCGGCCTGCCGCGGCGGGCGATGCGCATGACCGTGGTGATCGACGAGAAGGGCGAGGGCCACGCCGTGCTGACCCTGATCACCGACCGGGGCGACCTGGTGCTCGACAACAAGACCAGCGCGATCCTGCCCTGGCACAAGACCGGCTACGTGTTCATCAAGCGCGAGAGCCAGGACGCCGTCGCCTGGGTCTCCCTCGGCGGCGTCACCTCCCCGGTCACCACCGCAAACCGGTGAA
>NZ_FNWP01000048.1:0-21238 GCF_900108435.1 Methylobacterium sp. 275MFSha3.1 | reverse complement strand
GGCGGCGGTGCTCGGCGCGGCCCTTCTCAGCACCTCAACTGCCGCGGAAGCGCGACGCGCCGCGCTTCGGTCAGACGTCGAGGGTTACGCGATGGCTGCCTGTCTGACCCGGCAGGACGTGCCGTACCTGCGCGAGCAGGGCCATCTATGGGGCAATGCGATCTTGCAGCGCGGGCACGGATCAGTGGAGGATTGGACCACACTCGCCGACGCCGTCGGCGCAGCAGCCGCGCGGCAGACTATGTCCATGGCTCGAGGCGACGGAGCAGTTCATGACGCGCTGAAACCGATGCCGCTGCTGTTCTGTCACGAACTCGTCCGCAGCCCAGCGGTCCGCGCCGCCAAGGTTCGGGCGATGCGGCACTTGGCACCCGATTACTGATAGACCGACCGTCCCGACCGACGATCCCACAGGCGAGCGGGTGGCAAAAGCGATCAGTGAAGGCGTGGATCTTGGTTGTGCGCCCACCCCGTGAGCAGCCGATATCTCGGCTTTGCTCCCCTTTTTGCCCGTCAGGCGCAGCATTGGGCCTTTGGCGGCGGAGTCGCATAGCACCTGGGAAGTGGTCCGCCAGCTTGGGTGAACGTCCCGAACGACCTGACCTTGCCCCCTTAGCTGCCCAAGGCACGAAGCCGGTTGTAGATGGTCGCGTTCGGCCCGGTGAGGGCCTGCGGTTCGTCCGTCTGAACGTTCGCTTACGGCGGAAGCGTGGAAGCTTACGGCCCGGATCTGAGGCGAAGGTGTCTGCTTTCGGGGCGTGCTTATGGGTGTCCGTACGGCTGCCGTGGGTCGGTAGCCGTAGGACCGATTGGGGTGGTTTCCCGCTGGTCCGCTTTCGGGCATTAAGGCTTCGAAGCAAACATCCTCGCCGCGCATAGTGACCTCAATAGTAATACACGTTAAGTGACCACAGCGCGCCTTCTTCTGTTCTCAAGATTGAAGCGCCTATAGACGCAAGGTCGTGCAGTGAGGTCGATAGTGAAGTTTTGGTTGGCCGCGCTTTTATATCTCACTCTTACCGTGTTGCTTTTCGGCGATCCATTGCAGCCGATCGGTCTTGCGACCAGATGGGCTGACCGGCTCGGCATTCCTTTCTGGCGAGTGATCGCCGTTATCTCCGTTGTGGCCTCCACCTTGATCGTCATGAAGGTCACCAGAAACATGATCCCTGCCGTCTTGCGGCCGACAGCATTCGTTGTCCTTGGCGTTCTTATGCCGACTATAATTGTTGGGTTACTTGCCGATACAATTAGGCATCAGGCCGTCATTGCCTTTGGCGCAGACGAAGTTGAAGAACATTCCTTCTTCATGTCTATCCGAAAAGCGCCAGAAGATATTCAATTTTTTCTGCACACGGCAGCGCTTAAAAGCTGCAAGCCTTATGCTTGGAGCTATCGAGAGCTCGAATTCTATGCATTGCCGATGAGAGCGGCTGTGAATGTTTTGTCGAGAGCATGGAGAGAACGATGCAGAATTCGGATCGAGAACCTTTATAATTAGGTCTGGTATCTACCTTGTGCCGGCTTTGCCGAGAGACCGAGGAATGACCGCTATGGAGGAGCGCCGCCGAGCGGCCTAATGGCTGATACGGGTCGGAAGCCGTAGGACCGCTGTGGGTGGAAAGCAGTCTCACCGCTTTGAGCGCCACGCAGCAATGAAGCAGGCAATCAATTCTGGTCGGCACCACCTGAGCGTGCTTCAGCAGAACGGCCTCTCAATCATTGAGGAAAGTTCGTTATCACCTTCCGTCCGAAGGCCTCGATGAACGCGATCTGATCGCCAGCCACCTGATGCACGATGATCTCGGCGGGCCCGAGAGCGGCGAGGTCGTTGAGCCAAGCAGCATGGCGGCCGAGATCGTTCGAGATCCGGACATAGCCCGGTACGTCCTCGGGCCGCACGAAGCGCGAGGCGGTGTCGAAGTCCTCCGGCAGACGCAGGTCCCAGTTCACGTCGCCCTCCAGCATGTTGCTCGCCCACTGGTCGTGGGCCAGGGCGAGGGCCCGCGCGGGATCGGTATCCCAGCACACCTTCGTCTGGAGGAAGATCGGCTTGCCCTCGCCCCCACCCTCGCGGAACGCGTCGAAGACCTTGCGCAGCTTGGCCGGATCGATGCCCACGGTGACGAGGCCGTCGGCCCAGGCGGCCACCGTGCGGGCCGTCTCCGGCGTCACCGCCCCGGCAATCAGCATCGGTGCGCGTTCGGGCCGGGAATAGAGCTTGGCGTCGACCACCGTCACCCGCCCCCGATGGGTCACCGTCTCCCCGGCGAAGAGGCTGCGGATCACCGTGGCGCATTCGGCGAGCCGTGCCGTGCGTTCGGCCTTCTCTGGCCAGGGCAGGCCGGTGACGTCCTCGTTGAGGCGCTGGCCCGATCCGAGGGCGAGCCAAAGCCGTTCGGGGAACATCTCGGACAGGGTGGCCGCGGACTGCGCTAGTACCGCCGGGTGATGGCGGTACCCGGGGGCCGTGATGATCCCAAATGGAAGACGGGTCGACGCCAGCGCCGCGCCGAGCCACGACCAGGCATGGCCCGAATGACCCTGCTTCAGACTCCAGGGGCGGAAATGCTCGGAGGACATGGCGCAGGCGAAACCCGCCGCCTCCGCCGCCCGGACGTAGCCCAGCAGCGCGGAGGGCGCGTGCTGCTCGTGCGAGACGTGATAGCCGATCCGTGTCACGGTGCTTGCCCCCTTGTTCCCTTGAATCTCGTTTACGCTGCGATCGTCGGCGCGCGCCGAGTGTCGGTCTCCCGCAGGGTCCGGTCGGCGTAGGTGCCCTGCACGGCGGCACGTCCCCCGTGCTCGTAGAGATCGAGCATCAGCGCGGAATGGACGAGCCCAAGATGGCTGAACGCCTGCGGGAAGTTGCCGAGAAATGCACCATCCTCCGCAGTCTGCTCCGCGATCAGTCCGACATCGTTCTGAAGCACCCGCAGGGCGGCGAAGCGGGTCCGGGCCTCGACCTCCCGGCCGAGCCACAGGAGAGCATCCACCAGCCAGAAGGCACAGAGTACGAAGGTGCCTTCCTTGCCGGGAAGACCGTCGTCGTTCTTGTAGCGATAGACGAGCTGGCCATGGCCCAGTCGCTCGATGACGACATCGACCGTGCGGGCGAAGACCGCCTCGTCGACGGGGAAGCCGACCATCGGGGCGATGAGCAGGGCTGCGTCGACATCCTCACCCCCGGCATATTGCGGGTAATAGCCGTCCGCGTGCACCGCCTCGCCGTTCACGAAGGCGACGATGCGGTCCCGCTCGGTGCACCACGTCTCCCGTGGGCCGAACAGGCGGATCGCCCGATCGAGGGCTACCCAGTTCATGATCGCCGCGTGCAGGTAGCGCTGCTCCGGCTTTCTCGGCTCCCACAGCCCTGCATCGGGTTCGTGCCAGTGGGCGGCGGAGATATCCGCCAGCCGCGCCCCGTGCCCGCGCAGGCTCTCGGATAGGGTGCCGCCGAGGCGCTCGTAGAGATAGAACAGATCGAGCACCTGGCCGTAGGCGTCGGCCTGATGCTGGTCGGCTGCGCCGTTGCCGTGGTGGACGGGCCCCGATCCGCGCCAGCCTTCGAAGTGCTCGACTACGGTCTCCTCGAGGTCAGCCTCCCCGGAGATGTTGTAGAGCGGCTTGAGCTGTCCCTCCTCCCGATCGCACAACGCGCAGACGAACTCGAAGAACCCCTCGGCCTCGCGGGACATGCCGAACTTCTTGAGCACGTAGAAGGACAGGCAGGCGTCGCGGATCCAGCAAAAGCGGTAGTCCCAATTGCGGATCCCACCGACCTCCTCGGGCAGGGACGTCGTGGCTGCCGCCACGATCGCTCCGGTGGGCTCGTAGGTCAGGGTCTTGAGCACCAGGGCCGAGCGCATCAACTCGTCGGCCAGGGGCCCGACATAGGCGGAATCCTTCGTCCATAGGCTCCAGGTCCGGCGCACCTGCTCCATCAGCCCGTAGGCGTCCGGCACCGTCGCGGGCGGCTCGCCGAGATACAGGGCAAAGGAGCGGCTCTCGCTTCCCGACAGGGTGAATCGCGCGACCCCGACCTCGCCCTCTATCTCGAACCGGGCGTCGGTCGAGAGGCCAGGGCATCCCTTGGCGGTGATACAGCCTTCGCGCACCGTCAGCGGTGCGAAGGTCTCGGCAAAGCCGGCCAGGGGGCGGTAGGCCGCGACCATGGGCACCGATCCCGACAGGCCCGTCACCAGGCGCATTAGACGAGGACGATCTTCGCCACCCTCCGGACCGACCATGAAGTCGTAGAGCTGGACGAAGCCGTCCGCCGTGGTGAAGGTCGTCTGCAGGATGTTGGTGCGGCTTAGGTATTGCCGCGCCGTCTCGTAGTCACCCTCGGGGCGGACGACGAAGTACCCACCCCGTCGGCGGTCGAGCAGCCGCGAGAAGGTCGGGTCGGCATCGAACCGCTCCAGGCAGGCCCAATCCAGGGAGCCGTCCCGGGCCACCAGGGCACAGCCTTCGCAATTGCCCAGCAGCGCGTAGGCTTCGATCGGTTGATAGGCGCGGTCTTCGGGCAAAGGCATGACTGCTCCTCGGCGGCGCCATCGCTGCGCTCGCGCGGTTCCGGACTTTGGAGGATCGTGGGGGGATCAGGCGTCGAGGCGAAACGCCGGTTCGAGCAGCCCCCGGACGCCGATATCGACTAGAAGCGTGCGGCCATGCTCGGGGTCGGCCGCCCGCGCCACCTCATCCATGCCCTCGTAGCCCGTGGTGACCAGCAGGCGATCGAGGGCGCGTCCGGCAAAGGTGGGACAGGTCGGCTGCCGCACCGGCACCGGAATCGTGTGGACGCGCTCCCCGGAGGGACTGTAGGCGTCGAGGCAGCTCGCCCCGAAGCGCGCCGTCCAGATCAGGCCGTCCGCATCGACCGCCGCTCCGTCGATGCCGCCGTCGCCGACGCTGTGGTCGTAGTGCGTTTCGGGCTCACCCCGCGGCAGGCCGGTGCCGGGATCGAGGGCGACGCGCCGGAGAATGCCCTCGGCGGTGTCGACGAAGTATCCCGTCGCCCCATCGGGTGAGAACGCCATTCCGTTGGGCGTGGTGAGCCCGCCATAGAGCCGCGTGATGCGCGCTCCGGCCACGTGATAGATGGATCCGCGCCCCGGCTCGGCGTCCCGCCCCATGGTCCCGATCCAGAGGGCGCCGCTTGGATGCACACGACCATCATTGGATCGGTTGCCAGGCTTGCCGGCTTCGAGGGGGCAGAGCAGGCTCAGATGCCCCGTCGCGATTGTCCGAACGTACAGCCCGTCATCGGCGGACAGGAGGTGGCGGTCCGCGTCGATGGCCGCAACATCACTCGCCATGACCGGCAGCGCATGGATCTTCGCCGACGTCGTTCCCGGAGCCAGGGACCGTTCGAATAGCCGGGATTCGAGGATATCGACCCACCACACGGTATCTGTCGCGGGATCGTAGCTCGGCCCTTCGCCGAGGTGGCACCGAGTACCGTCGAGAATGACCACGGATCGATCAGTCATTGATAAGCTCGCCATACACGGTCGAGCGATGACGCGTGTAAATTCGGCTAGTTCCCAATCCTCGACAACTTGTCGCAGCTAGCCTTGATCATAGGACACGTGTCAGGATTGTTTATAATCCCCACTTCATTGAATGAGTTTGTTTGCTGTGCTGATATGCGGACCGTTTCTGGGCGACACCACGCGTTTGCGGCTTTCCCACTGCCATCGCTCGCCCGACTCACCAAAGCTCCTCACCGGGACGCGAGGAACCCTACCTATTGTGCGACGGGATACGCGCGATGCTGGTCCTGGCCGGGGCACACAGCATCTCCGCTCGGTCCATGGACAATGGGCGCATCACTGCCGGAGTAATGGCGAACTCTACGTCCGCTTTCGGGAGCCGCACGGCGGCGCGTGAACGACTGCGTCGGGTCGCAAGCTGCCGTCAGATAGCCCTGCCCTCAGTTCGGCAGCCGCGCGCGATCGCGCCGCTGCTCGACCGCGCTCAGTGCAACCGGTTGCACCGCGTCAACAGCATAGCGCCCAGGTTGAGCGGGGCTTCGGCGTCAGCAACGGGTGAGGTGCGATAGGTCGAGTCCATCGTACCGGATGCGGAGCATGTGCTCATGCAGAACGGGGGCAGTGATACGCCCGCTCCCATAGTGCTCTTCCATTCCGCCGCGGACCCACCCGCCCAGCGCAGTCACCACGTCCGGAGGTACGCTCGCCTCGCGCATCGCGTCTCTGAAGGTGTGCCTGAACGAATGGAAGGCGTTGCGGTCGCGTTTGACCCCGGCATCCGCGAGGAAGCGCGAGAACCACTTCGAGAAGGGGCTGAAGTACCGATCGGCGCCCCGTACTACATCCGGAAACAGCCGCTCAGCACCAGCGTTGCGCATCTGTTCGACATGCTGAACGAAGCCGATCCGCTCAAGCATGGGATGCACTGGCACATACCGCTCGCCGGCCTCGGTCTTCACCCGCTTGCGGTCAGCGTCGTCGACATCGTCGCCATCCGCCTCGATGAAGATGCACGTCACACCCTGAAACAGCCGCACGTCCTCAGTACGGAGCTGCGCAATCTCGCCCTGTCGCATGCCACTGAAGAGCCCCACCAGGGGGATCCAGAACCTGCCTCGCCGTGGACGGTTCGGCCCGGGCTTCGCGTAGCCGCTCTCGTCATCCTGGCAGCCGACATACAGGGGTGCCTGGAAGATCGCGGTAAGCTCGGCAACCGTGAACGGATCGCGTCGGTGCCGCTTCTTCACGCCCTTGATCGCGAGCCGCTTGGCTGGGCTCTGAGCGATCCACCCCTCACCTTCAGCGTAGTTGAACAGCGTCGCCAGCGCGTCAAGATAGTGGTTGACCGTCGCTGGACGCAGACGATCTGTTTCTGCGGTCGCCATTTCGGCGATTTCCACCAGGGATTTGCCGGGGAAGCGCTTCGTTGCATTAGGCGGGAGCGCCTGAACTACCGCCCTGAACGCCTTGCACTCTTCCCGATCGATCTCGCGAACTAGTCGATCAGGCCCGAACATCTCGCCCGCTAGACGGAAGACCGATGAGTACGTCTGCTGAAGCTTGGTGATCTGCCCTGCCCGCTCGGGCTCCGCTCGGAACGCCGCTATCACCTGGGACAGGGTCTTGCCACTCGGCTCAGGACGCAGCCGGAACATCGGATCGAACGCCACATCTTGGTAGTCGCCTGACAGCCGCGCCCTGCCCCGACGGATGTCCTCAAGCCGCCCCCTGCGCAGCAGAGCCAAGAGCTGGCGGAACTGCGCTGAGGCCGCGTCCTCCCGCGACACCACGAACAACATCGGTGATCCGGCAGCGCGGATCGGGTTGAGCTGGCGCCGAAGTAGACGAACATCGTTGGCCCGAAGAAGCCGGATGGCGGTCTGATAGGACGCATCAAGACCTAGGTCGTTCGGGTCGTGCAGCTCGCCCTCTTCCTGATCCAGGCTGATCAGTGCCTCGTCACGATCGACGGGCACCTCCATCCCATGTCGCCGCTCTGCATCGAGAGCGATGGTCTCGAACCATGCCACCGCCATCTGCTGGACGGCGGCCTCGCTAAGCGAGGTGAGTGCGACGCTTCCGACCGTGTCCTCGCTGCCGGTTGCAGCTTGCTCCCGGACCGCTCGGCATTGCCGGTCGAACGCGTCAGCTTCATCCCGCACTCGGCGCTTGGCCTCTGCGAGATCAGCAGTCCCGAGGCTCCTGGTCACCTCCCGCTTGCCGAAATGGGCAACGAGGTCCAGCGGTACCCTGGCCCGGAACTGCCAGTTCGCCGTGCCCTTGCGCCGCGCAAGGTAGGTGTGCCGACCCACGTCCTTCATGCTCCGTGCATACACTCATGTGTAGCAGTCGCCCAGACATAAGCCGTTGATTGTAGTGCACTTCGTGGCAGATCAGCCACTTAGCGCGATGCCGGCGGAAGGGGTGGGATTCGAACCCACGGTGGAGTTGCCCCCACGGCGGTTTTCAAGACCGCTGCCTTAAACCACTCGGCCACCCTTCCTGGCAGCATCCGCGACCTCACGGTTACGGCCGCGGCCGAGGTGGCGTCAACCGCAGAACAACCGGTTGACCTCCCGAACCATTCCGCCTATCTCACCGCCCACGCCCGGACCCGCTCGATGCGCTGCGGGCTCTGCCCCGCCATCTTCGAAACCGGATGCGCAGGGCTCACGGCTGATTGGGGGATAGTTTAACGGTAGAACGGTGGACTCTGACTCCTCTAGTCCTGGTTCGAATCCAGGTCCCCCAGCCACCGCGCCGGCCCGCCCGATCTCAGATCCGGCGGGTTTTTTCTTTCCCGGAACCGGGCGCATCCTCCTCTGATCCTCAGCGAGGCGCGAGTCTGGCACGGACCGAACAGCGGTCGGCCGTTGACGCGCCGCGGCGCGGCCGCCTAGATCGGTCCATGCGCCGGTGCCAGCCTCTCACGGTTCGAGGGCGCGCGATCATCGGCTTGGTCGCGCTCTACGCGCTGCTGCTTCAAGCTTTCCTCGGCTTCGCCATCCCGGCACAGGCCCGGGTCGATCCGGACGCGGTGATCTGTGCCGGTCACGCCTCGGGTGACCCCGCCGGCCCGGTGGCGCACGCGCATCCGTGCTGCACGCTCGTGCAGGCCGGCGCGCTGGTCCTGCCGATTATCAACCCGACCGCGACCGACTGGCCCGTCGCCGCCGAGACGCGCCGCGCGTGGCGCCCCGAATCCGAGATCCCGACGACCGGCCCGCCGGCCTCGACGGGCACCGCGCGAGGTCCACCCAAGGCCTGACGATCCCGCTCCCGATCGTTCAGGCCCGGACCTCCCATCATGTCGATTGTTCTCCACGGCGACGCCCCCGCGTACGGGGCGGCGGCAACGCGGCGACTGTCCCGCGACGCCGTCTATCGGGCCGTCTGGCGGTGGCACTTCTACGCCGGCCTGCTCTGCCTGCCCTTCCTGATCAGCCTCTCGGCCACCGGCGCGCTCTACCTGTTCAAGGACGAGATCAACGGCAGCCTGTTCGCGTACCGGACCCGGGTCGCGCCGCAGGCGACGGCACCGATCGGCCCGGACCGGCTGATCTTCAACGCGCTGCAGGCCGTGCCCGACGGCGCGCCCGTCACCTACATCGACCCGGCCGCGCCGGACGCCGCGGCGCGGGTGACGCTCGCTTCCGGCGACCGCCGGATCCACGTCTACCTGAACCCCTATACCGGCGACGTGCTCGACCGCGTCGACCGTGACCGCGAACTCATGGCGATGGTCCGCGGACTGCACAGCCTCGCCCTGGTCGGGCCCCTCGCGAACGCCGTCATCGAGATCGTCGCCGGTTTCGCGATCGTCCTGGTGTTGACCGGCGCGTATCTCTGGTGGCCCCGCGGCCGCGCGGGCGGCGTCGTCACGGTGCGCGGCGACCCGCGCCGGCGCGTGTGGTGGCGCGACCTTCACGCCGTCACCGGGTTCGTGGCCGGCGGCGGGCTGCTCTTCCTGGCGCTCACGGGCCTGCCCTGGTCGATCTGGTGGGGGCAGGAACTGCGCGCGTGGTCGAACGCCGCCGGCCTCGGGCAACCGGCCGCGCTCTGGGCGAATCGGCCGGTCTCGACGGTGCCGCTGCGCGACCGGCTGGAGGATGCCGGGTGGACCCTGCAGGACGCGCCGGTGCCGCGCTCCGTACCGGCCGCGGCCGCGAGCGTCGGGATCGACGACGCCGTGGCGATCCTTCGTCATCTGGGGATACCCCCCGGCTTCGAGCTGGCGCTGCCCGTCGGCGCGGACGGCGTCTACGCCGCCGCGATCTACCCGCGCGACGTCACGCGGCAGCGGGTCATCACCCTCGACCAGTATTCCGGCCGCCCGCTGGTGGACGTCCGCTTCACCGATCTCGGACCGGTCGGCCGGGCGATCCAGTACGGGATCGGCATCCACAAGGGCGAGCACTGGGGCCGCGCGAACCAGCTGGCGATGCTGGGCTTCTGCCTCGCCACATTCCTGCTCGCCGTCACCGCCGGGACGATGTGGTGGAAGCGGCGCCCGGCCGGTGGCCTCGGCGTGCCGCCCTGGCCCGCGGATCGGCGGGTGGCCGCGACCGTGACCGCGATCATCCTCGGCCTCGGAGCGCTCTTCCCGCTGACCGGGCTCGCCATCGCCGCCATGGTCGGTCTCGACCTCGCCGCGGGCCGGCTCCGAAGACGGTGGGCGCGCTGAGCCGGTGCGGGCGGGCGCCGTGCCCGTGCATACGTCTCCGCGCCTGAGACGCGGGCGCCCGGGCCTCCCGGGCGCGGTGCTGATCGCGCTCGCGCTCTGGATCCAGGCGCTCGCGCCGGCCGTCGCGCTCCGGATGGCGCAGGCGGATCGGGGCGCGCTGCCCGGCCAGATCCTGTGCGGGCACGCGCCGGATCAGGCCGGTGACGCAGCGGTCGGCCCGGGCGCGCCGGCACCGGGGTCCTGCGCACTCTGCGGGCTGTGTCGCGCCGGTGCCGTCCCGCCGCTGCTCCCGCACGCGCCCGGCCTCGCGCGCCGCGTGCGCTGGACGGCGGTGGCGTGGCCGATCCCGCCCCCCGTCCGGACCGCGTCGGTCCCCGCCGTCATCGGCCAGCCCCGCGGGCCGCCCCGCTCCGCCTGATCGCCCGTCCTCCGGGCGGCGCCGCCGCTCGCCCCATCGATCAGACGAGACCTCCGATGACCTCCGACTCCCCCGTCCTGCGCGGCGGCGCCCTCGCGCTCCTGCTCGCCGGAAGCCCCCTCCCCGCCCTCGGCCAGGCCGCCGTCACCCTCGAGGAACTCTCCGTGGAGGGCGAGGCCGCGCCCGTTGCGGGCCGGCCCGCCGCGCCGGCCTTCGGCGTGGCGGCGCCGCCGGGCTCGGCGCCCGCGGTGATCGAGCACCCGGTCGGCGAGATCGTCACCGGCATCGGCCGCGATGACACGATCGCGAACCGGCCGGCGACCAGCATCGGCTCGGTCCTGGTGAACAGCCCCGGCGTGACCGTGCGGCAAGGGAACGGCGGCCGCGATGTGGTCATCTCGATCCGCGGCAACAACGCCCGCTCCACCGGCGTGATCAAGAACACCGTCGTCCTGGAGGACGGCTTCATCCTCACCCAGCCGGACGGGGCGTCGCGCTTCGACCTCACGGACCCCCGCGCCTACGGCCGGATCGACGTGTTCCGCGGGCCGCAATCGCCGCTCTTCGGCAACTACGCCACCGGGGGCGCCATCGCGTTCCGGACACGCACCGGGCGGGAGATCGACGGCTACGAGATCGGGGTGGATGCCGGCAGCTTCGGCTACCTCAGCAACTATTTCACCGTCGGCGGCGTCAGCGGCCCGTTCGAGATCAGTCTGTTCGCCAGCGATGTCCGCGCGAACGGCTACCAGGACCACGCGAGCTACGACACGCAGACCATCAACCTGCTCGCGAGCTACACCCCGACGCCGGACAACCGCTTCACCCTGAAGGTGATCAACAACACCCTCGACGCGAACCTGCCCGCCCGCGCGTCCCTGGCCCAGTACCGGATCAACCCGTACCAGCGCGGCTGCGCCGCGGCCGCGAGCGCGGCCCCGGGCTGCACCACCTTCAACCTGTTCCGGAACGGGGCCTTCGGCGCGACCGTGCCGGTGACCGCCGACGAGGGCGGCTTCGGGCGCAACGACCGCCGGACCATCGTGGCCGCCCGCTGGGAGCACGACATCGACGCGTTCACCACGTGGCGCACGCAGCTCGGCTTCGACCAGCGCAACTTCGACCAGCCTTTCTACACGACCGCGTCGCGGGGCTCCTACCCGTCCTGGAACTTCCTGACCGACCTGACTCGGCGAGGCGACGTGTTCGGCCTGCCGGCGACGGGCTACGTCGCGCTCGCCTACAACACGATCGACAACCACATCACCACCTTCAACCGGGCCCCCTACGTCGGCCCGCGCCTGGGGGCGCTGATCGGCGATCAGTCGGCGGTGCAGTCCAATCTCGGCGGCCGGGCGCGGCTGGAGCTGGGCCTGTCGGACCAGTGGACCGGCATCCTCGGCCTGAGCGCCGAGACCACGGCGATCACCGGGCGCAACGTCGCCTACGCGTACGCGGCGAGCGGCACGACGCGGACGGTGGCGGACGCGAACCGGTCCTTCCTCAACGTCGCCCCCGAACTGGCCCTGGTCTACCGGCCGGACGCGGCCTGGGCGCTGCGCGGCCGGGTCGCCACCGGCTACACCACGCCGGCCGCCAGCAACCTGTTCATCACCCCGGCCGGGCTGCCCGGCAACAACACGCAGCTCCGGACGCAGGAGAACCTCGGCTTCGATCTCGGCGCCGAGTGGAGCCCGGTGACCGATCTCCGCCTGAGCGTGACCGGGTTCTACGAGTTCTTCCGCAACGAGCTGGTCTCGCAATCGCCGGGGGCCGGGCTCCTCGCGTACACGTTCAACGCGCCGGCCTCGGAGCATCGCGGCATCGAGGTCGGCGCCGACTGGGCCTTCGCGCCCGGCTGGCGCGGAACGCTGGCCTACACGTTCGACGACCAGATCTACACCCGCTACGCCGAGCAGCTCAGCGCCGGCAGCCTGAGCCGGTCCTTCGACCGGGCCGGGAACCGGATCCCCGGAGTTCCTGCCCACCAGATCCTCGCCCGCCTCGGCTACGACGTGCCGAGCGGCCCGCTCGCGGGTCTCGGCGCCTTCGTGGAGACGGTCGTCCAGGGCGATTTCTACCTCGACAACGCCAACCTGCTGAAGGCGCCGGGCTACGCGGTGGTCAACGCCAACCTGCACTACGCCACGGAGCTGACGGGCGGCTACGCGAAGCGGCTGAGCCTGTACGTCGAGGTGCGCAACCTGTTCGACACGACCTACGTCGCCTCCGCGCAGAACCTCGCCAACAGCATCAGCGGCACGACCGGACTCCAGAACGGCGCCGCCGTGCTGGCGACCACCACGGGATCGGTCTTTGCGGGAGCTCCGCGAAACATCGTCGGCGGCATGCGGCTGGCATTTTGATAACTGCGCGGCGGCTCGCGCGTGGTGTCGCCGTCGAGCGTGCACTATGCTTCGGCAGTCGATCGCAGGGCGGGGCCTGAGCGCGCGGCGGGGCCGTGGGCGGGGATGTGGCGCGATGGTCCGATGAGGCGGCGAACCGTACTCGCTGGGTTGCCCCTGGCGCTCGCCGGGTGGCCGCGCACCGTGCTGGCGCAGGGTCAGGCCCATGTCGCGGCCCTCTGGCCGTTCGCGGAGGGCGATCCCGAGGGCCGGGTGCTGGCGGAATCGTTCCATGCCGGCCTGCGCGACCACGGTCATCCCGATCAGCGGGTCGACGATCGCTGGACCGGGGCCGACCGCGAGCGCACGCGTCTCCTCGCGACCGAACTCGTGGCCGCACAGCCGCAGGTGATCTTCGCCTACCTCAGCGCGCAGCTCACGGCCGTGGCAGCTCTGACGAAGCAGATCCCGATCGTGTTCGTCGGCGCCTCGAACCCGGTCCGCTTCGGGTACGTGGAGAGTCTCCAGCGCCCGGGCGGCAACATCACCGGCTTCACGCTCTACGAGGCGCCGCTGGGCGGGAAATGGGTGGCGGCCCTCAAGGAGGCTGTTCCGAGCCTCAGGCACGTCACGCTCCTGTCCAATCCGAGCACCGAGATCCGCGGCGAGAACCTCTACGCCGAGCCGTTCCGCGCCACCGCGGCCACGCTCGGGATCGAGCCGGTGGTGGTGAAGATCGACAAGGCGGCCGAGATCGAGCCCGTGATCGCCGCGCTCGCGCGGCAGGGCGACGGGGGCCTGATCGTCGCCCCCGGCACGTTCAGCGAGGCCAACGGCGACCACATCGTAGCGCTCACCACGAGTCTCCGGGTCCCCGCGGTCTTCGCGATCCGGCGTTTCGCCTACCGAGGCGGCCTGATGTCGTACGGACCGGATCCGGTGGAGACGGTCCGCCGGGCTGCCGCCTATGTCGGCCGCATCCTGCGCGGCGAGAACCCCGCGACCCTGCCGGTCCAGGCGCCCACGAAGTTCGACTTCATCGTGAATCTCAAGACGGCCCGCAGCATGGGCGTGACGATCTCGTCGGCGCTCCTCGCCCAGGCGGACGAGATCGTCGAATGACGGCGCCGCGCCCGACAGCCTCCCCGCCGGCCGCGACAGCGCCGCCGCGCTGGTTCCGCCTGCCGCTCGCGGGGAAGTTCGCGGTGGCCTTCGTGGGCCTGGTCAGCCTCGTGCTGCTCATCAACGGCGCCGTCGACCTGACGCTGAACTACCAGGACGCCAAGCGGACCGCGATCGAGACGCAGCGCACCAAGGCGCGCGCCGCCGCCGAGCGCGTCGACGCCTTCCTGTCCTCGATCGAGGGCCAGATCGGCTGGACGACGCGCGCCGAGTGGCGGCGCGTCTCCCCGGAGCAGCAGCGCTACGACTTCATCCGCCTGCTGCGCCAGGCGCCGGCCATCACGGAGGTGGCCTACCTCGATCCGGCCGGCAAGGAGCAGCTGCGCGTCTCCCGACTGGAGCCGGACTCCGTCGCCAGCGGCAAGGATTTCTCGACCTCGCCGCGCTTCACCCAGGCGCTCGCCCAGAAGACGTGGTTCGGCCCGGTCTATTTCCGGCGCGGGTCCGAGCCGTACATGACCGTCTCGGTGGCCCATGCCGGCCGCGACCCGGGCGTGACCGTCGCGGAAGTCAATCTCAAACTGATCTGGGACGTCGTCAGCGCGATCAACGTCGGCGAGCACGGCTACGCCTTCGTGACGACGGCGACCGGTCGCCTGATCGCGCACCCGGATCTGAGCCTCGTCCTGCGCGACACCGACCTCTCCGGCCTGCCCGAGGTCGCGGCGGCTCTGCCCGGCTCCCGCATGGCGGGTCAGGACTACGAGATCACGACCGGCCTCGACGGCGGCTGGGTGCTGGCGGCTCACGCCACCATCCCGCGGGTCGACTGGATCGTCTTCGTGCAGGAATCGCTGCGCGACGCGATGGGGCCGGCGCTCGAATCCGTGATCCAGACCACGTCGCTGATGGGTCTCGGCGTCCTGCTGGCGGCGGTGGCGGGCACCTTCCTCGCGCGGCGCATGGTCGTGCCCATCCGCGAGCTCGAGGACGGGGCGGAGCGGTTCGGCGCGGGTGACCTGTCCGAGCGGATCGTGATCCGCACCGGCGACGAGATCGAGACCCTCGCGCACCGGTTCAACACGATGGCGAGCCGGGTTCAGGATTCCTACGAGACGCTCGAGGCCAAGGTGGAGGAGCGGACCCGCGACCTCAACCAATCGCTCGACGATCTCCAGCGGGCGCAGAGCCGGCTCGTCCAGTCCGAGAAGCTCGCCTCGCTGGGGCAGCTCACCGCCGGCATCGCCCACGAGATCAAGAATCCGCTGAACTTCGTCAACAACTTCGCGTCGCTCTCGAACGAGCTGGTGGACGAGCTGCGGGAGGTGCTCGAACCGACGACCCTCGACCCGGACACGCGCGCGGAAGTCGAGGAACTCGCCGGCCTGCTCAAGGGCAATCTCGAGAAGGTCGTCCAGCACGGCAAGCGCGCGGACTCGATCGTCAAGAACATGCTGCTCCACTCGCGCACCGGGTCCGGCGAGCATCGCCCGGTCGAGGTCAACGCGCTGGTCGAGGAGAGCCTGAATCTTGCCTATCACGGGGCCCGTGCGGCGAAACCCGGCTTCAACGTGACCCTCGTGCGCGATTACGATCCGGCGGCCGGCCTCGCCGACCTGTACCCTCAGGAGATCACGCGGGTCCTGCTGAACCTGATGTCGAACGGATTCTACGCCACCGAGAAGCGGGCCGCCGACGGCGAACCCGGCTATGCACCCACGCTCTCGGTCGCCACCCGGGACCGGGGCGACGGCGTCGAGATCCGGGTGCGCGACAACGGCACCGGCATCCCGGACAGCGTCAAGGCCAAGATGTTCGACCCGTTCTTCACCACCAAGCCGGCCGGTGAGGGAACGGGGCTCGGCCTGTCGCTGAGCCACGACATCCTCGTCAAGCAGCACGGCGGAACGGTTGACGTCGCCACAGAACCGGGTGCCTTCACGGAATTCATCATCACCCTGCCGCGGCAGAGTGTTACGCCGGACGCGCCGCCTCGGCCACCGACCGTGGCGGCGACAGAGCCGGCGACCGAGGCGGCGACCGAGACTGAGAGCCAGCCATGAACGTCCTGATCCTCGTCGTCGATGACGAACCCGACGTGACAGACCTGTTCCGGCAGCAGTTTCGCCGCGAGCTGCGCGCCGGACGCTTCGCGATGGCCTTCGCGCACTCGGCCGCGGAGGCCCTGGAGCGGATCAACGGCTCGAACGAGCCGAGCCTGATCCTGATGCTGTCGGACATCAACATGCCGGGGATGACCGGCCTCGAATTGCTGCCCCTGGTGCGCGCGGCCCGCCCCGACGTGCCGGTGATCATGATCACGGCCTACGGCGACGCCGAGACGCGCGAGAAGGTCCGCGCCGCCGGCGCCGTGGGCCTGATCACCAAGCCGATCGACTTCGCCGTTCTGAAGGCCGAGATCGATCGCCGTCTGTCCGCCTTCGCGGGGACCGAATGACGCCCGGCGCCCCGAGCGCCAAGATCCTCGTCGTCGACGACGAGCCGGATCTTGAGGCGCTGATCACCCAGAAGTTCCGCCGCCAGATCCGGCAGGGCCTCGTCACGTTCCTGTTCGCCCACGACGGGCAGGAGGCGCTGGACCGCCTGGCCGAGAGCCGCGACGTCGATCTGGTCGTCTCCGACATCAACATGCCGCGGATGGACGGGCTGACCCTGCTCGCCAAGCTGCAGGAGCTGGCCGAGCGCCCCTCGATCATCATCGTCTCGGCCTACGGCGACATGGCGAACATCCGCACGGCGATGAACCGGGGCGCCTTCGACTTCCTGACGAAGCCGATCGACTTTGCCGACCTCGAGACGACGATCGAGCGGACGCTGCGCCACGTCGAGGACCTGCGCGAGGGGCGGCGGCGGCAATCGCTCGCCGAGCGGGCCCACGCCTCCCTGGCCCGGTACTTCTCGCCGAACCTCGCCGAGCGGCTCGCGGGGGACGCGTCGGGCCTCGAACTCGGCGGCCACCGCCGCGACGTGGCCTCCCTGTTCACCGACATCGCGGGCTTCACCGGCCTCGTGGAGAGCCTCGACCCGGCGCAGCTCGCCGAGATCCTCAACGGCTACTTCGCCGAGATGACCGACGTGGTCTTCGCCCACGAGGGGACGGTGGCCAAGATCGTCGGCGACGCCCTGCACGTCCTGTTCGGCGCGCCGGGGGACCAGCCGGACCACGCGGCGCGGGCGGTGGCCTGCGCCCTCGCCCTGGACGAGGCGGCCGAGGGCTTCCGCAATCGCTGGCGCGAGCGGGGTATCGAGATCGGCGTGACGCGGATCGGCGTTCATGCCGGCCCGGCGATCGTGGGCAATTTCGGCGGCGGCCGCTACTTCGACTACACGGCCTACGGCGACACCATCAACACAGCCGCCCGTCTGGAGAACGCCAACAAGGCCTTCGGCACGCGGATCTGCGTCAGCGACGCCGTCGTGATCCGCGCCGGACAGTTCCGCGGCCGCCCCCTCGGCGACCTCCTCCTGCGCGGCAAGCAGACGGCCCTGCGCGCCTACGAACCCCTGACGGAAGCGGCCTGCGGCGACGCACTGCTCGCCCAGTACCAGGACGCCTACGCCAAGCTCGATGCCGGGGAGGCCGGCGCGCTGGCCGCCTTCGCGGCCCTGGTCGGTCTGCGCCCCGACGACGGGGTGGCGGCCTTCCACCTGAAGCGGCTGCTGAACGGCGGCAGCGGCAGTCGGGTCGAGGTCCGCTGAGTCGCGCGCCCGCCCGGCTTCCCCGTCGCCCGTCCCGATAGCCCCGCCTTAAGGCAGCGCCTATTACCGTCCGAGGGCGTGCGATCGGAATCCCTCCCGATCGGCGATGCTCGGAACGGGTTCGGACGGGAGACCGGCGGATGAGACGGCGCGACGTCATCGCGGCCCTCGGCGGTGCGGCCGCGTGGCCGGCCCTCGCCGCCGCGCCGGCGAAGGGTCAGCGTCGCCTGGGGATCCTGCTGGTCTACGGCGCGGCGCATCCCGACAGTCCCGTCATCGTCGAGACGCTGAAGGAGAGCTTGAAGCGGGCCGGCTGGATCTGGGGTGAGAACCTCACGGTCGACCTGCAGTACGGCAACGGCGACGCCGAGCGGATGCGCGTCCAGGCGGAGGAGATCGTCGCGCGCGCGCCCGACGCGGTGCTCGCGCAGGGCGTCGTCGGCGCGACCGCGCTCCAGCGGGCGACCACGACGGTTCCGATCGTCTTCATGATGCTTCAGGACCCGGTCGGCGGCGGCTTCGTGACGAACCTGTCGCGGCCCGGCGGGAACCTCACCGGCTTCACCAACTTCGACTTCGTCCTCGTCGGCAAGTGGCTGCAGCTCCTGAAGGAACTCAGCCCCGGCGTGACGCGGGCGCTCGCGCTCATCAACCCCGATTATCGGGCGCGCCTCGCGGGCTACACGGCCGAGATGGCCCGCATCGGCCCGACACTCGGGATCGACGCCCGGATCGCGGGCGTGCACGACGCGGCCGAGATCGAGGCGGCGATCGCCGGCTTCGCCGGACAACCGGAGGGCGGCCTCATCGCCCTGCCGGACGCGGTGACCGGGGTGTACGGCCAGCTGATCGTCGATCTGGCGGCGACCCACCGCCTGCCGGCCGTGTACGCCTACGCGGCGCCGGTCCATCTCGGCGGCCTCGCCGCCTACACGACCAGCGTCGAGCAGGACGTGCAGCGGGCGGCGAGCTACATCGATCGGATCCTGCGCGGCGCGGTGGTCGGCGACCTGCCGGTGCAGGCGAGCGAGCGCTTCATCACCCTGCTCAACCTGACGACGGCCGCCTCCCTGGGATTGACCATCTCGCCCTCGCTGATGGCGAAGGTGGACGAGCTGGTCGAGTAGCGGCCGCCGGAATCGGTGCCGGTCGTCGCGGCGGCACCGCCGCGACGACCGCGATGGAGCGGATCAGCTGAAAGCCGGCAAACGTCCGTCGGGCGAGTAGCGGTCGATGGCCGAGGGCAGGTCGCGCGAGAGGCGCGCCAGCAGCTCGCTCTTGCTCAGGCCGGTGCGCTGCTCCAGGGCCGCCAGCGTGTCCGGTCCGATGGCGCGCTCCAGAGCCGCGGTCGGGATGTCGCGGTTCGGCCCGTGATTGATCCAAGACTGGGCCGTCTCGGCGTGGCCGCCCTTGGTGAAATGGTCGACCAGCTCGGTCAGGCCCCCGGCGATGAGGCCGCCGACGCCGCCCGCGCTGGCGCCGCCGAGGAGCCGATCCAGGTTCGCCGGGATGGTCGAACCCGTCGCGGGCGGGACCTGCGGCGCCGGCGACCGGGACGCGTCCTTGGCGTGGCCGCCGAGCCACTCGGCGATCCGGTCGCGGTTCTGGTAACCGGCCACGGCCAGCAGGCCCAGCAGGGCGGTCATCGAAGGGTATCCCTTGCTCATCGCGTCGTCCTCTTGAGGCGGGCCCTCGGCCCGGGTGGTACGGCGGTCATCCGCCGCAATGGGTCAGGCCCCGTTCGGGCCCGCGTCGCTCGCGACCGTCCGGCCAGCCAACGCGGACCCGTCCTCCGCGCTCCGGCCGGTCGTGATGGCGCGCTTGACGGTCGAGCGGGCGGCGTCGATGGCGATGGCCGCGGCCGACATGGTCCGCGCCTCGGTCGGTCGCTCGAGGGCGTGCTTGGCGATGTCGCCCGCGAGGTCGTCGATCTCCCGGGCGAGGCTCTCGAGACGCGCCGGGTCGGTCGTCTCCTGCGCCTCCTGGCGGATCCTCAGCAGCCGGTCCGTCGCTTCCTCGACGCGCTCCCGGCGCAGGCGCGACAGGCGCTGGCCGATCCAGGCGAGCGCGGAGCCTATACCGCCGCCGAGGAAGGCGAGCAGGTAGATCCAGGTCTCGTAGCGCTCGATAAAACTCTGCTGCTCGCGCTCGTAATAGTCGACGGCGCCGGGATGGATCGGCAGCCGGGCGCTCGTCGCGCCGACGGTCCCGTCATAGGCGGGCGCCTGAAAATAGTCGGCCGCGGGCGTGACGTTGGCCATGGCGCTGCGCAGCTCGAACAGGTGCTGGGTGACGTCGGCCGCCACCGACCGGGCGAGGTTCGCGCGCGCCATCAGGCGGTACGAGGCGCCGACCGTGTGAACCTCCTCGTCGGGCACCTTGGGGCTGCCGCCGAAGGTCTCGGCCGGCATGATGACGACCTGCAGCCGCGGCAGACGGGCAACGATCGCCTCGGCGTTCTCGACATCCACGAAGGAGATCTTGCGATCGCGGCTGGCCGCCTGGACGAGGCCGACGATCCGCTGCGCCGTCGGCGCGGTCGGCGCGATGACCGAGATCACCGCGTCGACCCGCTTCCGGGCGAAGGCCGCGCCCAGGTCGCTCTCGGCCATCTCGACCAGGGCGACGTGGCGCGGCGGCAGCGCGCCTGCCGGCTCGGTGGTCACCAGCGTCAGACCGTAATGCTCCAGCATGGCGCGGATGAGCGCCTCGTCGGCGTCCCTGTGGGCCAGGATCGCCAGGCGCTTGCGGTCGAGATCGGGGAAGCGGGCGATCCCAGCGGATTCCGGCGACGCGATGATCATCGCCTGGTCGCGCAGGATCGCCAGCGTCAAGCCGTTATCCGGAAGCTCCACATCCGGCCGCACGATCGCCAGATCGGCGCGGCCGTCGCCCAGCGCCTCGGCGCTGTCGCGCACGTCGTCGAAGGGCAGGATCTTGAGGCGGATCTCCTTGTGGCGCTTGGCCAGAGCGTCCGCGTAGGCCTGGATCAGGGCCGGCTCGGTTCCATCCTTCGGGGCGACAGCGATCATCAGGACGGTGGCCCGCGACGCCCAGTAGGCCACGCCCGCGCCGACACTCAGCAGGATGGCCAGCATCAGGAAGACGAATTCCTGACGCAGGAAGAGGCTGGCGAAGCGCCGCATCGGCTCTAGCTCTCGCGCATCGAGCGGCCAGGCCCGGCACCGTGCCGGGCAAGGGCCTGAGGGCGGCGCCGAGGGGACGGCGCCGCGGGACGGGCTCAGTGCTTGCCGGTGATCTTGTCGGCGACGGACTTGGCGCCGTCCTTGACGTCGCCGACGGTCTTCTGCGCCTCGCCCTTCAGCTCCTGCGCCTTGCCCTCGGCCACCAGCTTGTCGTTGCCCGTCGCCTTGCCGGCCGCCTGCTTGACGTTGCCCACCGCCTCGTTGGCCAGGCCCTTGATCTTGTCGGTCGTGCTGCTCATCGCGTG